>JARXAK010000140.1 GCA_029865885.1 Rhizobium sp. | reverse complement strand
GGCCGATGCCGCACCAGCTGATGCTGGGTTGCTACGGCGAGGCGACGACGACGGAGATCGCGTTCGATTCCGTCGAGCTCGAGGATTGTCGCTGGTTCACTCGCGGCGAGATCGCCACCATGCTGCAGGAAGGCTCCTTCGAAGGCCGGACGCTTCCGATCGAAGGCACGATCGCCCGGCGCCTGATCACCGACTGGTACGAGTGGCGGCATTGAGCCATTCCAGCAAAAGTGGGAACCGGTTTTGCGCCTGGAATGGCGCAGCAATCGACTAAGCCGCAATTAAGCTCTCGATTTTAGAGCTTGCCCCGCATTTCATGCGCCTTGTAAACGCCCAGAATATGCACCTTCTCGGAGAAGAAACGCAGCTCCTCAAGCGCGCGTTTCACCGGTGCATCCTCCGGATGCCCTTCGATATCGGCATAGAACTGGGTGGCGATGAACTTGCCGCCGATCTGGTAGCTTTCGAGCTTGGTCATGTTGACGCCGTTCGTGGCAAACCCGCCCATCGCCTTGTAGAGGGCAGCCGGAATATTGCGCACGTTGAACACGAAGGTGGTGATGAAGCGTTCCTCCGGGCTCGTCCGCTTCGGCTCTGCCTCGTCCCGCGAGAGCACCACGAAGCGCGTCACGTTGTTCTCGGAATCCTCCACATTCTCGGCAAGAATATCGAGCCCGTAGAGCGAAGCAGCGAGACGGGGTGCAAGTGCGGCCATGCTGCGGTCGCCCTTTTCCGCCACCTGCTTGGCAGCTCCCGCCGTGTCACCCGCCACCACGGCCTTCCAGCCATGGCTGCGGATGATCTTGCGGCATTGGCCGAGCGCATGGATATGGCTGTGTACGGTGCGGATTTCGTCCAGCTTCACCCCCGGCAGCACCATCAGCTGGAAGCGGATCGGCATGAAATATTCGCCGACGATATGCAGGCGCGATAGCGGCAGCAGATAGTGGATGTCGGCAACGCGGCCGGCGAGCGTGTTCTCGATCGGGATCATCGCCAGATCCACTTCTCCCGTCTCCAGGGCCACGAAGGCATCCTCGAAGGTCGGGCAGGGCAGCGGCTCCATGCTGGGGAACATGTCGCGGCAGGCCATGTCGGAATTGGCGCCATAGTCGCCCTGGAAGGAAATCTTGTTCGTCAAAGCCAAGGGATCAGTGTCCTGCGTTGGAGGATGCGGAAAGGATGCGGCGCGCCTTGTCGAGATCGGCGGGTGTGTCGACCCCGAGCGGCACGGTCTTCACCACCTCGACATCGATGCGCATGCCGGCTTCGAGCGCCCTGAGCTGTTCAAGCGATTCCCGCTTTTCAAGCGTCGAGGGGGCAAGCGAGACGAAGCGTTCGAGCGCTTTGCGGCGATAGGCGTAGAGCCCGATGTGGTGATAGAGCGGGCCGGCCCCATGCGGAGCGGTGGCGCGGGTAAAATAGAGTGCCCGCAGCCTGTCGGCAGAGAGCGGCGAGCCAACGACCTTCACCACGTTCGGATTGGTCTTTTCCTGCTCGTCCTCGATTTCGACTGTCAGCGTTGCGATGTCCACGGACGGATCTTCGAGCGGCCGGAGAGCCGCCCTGATCGTCTGAGGATCGATTGTTGGCAGATCGCCCTGCACATTGATGACGATCTCGGCTTTTCCATCCGGGTCGACCTTCGTCAGCGCTTCGAAAATCCGGTCGGAACCCGACTGGTGGTCGGCCCGCGTCATCACCACTTCGAAGCCTGCGGCCTCGACGGCGTCAAATACCCTGATGTCGTCGACGGCAACAATGATTCGCCCGACATTGGCCTCGTGAGCACGTTTTGCGACCTGCACGATCATCGGAAGGCCTGCGATATCGGCCAGCGGCTTGCCCGGAAGTCGGGTGGATGCCATGCGGGCCGGGATCAGGACCAAGGTTTTGGCAGTTCTGCCTTCATTCATGTCCGTAACCCCTTCAAATCACCGCACAGAAGTGTCAAATAGTCCCAGTTGCGGGACCATAATCGTGTTGCAAGTGTTATGCAAAAGACATAGGTTCCGCGCGATTTCAAGATCGTCCGGTTGCTCATCGGCCGGCTGCACGGGGAGCTTTGCAGATGAACTCTTATACCAACATGGGCGTGGGTGCCTTCCTCGGCACCGTCTTCGTCCTGATGTCTGTGTCGATCGCGTCGGAAGGCATTTTCCATTCGGAAACGCCTGAGAAGGAAGGCTTCGCCATCGTGGCCGAAGAGGCAGCACCTGCCGAAGCGGCTCCTGAAGTTGCTGCAGTGCCAATCGCAGTTCTGCTCGCCAGCGCCGATGCGGCCGCAGGCGAAGCCGTCTTCAAGAAATGTGCGAGCTGTCACACCGTCGACAAGGGCGGCGCCAACAAGGTTGGCCCGAACCTCTATGGCCTTGTCGACCGCCCGATCGCTTCGCATGAAGGCTTCAGCTATTCGGCTGCCATGACGGAATTTGCCCAGGGAGGTTCGGTTCTCTGGACCTGGGATCACCTGAACGAGTTCCTGCTGGCGCCTAAGAAGCACATTCCTGGAACGGCCATGGGCTTTGCCGGCATCAAGAAAGATGATGAGCGCGCCAACCTGATCATGTACCTGCATACTAAGGCAGATGCACCGGTTGCCCTGCCGGATCCGGCTGCGACCAACTGATCACCTGATTTCAGGAAAATGAGACTATGCCCGGCCTCGCGCCGGGCATTTTGCTTTGGTGAACGACGTCTAGAGAAGCAGGAGCGCCCAGAGCGAAACCGTCACCACGCCTGCGGCGGTGGACAGCGTGATCACCGAGGCGGCAAGCCCCTGACCCACCCCGAAGCGGCTGGCGATCAGCCAGGCATTGATGCCGGTGGGAACCGAGGAGGTCAGCACCAGGGCTGCCGTCCATTGCGGTGAAAGACCGAGAAGGGTCGAGGCGAGCCAGACAACGGCGGGCATCAGACCGAGCTTCAACAGCGAGATGCTGGTCGCGATCCTGACATTTCCCGTCATGCCATATTTGTTGAGTGTCATCCCGAGCGAGATCAGTGCCGCGGGGGCCGCCATGCCAGCCACCTGCGCGACGATACCGTCGATCAACGGCGGCACGGGTGTATCCGCGATCTGTAGGAGCACGCCGACAGCGAGCCCTATGATCAAGGGATTGCGCACCAGGTTGCCGCAAACCTGCTTGACCACCTGGACCACGCCGGCGGCCTCTCGCCCGCCAGTCTGCTGTTCAGCCCGCTCCATGGCCACCACTCCGGCGATCATCATCAGCGGCAGATGGATGGCAAGCAGGATCGACATGGCGACGATGCCTTCCGGGCCAACAGTACGCTCGACGAGAGGCAGGCCGATGAAGACATTGTTGGCAAAGGCCGAGGAGACGCCCGCCAGCACGCCCACCTTTTGATCCCGGCCGAAGAGACGGGTTGCCACCAGATGCCCGATGGCCCAGGCAACGAGCACACCGGAGAAATAGGCGATCCAGAGGCGAAACGGGGAGGCGCCGTGGAAGTCGGCATTGGCGATGGTGCGAAGCAAGAGCAGCGGGACCGCCACCTTGAAGACGAAGTCCCCGAGCCCATCGCCGATGTCTGCGGCGAGGATCTTCAGTCGGACGAGCGCCCAGCCGAAGAGAATGAGGATGAAGATGGGGAGGACGTCCTGGGCAACGGTGGTCATGAAAAATCGACTCGTCATGGCAAGATGAGCCTTCTTAGGCTTCTTGCCACGCCCGGCCAATCCGCCAGAAACGACAAAAGCAGGCAAATGCCTGCTTCGACGCCCGGTCACGCCGGGGATCGGGTCCGCCGCCAGTACATCCGTGGTCAGCTTTCCCTGTGTCGGACCGGTCATGGTCCGCGTGACGCCCTGGGGAGATGGTCGCTCACGGAGCTTCTGTTAGCCAGCAGATGTAACGACAAGATGACGTCGATCTACTTCCCCCTTCCCATATGCGGAAAAACGGCTATGACCGTCAGGCCAAGCAAACGGAGCCCCGGACCTCATGAGCCAGTTCGATGTCCTGACGATCGGCAATGCCATCGTCGACATTATTTCTCGCTGCGACGACCAGTTTCTGATCGACAACGCCATCACCAAGAGCGCAATGAACCTGATCGACGCGGAGCGCGCCGAGCGGCTCTACGGCATGATGGGTCCGGCTGTGGAAGCCTCCGGCGGCAGCGCCGGCAACACGGCTGCCGGCATCGCCAATTTTGGCGGCAAGGCGGCTTATTTCGGCAAGGTCGCCGAGGACCAGTTGGGCGAGATCTTTACCCACGATATCCGTGCCCAGGGCGTGCATTTTCAGACCGCGCCTGGCACCACCCAGCCGCCGACCGCCCGCAGCATGATCTTCGTCACCGAAGACGGCGAGCGCTCGATGAACACCTATCTCGGCGCCTGCGTCGAATTCGGACCCGAAGATGTAGAGCCGGAAGTGGTGGCCCAATCCAAGGTGACCTATTTCGAAGGTTATCTCTGGGACCCGCCACGCGCCAAGCAGGCGATCCTCGACTGTGCCCGCATTGCGCACGAAGCCGGGCGGGAAATGTCGATGACGCTCTCCGACAGTTTCTGCGTCGGCCGTTACCGCTCTGAATTCCTGGATCTGATGCGCTCCGGTACCGTCGATATCGTCTTCGCCAACGAGCAGGAAGCCCTCTCGCTCTACGAAACCGACGATTTCGCCCATGCACTCGACCTGATATCGAAGGATTGCAAGCTGGCAGCCGTCACCATGGGCGATCAAGGCGCCGTCGTCGTCAAGAACGACCAGCGTATCCGGGTACCCGCGACAAAGGTGGCGCATGTGGTGGACACAACAGGCGCCGGCGATCTCTTCGCATCCGGCTTCCTGTTCGGCTACACCAATGGTCGAAGCCTGGAGGATTGCGCCCATCTCGGCTGTTATGCCGCCGGTGTCGTTATCCAGCAGATCGGTCCGCGCCCGATGATGTCCCTGAAGAATGGCGCTGCGGCGGTCGGCCTTATTTGAAGGCCTCGCCGGGATAGGCGCCCCAGATCTCGTTCTGCGACACCCAGCCGGTCACGCCACCCGTTTCGGCCTGGCACCAGTTGCCGTTGCATTCGCTGAGCTTGAGCACGACACCCGGCTCGAGCTTGGCGATGATGGCGGCTGACGGGTTGGAATCGCGACGCATCATGACATAGACGTTCTCGCCATTGCCGCGCATCCAGGGTGCGGCAACGGCGGTGCGCTCGCCGGTCAAGAGGGTCTGGTTCACCCAGCCCTCGGTCCCATCAGCATCGCGGATCTGTCGCCAGTTCTCGTATTCGCGGATGATCTCCACCGGCAGGCCCGATTTCATGTAGCGCCAGGAGACGGCGTAATCGGTGCTCGGGCCAATGCGCAGGTTGACCTTCTCGGCCTTCAGGCTGACGAAGCGCGGCAGCGGCAGGCCGCTCGAGCCCTTCGTCGTCGACTGGGCATGCCCGGCGATCGGGCCGGCCATGAGAGACAGCGTAAGGACGCTGAATGCAATGCTGACGCGGCGCAGGTTATGAAACATGGTCATTCCGGGCTAAGCTGTGGAAATGAAGTGCTTTCTGACCGCCCCGTAACGCGTCACGCGTATCAGGGACAAATCCGCCCCCATCCGACGAGTTTTGTTTGTCTTCGCCGACGGGTTTGGTAGAAATTGCCTTCCTAAGGAGCGAAGTATCCCGCGACTTGGTTAACGAGTTCTGAAGAAGGCATTGATGCGGCCCATGACGAACAGGAAAAGACCCAAGGTCTACATCACGCGGAAACTGCCCGATGCCGTGGAAACGCGGATGCGCGAGCTGTTCGAGGCTGAGCTGAATGTGGATGACCGGCCGCGCACGCGCGAAGAATTGATCGACGCCGTCAAGACGGCGGACGTTCTCGTGCCGACCGTGACGGACCGAATCGATGCAGCCCTGATTGCCGAAGCGGGCCCGCAGATGAAGCTGATCGCGAGTTTCTCGAACGGCACTGACCATATCGACATCGATGCGGCGGCGAAAAAGGGTATCACCGTCACCAACACGCCGAATGTTCTGACCGAAGATACGGCCGACATGACCATGGCGCTGATCCTCGCCGTCCCGCGGCGCCTCGTCCAGGGTGCACGGGTGCTCATGGACAAGCCCGGCGAATGGGAGGGCTGGTCGCCCACCTGGATGCTCGGTCGCCGCATCTGGGGCAAGCGGATCGGCATCATCGGCATGGGCCGCATCGGCACCGCCGTTGCTCGCCGCGCCAAGGCCTTCGGCCTGTCGATCCACTATCACAATCGCAAGCGAGTGAACCCCGCGACCGAGGATGAGCTGGAAGCGACCTATTGGGACAGCCTCGACCAGATGCTGGCCCGCGTTGACATCGTTTCAGTGAACTGCCCCTCGACGCCGGCGACCTTTCACCTGCTTTCGGCCCGTCGCCTCGCGCTTCTGCAGCCGACAAGCTATGTGGTGAATACCGCCCGTGGTGGCATCATAGACGAGGATGCGCTGATCCAGGCGCTGCGCGCCGGCAAGATCGCCGGTGCCGGTCTCGACGTCTTCGAGAACGAGCCTGCGGTCAACCCGAAGCTGGTGAAACTCGCCAATGAGGGCAAGGTAGTCCTGCTGCCGCATACCGGCTCGGCCACGATCGAGGGCCGCACCGACATGGGCGACAAGGTGATCATCAACATCCGCACCTATTTCGACGGCCACCGGCCGCCGAACCGGGTGCTGCCGAGCCGGAGCTGAACCTGTCAGTCGAGATGCTTCTGCATCTCGACAAAGGTCGGCCGGTCGTATCCCGCATGGCTCTTCTCGGCGGTCCTGATGAAGCCCCAGGCGCCAAATCGTCTGTGATTGCCGGTGAGTTCGATCCGGGTCTCGAGCCGCAAGGCGCGCTTGCGAAGGTCCCGTGCGATCGCCTCGGCCTCGGCGAGAAAACGGCTGCCGATTCCGCTGCCTTGCGCCTCGGGCGAAACCGCCAGCTTGCCGACATAGAGGAAATCAGGTTCGGCCCGCAGGAAGGCGCAGCCGAGCAGCCGGCCATCGATCTCGGCAATGAGCCCGATCTCGTCCCGGGCCTTGTCTTTGAGCGAAACGACGGTCAGCCGATGCGCAGAGGAGGGCGGGTCGATGACACCGTCCATATAGGCAAACGAGCCCATGATCAGCGCCAGCAGTTCCTCGTAGCGCGAGAAGCTCTCATCAATCCGGCGAATGCTCACACTCATGTCCCTGCTCGTCGCTTGTAGCGGATCGTATCGAAACGGGCGGCAAGCCCGTCATACATCAGAAGCCGGCCAACAAGCGGCTCGCCAATCCCGGTGATCACCTTGATGGCCTCCATGGCCATCAGCGTGCCGATGACGCCGGTGAGTGCTCCGATCACGCCCGCTTCCGCACAGGCGGGCACAAGGCCTTCGGGCGGCGGCTCGGGGAAGAGATCGGTGTAACGGGGATAGGGCAGGCCATCTGGCCCGCTCTCATAGGGTTTGAGAACGGTCACGGTGCCATCAAAGCGCCCGACAGCCCCGGTCACCAACGGCACCTTCGCGCGCTCCGCCGCGTCCGCCGCTGCATAGCGGGTGGTAAAGTTGTCCGAGCCGTCGATCAGCAGCGTGTAGCGCGACAGGTGATCCCGGGCGAACTCGGCGGTGAAGCGTTCCTCGTAGCGGACCGTGCGACAATTCGGGTTGAGCCGGGCAATGGCGCGTGCAGCACTCTCCGTCTTTTTCTCGGACAGCGTTCCCGTGTCGTGGATCACCTGCCGCTGGAGATTGGAGAGCGATACGCCATCGTCGTCAACGATCCCGAGTGTTCCGACGCCGGCTGCGGCCAGATATTGCAGCACTGGCGAACCAAGCCCGCCCGCCCCGATCACCAGGACGCGCGCGGCTTTCAGCAATTGCTGGCCATGGCCACCCACCTCGGGCAGCAGGATATGACGGTGATAGCGGGAGAGTTCTTCAGGTGAAAGCGGGTCCATGGGCGTCACCTTGCCACCCGGCGCATGCGATGAAAAGCACCTTCAACCATCGATCTGCCCGTCCCGGATGGTCACGAACTGCGCCCGATCCCCAAGCGCCGAGAACATCGCCTTGTCGGTCCCGGTCATGAAGGCCTGGCCTCCGAGGGCATCGATTCGCTCGAAAAGCGCCGCCCGCCGTCCTTCGTCCAGATGCGCCGCGATTTCATCGAGCAGCAGGATCGGTGCGAACCCGGTCATGGTGGCGACCAGTCTTGCATGGGCAAGAATCAGCCCGATCAGCAATGCCTTCTGCTCGCCCGTCGAGCAACGTTCGGCGTCCATGTCCTTCTCGATATGCCGCACGAGGAGATCGGCGCGGTGCGGGCCGTCCAGTGTTCTGCCCGCTGCCGCATCCCTGTGGCGAGACTGGGCGAGGATCTCGATATAGCGCTCTTCCAGCTCGAATGCCGGCAGGTCGGCCAGATCATCAAGGAAGCCGGTGAGGTGCAGCGCTGCCGAGGGGAAGGCGGATGTCTGCCGATCTGCGTCGATCAGGCCGGACAGCAGGCCGAGCATTTCCCGCCGCGCCGCCGCCATGGCCACGCCAAGGGCTGCCATCTGCTGTTCGATGCCGGAAAGCCAGGTCGGGTCAAAACGCCCTTCCGAAAGCAGCTTGTTGCGGCTGCGCATAGCGCGCTCGAAGTCGCTCGCCCGCCTCCCATGGGCCGGGTCGAGCGACAGGACCAGCCGGTCGAGGAATCGACGCCTGTCCGCCGATGGGCCGGTGAACAGCCCGTCCATAGCCGGCGTCAGCCAGAGGATGCGCAGATGCTCGGTGAGCTCATCGACCGATTTCGCTGGTGCGCCGTTGATCCGGAGCCGCCGGACGAGATTGTCCTCTTCCGTCGTCTCCGTGCCGGTGCCGATATCGGCGTCCCCGGCCATGCCATCGATTGCCGCAAAGACCGTGAAACTCGCGGAGGCCCCGAGCCGTGGAATGTCGGAAAGCACGGCGCGGCGAAGACCACGCCCGGGCGACAGGAAGGAGATCGCCTCCATGAAATTGGTCTTGCCCGCCCCGTTGTCACCGACCAGCACGACATGCCGTCCGTCCAGCGCAAGGCCTGCCTGCGCATAGTTGCGGAAGTCGGTGAGTTTGAGCCGGTGGATTTGTGTCTTCTGGGTCATGGGCCGGAATCGTTGTCGCCCTGAGCTAGGACGATTGATCGGTGATGGCAAGGCACAAGCGCCAATCTCTCAGGACATGCGACGCTTGGCGACATGGAACTCTTGACCGGACGCGCTAGTTTGGAAGCAGAACTGAGCCGGAGGCCATGCCATGCCCCTGCATTCCGATGATCTGACACCCGAAGAAGCCAGACGCGACCACTGGGAGATGCTGGGTTTCCTGGCACTCAACGCCAGTCTTGGTGGTCTCCTCGGCCTGCTCGTGGCCTTCGCCATCTTCTGGCTCGATCTCGGCGGCCTCGGAACATCGCTCTCCCGCTCCAGCCACCCCGTCCTGCCGGCTCTCATGCTGGCATTTCCCCTCGCGCTGACGTTTGCCGCAGCCGTCACCGCATCTGCCGTCATGACCATGCCCTATCGCAAGAAAAAGCAGCGCTGAAGGTATCACGCCAGACGGCGTTTGACCGCGCACCCGTCTTGCGGCATCTAGGCCGCATCGAGACGATGGAGAAGATCATGGACACGCAGGACGAGCGCATCACGCGTCTGGAAGAGACCGTTGCCCATCAGATGCGGGTCATCGAGGAGCTCTCCGATCAGCTCACGGAGCAATGGAAGGTGGTTGAGCAGACCCGGGCCAAGCTGGATCGGCTCACGGAGCGCTTCCTGTCTCTGGAAGAGCAGGGCCTCGAAGCCCCTGCCATCACCCGTCCGCCGCATTACTGAGCGGCGCGATCTTTCGCCGCGAAGCCGGTGAGCACCGCATCGACGAGATGCGTTATCTGATCCTGTGACGGGTCGAGCCGGCCGGTCAGCAGCCGCTGCCAGCAGAAGCTCGAAAACAGCTCCATCACGAGCGGGATGTCGAGCGCCTCGCCGATTTCCCCCCGTGCCACGCCCCGCTCCAGGATCAGGCCGCTTGCCCGACAGCGCGTCACCGCATAGTCCCGCAGGGCTTCGAGGGCGGCCGGATCGCTCTGCGCCTCGGCGATGATTGATCGAAAGACCTCGCCACCGCTGGTCTTCCAGAAGCCGAGCAGCGTCTCGAGAAAGGCGACCAGGTCTGCGCGCGTGCTGCCGGTGTCGGGATAGAAGGTCTCGCCCTTCTGGCGATGATAGATGTCGAGCAGGAGCGCCGCCTTGGAAGGCCACCAGCGATAGATCGTCGGTTTGCCGGCCTTGGCCCGTCTGGCCACGGCTTCGATCGAAAACGCCGAAAGTCCGCCTTCGCTCAGGATCTCAGCGGCTGCGGTGAGGATTGCCTCCTCGCTTGCAGGATTGCGTTGCGCGCCGATCGATGTGCGTTTTGTGATGTCGTCTGCGGTCTTCGTCACAGTCTGTGCTCCTCTGCCCGATCCTTAGCAGAAAAATCTATTGAACGAAACGGCCCGTTTCAATATAAACGAAACGTACCGTTCTTATGGAGCCTCCCATGCCCAACCTGCCGGCCTCCCGCCCCATGCCCTCCAAGCATCGGCTTGCCCTGCTGATGCTCCTTGCCGTCTACCCCTTCGTCACTGCCATTCTTTATGTCCTGATGCCGCTGACTGAAGGCTGGCCGATCTGGGCCCGCACAGCGCTTCTGGCGCCGATCATGGTGCTCTCGATCGTCTATGGAATTGCGCCGGCGATCCACAAGCACTTCGCCTGGTTCATCCTGAGGCACCCACGCGTGCTCGCCTGAACCCATGCAAAAGGGGCGGCCCGTCGGGACCGCCCCTTGCAATATCTTGGTCAGCCTGGATGCCGCTCAGTCGCTGAGCGTATCGAAGAAATCCTTCATCCGGGCGAAGAAGCCCGTCGATTCCGGGTTGTTTTCCTTCGACGACAGCTGCTCGAATTCCTGCAGCAGTTCGCGCTGACGCTTGGTCAGCTTCTGCGGCGTCTCGATCTGGATCTGGATATAGAGATCGCCCACCTGCGTCGAGCGCAGCACGGGCATGCCCTTCGCCTTCAGACGGAACTGCTTGCCCGGCTGTGTGCCTTCCGGCACTGTCACCCGCGACTTGGTGCCATCAAGCGTCACCACGTCGAAGGTGCCGCCGAGTGCTGCCGTCGTCATCGAAATCGGCACGGAGCAGTAGAGATCCGCCCCGTCACGCTGGAAGAATTCGTGCGGTCTGACCGACAGGAAGATGTAGAGGTCGCCCGACGGACCGCCACGCAGCCCGGCTTCACCCTCGCCTTGCAGGCGAATGCGCGTGCCGTCCTCGATGCCCGAGGGAATGCTGACGGAGAGCGACCGCTCTTCGGTGACGCGGCCCTGGCCGTGACACTTGCCGCAGGGATCCGAAATGGTCTGGCCACGACCGTGACAGGTCGGGCAGGTCCGTTCGATCGAAAAGAAGCCCTGGGCCGCGCGGACACGGCCCGATCCCTGACAGGTCGTGCAGGTCTTCGGCTGCGTTCCTGGCTTGGCGCCCGAACCCGTGCAGACATCGCAGGTGATCGAGGTCGGAACCCGGATCTGCGCCGTCTTGCCGGTATAGGCCTCTTCGAGGCTGATCTCCATGTTGTAGCGCAGATCTGCGCCACGTTCGCGACCGCCGGTCGAGCGGGCACGACCGCCGCGACCGCCGCCCATCATCTCGCCGAAGATGTCTTCGAAGATGTCGGAGAAACCGCCTCCGCCTGCAAAGCCGCCGCCGCCACCGAAACCGCCACCGCCCATGCCGCCCTGTTCGAAGGCGGCGTGGCCGAAGCGGTCATAGGCCGCGCGCTTCTGCGGATCCTTCAGGGTTTCATAGGCCTCGTTGAGTTCCTTGAACTTCTTTTCGGCCTCATCGTCACCCGGGTTTTTGTCCGGGTGGTATTTCATCGCCAGCTTGCGGAAGGCGCTCTTCAGCTCCTTCTCGTCCGCGGTCCGGCCAACCCCGAGGGTCTCGTAGAAATCTGCTTTTGCCATGGTCTTACAAAGCTCTCAAAGCTTTCCCAACGCTCGTGTGGCTGCCCGTTGCCTTGCCGGCCTGCTTGTCGCAAGCCTGCATGTCTTTCTGGAAGTCGGCTGCCGCAGAGATCGCATCCTGCATCAGAAGCTTGCGCGCCTCACCCTTGCTGATCAGTCCGTCTGCGGACGTCACCGCCGCAAAGGCCAGCGAATGGGCGGCCATGTCGCAGGACGAGACCTCGCCACCGCTCTCGCGCCTTTGCAGCGCAGCTTCGATAATGCTGCCGAGTTGGTTGCCGAGGCTGGAAAGGGAGTTGGTGTCCTTGGCGGAAATCGCCTTGGCCACCTTGGCCTCGGCGGCGCTCACCTGGCGGTGAACGGCGCTGACCTGCCCCCTGTCCTGTGCCATGGCACCGGTCGTCAGCATCAACGAAATGGCGGCTGGCCCGAAGGCCAGCCAGCGCGTGGAACGACGTCCGAAGCGGCCCTGCATCAAGCCGACTTCTTCGCGTCTTCGTCCTTCACTTCTTCGTAGTCGGCATCGACGACGTTGTCGTCCTTGCCACCATCCGCGTCGCCTGCACCGCCTTCGGCCTGCTGCGCTTCATAGATGGCCTGGCCCAGCTTCATGGACACTTCCATGAGGGTCTGGGTCTTGGCCTGGATGTCGTCGGCATCGGGCTCGGAGGCTTCGATGGCGCCCTTCAGAGCCGCAATCGCATCCTCGATCGCCTTGCGATCGGTTTCCGAAACCTTGTCGCCATACTCCTTCACCGACTTCTCGGTGGAGTGAACAAGGCTTTCGGCCTGGTTCTTGGCTTCGACCACGGCGCGGCGCTTCTTGTCGGCCTCGGCATTGGCTTCGGCGTCCTTGACCATCTTTTCGATGTCGGCGTCAGACAGACCACCGGAGGCCTGGATGCGGATCTGCTGTTCCTTGCCGGTGCCCTTGTCCTTGGCCGAAACCTGAACGATGCCGTTCGCGTCGATGTCGAAGGTCACTTCGATCTGCGGCATGCCGCGCGGTGACGGTGGCAGGCTGACGAGGTCGAACTGGCCGAGCAGCTTGTTGTCGGCAGCCATTTCACGCTCGCCCTGCGAAACGCGGATGGTGACGGCCTGCTGGTTGTCTTCCGCGGTCGAGAAGGTCTGGCTCTTCTTCGTCGGGATCGTCGTGTTGCGATCGATCAGTCGGGTGAAGACGCCACCAAGCGTTTCGATGCCGAGCGACAGCGGGGTCACGTCGAGCAGCAGAACGTCCTTGACGTCGCCCTGCAGAACGCCGGCCTGGATCGCTGCACCGAGTGCCACGACTTCATCCGGGTTGACGCCCTTGTGCGGCTCCTTGCCGAACAGCTGCTTGACGACTTCCTGGACCTTCGGCATGCGGCTCATGCCGCCGACCAGAACCACTTCGTCGATATCGGCTGCGGAAACGCCGGCATCCTTGAGAGCTGACTTGCACGGTGCAATCGTGCGCTGGACGAGGTCGTCGACCAGGCTTTCGAACTTGGCGCGGGTCAGCTTCATCGTCAGGTGCTTCGGACCCGAAGCGTCTGCCGTGATGAAGGGCAGGTTGATTTCGGTCTGCTGCGAGGACGACAGCTCGATCTTGGCCTTTTCAGCGGCTTCCTTCAGGCGCTGCAGGGCAAGCTTGTCGCCCTTCAGATCGATGCCCTGGTCCTTCTTGAACTCGGCTGCAAGATATTCGACGAGACGCATGTCGAAGTCTTCACCGCCGAGGAAGGTGTCGCCATTGGTCGACTTCACTTCGAAGACGCCATCGCCGATTTCCAGAACCGAGATATCGAAGGTGCCGCCGCCCAAGTCGTAGACGGCGATCGTCTTGCCTTCGGTCTTGTCGAGGCCATAGGCGAGAGCTGCTGCCGTCGGCTCGTTGATGATGCGCAGCACTTCAAGACCCGCAATGCGGCCGGCATCCTTGGTTGCCTGGCGCTGGGCGTCGTTGAAGTAGGCGGGAACGGTGATGACGGCCTTTTCGACCTTTTCGCCGAGATAGGCTTCAGCCGTTTCCTTCATCTTCTGAAGGATCATGGCCGAGATCTGCGACGGGGAATAACCCTTGTTCTGGGCTTCGACCCAGGCGTCGCCATTGTCACCCTTGACGATCTGGAACGGCACGAGGCCCTTGTCCTTCTCAACCGTCGGATCTTCGTAGCGGCGGCCAATCAGGCGCTTGACGGCGAAGAGGGTGTTGGTCGGGTTGGTGACGGCCTGACGCTTGGCCGGCTGGCCGACAAGGCGTTCGCCATCGTCAGAAAAGGCCACCATGGAGGGCGTGGTGCGTGCGCCTTCGGAATTTTCGATGACCTTTGCATCCTTGCCGTCCATGACGGCGACGCAGGAGTTGGTCGTTCCAAGGTCGATACCGATTACTTTTGCCATGTCATTCTCTCCTTGAAGCAGGCCGTCGGAACCCCAATCAGGCATTCCTGACAGCCCCTCGACGTGGATGGTCTGGGATATACTGCAGCGCCGCTGCGGCTATGTCGCGTATATAAGAAGCGGAATTTCTGACTGCAAGGCTGGAAATCAGCCGAAAACCGGTAAAAAAGAATAGATTGGCGCGCCAGCTTCAGGTGTTTTGCTGCACCCCTCCGGCCTGCCGCGATCCGGGATGCTGGCTGATGCACCTTTCGTCAGGCCGATCCGTTTCGAAGGCTGGATGTGGGCTCTCATTGTCCGAGGATCAAGTCAAGAAGCGTCGTGCGCCGTGTGCCCTGTCCGCCGCCGACCTCTGCCGGCGGAACAGGCCCTGCCGAACCGGTCACATCCTGCGAGGGAACGGGCCCTGCCGGAGTGTCTTCCGCATAGATGGGCTCGCCGGTATAGCGCTCTTCCCCGCCGCCCTGGAGCACATCGGAGATGATGGTCCCGATCGTCATCGGGTCCTCGGCGGGCGCCGGCTCGATGAAGTCGCCGCCCGGAAGGGGCGCAGGGGCGAGCCCCTGGTGCGCAGCGGTCATGAAGTCGTGCCAGGCCTTGGCCGGAAGTCCGCCACCGGTCACTTTTTTCATCGACTGGCCGTCGTCATTGCCAAACCAGATGCCGGTGGTCAGGTTGCTCGTATAGCCAACGAAAAGCGCATCCCGGAAGGATTGCGTCGTGCCTGTCTTGCCCGCCGCCTCCCAGCCCGCAAGCTGTGCTTTCTTGCCGGTGCCGTGGTCGATCACGCTGCGCATCATCACGTTCATCGCGGCAACCACGCCGTCGTTCAAAACCTTCGGCGGCTCAAGATAGTTGTTCTCGTAGAGCAGCGTCCCATCCGCCTTCGAGATCCGCCGCACGATATGCGGCGTCGCCTTGTAGCCGCCATTCATGAAGGGCGCATAGGCAGCCGTCAGTTCGAGCAGCGAGACTTCCGATGTGCCGAGCGCGATCGAGGCATTGTTCTGCAGCTCTGATTCGATGCCCATCCGATGCGCCAGCTTGATCACCTGATCCGGGCCGACCTCCATCATCAGCTGCGCGGCGATCGTATTCAGCGATTCGGAAAGCGCCTGCGTCGCCGTCACCGGCCCGCGATACTTCTCGTCATAATTCTCCGGCGTCCAGGAACCTATCCGGATCGGCGCATCGTTGCGCACGGATGTCGGGCGCAGCCCGTTCTCGACGGCAGCGGCATAGACGAAGGGCTTGAAGGCCGAGCCCGGCTGGCGCTTGGCCTTCACAGCCCGGTTGAACTGGCTTTCGGCATAGTCGCGGCCGCCCACCAGCGCGCGGATCGCGCCCGTCCCGTCGATCGACACGAGGGCTGCCTGCGAGGCATTGACCTTCTCGCCCTCGGCAGCCAGCGATTCCGTCAGCGCAGCTTCCGCCTTCTTCTCCAGCGTCATGTCGATGGTCGTCTCGACCACGATGTCCTCGGTCACCTTGCCGATCAGCAGGGTCACCTCGTCGCGCACGAGATCGGCGACATACTGCCCGGCGCCGCTCCAGTAGCGCTTCGCCTTGGTCGGCGGCTGCGTCATCGCGGTCTTGATTTCGTCGTCGGTGATATAGCCCTCTTCGAGCATGGCCTGCAGCACGACCTGCGCGCGCGCCTCGGCCGCTTCCGGATCACGCGCTGGCGAAAGCCGGGATGGTGCCTTGAGAAGCCCGGCGAGAAGTGCGGCCTCACCGAGGTTCACATCGCGCGCCGACTTGTTGAAATAGCGCCGCGCTGCGGCCTCCACGCCATAGGCGTTCGAACCGAAGAACACCCGGTTCAGATACATCGCCAGAATCTGGTCCTTGGTGTATTTCTGCTCCAGCCAGAAGGCGAGCAGCACTTCCTGCACCTTGCGCTCGACCGTCCGCTCCGGCGACAGGAAGAGGTTCTTGGCCAGCTGCTGGGTCAGCGTCGAGCCACCCTGGACTGCCCGTCCGCTCGTTACATTGGTCACGATCGCACGCGCGAGACCCAGCGGGTCGACGCCGAAATGCGAGTAGAAGCGCCGATCTTCGATCGCCATCACCGCCTGCGGGATGAAGGGCGACATCTCCTCGAGCGGCAGGGCTTCCCCGCCGGTCGCGCCGCGGTTGGCGATCACGGTGCCCTCGACGGAAACGATCTTCATGTTTGGCGGGCGCTCGGGGATCGACCAGCTGCTGGCACTCGGCATCTGCGAACCATAGTAGGCGACCAGCCCGGCGATACCGATACCGCACCAGATCGAGAGAACGAAACCCCAGTAGATCAGCCTTCCGAGACCGAAACCGCCACCGCTGCTTTTCGCCTTGCGGCCTCTTT
>JARXAK010000120.1 GCA_029865885.1 Rhizobium sp. | reverse complement strand
GTCGTGCAGCACGGCGCCGCGAGGACGCTCCTGTTGACGAGGCGGCTGCGAAGGCTGCGGGCGCTGCGGCTGCGAGGACTGAGGACGCTGCGGCTGCTGGGGACGCTGCGGCTGCGGCGTCGGCTGATGCACGCGGGTCGGCGTCGGGGTGGGGGCAGCGGCCGGGCGGGCAGCGACGGGTGCCGGTGCCTGAGCCTGTGCCGGGGCAGGTGCCTGAGCGGCAGGTGCTGCAATGGGTGTAATGGGCTTTTCGTCCAGCGGACGGGTCGGGCGGCGCTTCACCGTCTCGACGACGACCGACTTCGTACGGCCGCGCCCCATGTCCTGGCGCACGGTACCCTGGCTCAACCCCGAGGGCTTCAGGGTGAGTGTCTTCTTCACGCCGATTGTCTTGTCGTCTTTGTTGTCGGTCATTCCGTTCCCGTTCCTTCGAGCGGGGCCGGATGAACATCAGGCCTCGCCGTTCACATACTGTCCTAAACCACGGAGGCCGACCTGTGCCGGTGACCGCGTCATTGTGATTTCGGGCCAGCGCCCGATCCCTGCGGCGCGCGGCCGCGATAGGTTTCGAGCAGAGTTGCGCGCTTCACTACACCCTCACCTGCCTGCCCTGCAAGCACGCAAGCATGGATAAACGCATTCTGGCCCATCTGTTCGTCCAATTCCGCCCCGGTGAGCAGGTGGAATGCGGGCACTTCCGCATCCGCCCCCGTTCCGAGGTGCCAGGCCTTTCGGGCCTGGTCGATCTTTCTCACACCATCCGCCGCAGCATCCAGCGAATGGAATACCGCAATGGCTTCTCCGCTGCGGACAGCGGCTTCGACTTTCGCAGCCCCGGTGATGAACTGCCCGGCTTTCCGCGCCATGTTCATCATTCCAATCAGCTGCGCGACCAGAAGCCGCTCAACAACGGATCCGAGCTCCGGATCCGCCTTCACATCCCGTTTCAGCGCCCGGGCGAAGAGCTTCTTCGCCACGGCCTTGTCGACGGCCTCGCGGCTGGGGCTGACCCAGCAGCCCCGGCCCGGAAGTGTCCGCTTCAGATCCAGGACGATGGTCCCGTCCGGTGCGGCCACGAAACGCAGAAGCGTGTCGGGCGACCCGCTTTCACGGGTCACGATGCACATCCGTCCGTTCACATCCGATAGGTCGAAGTCGTCTTCGGCCTCCGGGGTGTCCGGCCTCTCGGCGCTCATCACGCTTCCTGCTCGGCTTCTTCGCCTTCGAGTTCGCCTTCAGCTTCTGCCTCGGCTGCGAGGTCTTCCTCGGTGATCCAGCCGGCAGAAAGACGCGCCTGCACGATCATGGCTTCAGCTTCGGCACGCGAGATGTCGAACTTCGAGAACAGGCCCTCGAACTTCTTCGTCTCGCCATCCTTGCGCTCGCTCCAGCCGACGAGATCGTCAGCAGCGCAGCCGGCGAAGTCCTCGACCGTCTTGATGCCGTCTTCGCCGAGCGCGACCATCATCTGCGAGGTGATGCCGTCGATCTGGCGCAGCTCGTCGGCAACGCCGAGTTCACGGCGCTTGGCATCCATTTCGGCCTCGATCTTCTCGAGGTATTCGCGCGCACGGGTCTGGATTTCCTGTGCGGTGTCTTCGTCGAAGCCGTCGATCGAAGCGATTTCGTTGAGGTCGACGTAAGCCACTTCCTCGACCTGCGCAAAACCTTCCGAAGCCAGAACCTGGCCGACCATCTCGTCGACATCGAGCGCATCCATGAACAGGTTGGTGCGTTCGTTGAATTCCTTCTGGCGACGTTCCGATTCCTCGGCTTCCGTCATGATGTCGATGTCCCAGCCGGTCAGCTGCGATGCCAGACGCACGTTCTGACCGCGGCGGCCGATGGCGAGCGACAGCTGCTCGTCCGGAACCACGACTTCGATACGCTCTGCATCTTCATCGAGAACGACCTTGGCGACTTCAGCCGGCTGCAGGGCATTGACGATGAACGAAGCCGGATCCTGGCTCCACGGGATGATGTCGATCTTTTCACCCTGCAACTCGCCGACGACGGCCTGAACGCGCGAGCCGCGCATACCGACGCACGCGCCGACCGGATCGATCGAGCTATCGTTCGAGATGACGGCGATCTTGGCGCGCGAACCCGGGTCACGGGCAACCGACTTGATCTGGATGATGCCGTCGTAGATTTCAGGCACTTCCATGGTGAACAGCTTCACCATGAACTGAGGATGGGTACGCGACAGGAAAATCTGCGGGCCGCGCTGTTCGCGGCGTACGTCGTAAACATAGGCGCGAACGCGGTCGCCGTAACGGAAGGCTTCGCGCGGGATCATTTCGTCACGACGGATGATGCCTTCGCCACGGCCGAGATCGACGATGACATTGCCGTATTCGACGCGCTTCACGGTGCCGTTGACGATCTCGCCGACGCGGTCCTTGAACTCGTCGAACTGGCGGTCACGTTCGGCTTCGCGCACCTTCTGGACGATGACCTGCTTGGCCGACTGGGCAGCGATTCGACCGAAGTCCATCGGCGGCAGCGGATCTGCGATGTAGTCGCCGAGCTTGGCGTCGACGTTGCGGTCGCGAGCGAGTTCCAGCGCGATCTGCGTGGCGTAATCCTCGACCTTTTCGACCACCTCGAGAAGACGCTGCAGGCGGATTTCGCCGGTCTTCGAGTTGATGTCAGCGCGGATATTGGTTTCCGAGCCGTAACGCGAGCGGGCAGCCTTCTGGATCGCGTCGGCCATGGCGGCGAGCACGATCTCGCGGTCGATCACCTTTTCACGGGCGACGGCATCTGCGATCTGCAAGAGCTCAAGCCTGTTAGCACTGACTGCCATTGTCTTAGGTCTCCGTCTTCACGCCCGGGCATCGGCCTCGGGCTATAGGTCAAAACGTTATTCTTCGCTGTCGTCTTCGTCGTTCTGGTTCGCGGCCTGCGCCTTGGCGAGCTTGTCGGCGCGCAGCGCATCACGGATCAGATCGTCCGTCAGAATGAGTTTGGCTTCAGCGAGTGTGTTGAAGGGGATAACCACCTTCGGCTCTTCGCCATAGGCCACCTGGTCGCGCTCCAGGGTAAAGCCGTCCTGGTTCACATCCGTGATCTTGCCGCGGAAGCGCTTGCGGTTGTCGACCAGGATCGATGTCTCGCACTTCACGATATGGCCCTGCCAGCGGGTGAAATCCGACTTGCGAACCATCGGGCGGTCGATGCCCGGCGACGACACTTCCAGATGATAGGCCTTGTCGACCGGATCCTCGACATCGAGAACCGGCGATACCGCCATCGATACGGCTTCGCAATCTTCGACGGTCATCGTGCCGTCGGTGCGTTCTGCCATGATCTGCAGCGTCATTCCGTTCTGGTTCATCATCCGCACGCGAACCAGCTTGAAATCCATCGCGACGAGCACGGGCTCGATAATCTCTGCGATACGACGGTCAAGGCCCGTCTCGGTGATGATCCGTGCTTCGCCGGTCTCCGGCTTCGGCATGTCTTCGGACAATCGTTTTACTCCCGATTGGCTGAGATCGCCAATAAAAAAGAGCGGGTCCTTCCGGGCCCACCCTTCATCTGTCGATCAAGAATTTGAAGCTCATATACGCGACCGCCCGGGCATTTGCAAGCTTTTCGCTGAGGGGTGAAAACAAACTTGCCATCCATGCGTTGCACAAGGCAAGATCGTGCCACCGCAGCCGTTCCCGAAAGCGATTGCGGCTATAAAAGTCGAGACATGTCCGTATCAGAACGCCGCTCCCCGCTTCTGCCGCTCCGCAATGAAGCCTATCGCCGGATCTGGCTTGCCAGCATCTCGTCCAATCTCGGTGGTCTGATCCAGGGTGTCGGTGCCGCCTGGATGATGGCGTCGATCTCCACCTCGGAAAACATGGTGGCGCTGGTCCAGGCCTCCAATACCGGCCCGATTATGCTGCTGTCGCTGATCGCCGGGGCCATTGCCGACAGTTTCGATCGCCGCCACGTCATGATCGCCGCCCAACTCTTCATGATCGTGGTCTCGGCGCTTCTCACCCTGTTTGCGCTCCTTGATCTCATCACGCCCTGGGCACTGCTCGCCTTCACATTCCTCATCGGCTGCGGCACCGCGCTCAACAACCCGTCCTGGCAGGCCTCGGTTGGTGACATCGTTCCGCGCTCGGATCTGCCGGCCGCAGTCTCGCTCAACAGCATGTGCTTCTACATCACCCGCAGCGTCGGCCCGGCGATCGGCGGCGCCATTGTCGCCGCCGCAGGTGCCGCCGCCGCCTTCGCGGTCAACACACTCTCTTACTTTGCGATCACCTATGCGCTCTTCCGCTGGCGTCCCGATCTCCCCAAGAGCCCGCTCCCGCGGGAACATCTGGGCTCGGCCATCGCGGCGGGCCTGCGCTATGTCGCGATGTCTCCCAATCTCGGCAAGGTGCTGTTCCGCGGCTTCATCTTCGGTCTCACCGCGACCGCGATCCTGTCGCTCCTGCCGATCGTCGCCCGCGACCAGTTGTCCGGCGGCCCGCTCACCTTTGGCGGCCTGCTCGGCGCCTTCGGGCTGGGGGCCATCTTCGGCGCCTTTTCCAACCAGCGTGCGCGCGAACTCCTGTCGAGCGAAGACATCGTCCGCGCAGCCTTTGCGGGCTTTGCCGTGGCCGCCGGCGTGACCGGCATCAGCAGCTCGGTCTGGATCACGGCGCTTGCCCTGATTGTCGCCGGCGCCTGCTGGGTCCTGGCGCTTTCACTTTTTAACACCGTCGTCCAGCTCTCCACCCCCCGATGGGTGGTTGGTCGCGCACTCTCGCTTTACCAGACTGCGACCTTCGGCGGCATGGCGACCGGCAGCTGGCTCTGGGGCAGCGTGGCCGAAAGCTACGGCTCCGGCCACGCTCTGGTGGCCTCAAGCCTGTTGATGATGGTCGGCGTCTTCATCGGCTTCTTTTTGCCCATGCCGGCCTTCGCCACCCTCGACCTCGATCCGCTGAACCGCTTCAACGAACCGTCGCTGAAGCTCGACATCCGCCCGCGCAGCGGCCCGATCGTCATCCATGTGGATTTCGAGATCCGGGACGAGGACGTGCCGGAATTCTTACGCGTCATGGTCGAGCGCCGCCGCATCCGCCTGCGTGACGGCGCACGCAACTGGACGCTGATGCGGGATCTGGAAAACCCTGATATCTGGACGGAAACCTATCACGTGCCGACCTGGGTGGATTATGTCCGCCACAACCAGCGGCGCACCAAGGCCGATGCCGAGATCACCGACCGGCTTCTGGAACTGCATCGCGGCGACCGACCGCCCAAGGTCCACCGGATGATCGAGCGTCAGGCAATCCCACCGGCCGATGACGTCTTCCATCAGCCGCATATCGATCATCATTGAATTCTGGGCTCAGCGCAGCTTGGCCTTCAGATCCGCGCTCGGATAGCAGGTCGGTTTCATCCCGTTCTTCGCCTGCCATTCGCCGAGCGACCGCCGCGTCTTGAAGCCTGGAAGACCATCGACCTTGCCGACATCGTAACCTTCCGCCACCAGCGCCTTCTGCATGGCGAGCACATCCGAGCGCAGCATCTTGCCGACATCGCCCCAGGGCGCCTTGAACGCGCCGCCGCCGCTCGCGATCCGGTCGGCAAGATTGCCGATGAACAGCGCATAGAGGTCGGAATTGTTGTATTCCTTGAGCACGTAGAAATTCGGCGTCACCAGGAATTCCGGACCATAGGTCCCCGCCGGCACCAGCATCATCGCCGGCTGCGAGGCCTCCGATGACGGGAAAGCCCGACCCGAGATCCGGGTCAGTCCGCCACTCGCCCAGGCAGAGACAGCTTTCGCCCTGTCGGGCCCCTCCTGCGCACAGGATACACCGTCCGGAATGGTGATCTCGTAGCCCCAGTCACGGCCCCGCTGCCAGCCGCTCTTCACCAGATAGTTGGCGATGGATGCCAGCGTATCGGGCACCGAATTCCAGATGTCGCGCTTGCCGTCGCCGTCGAAGTCGACGGCATATTTGAGATAGCTTCCCGGCATGAATTGCGGCTGCCCCAAAGCCCCCGCCCAGGAGCCCATCAGCCTGTCGGCACTGACATCCCCGCTCTCGACGATATGCAGCGCCGAAATCAGCTCCTGCTGGAACATCGGCTTGCGCGTCGACATGAAGGCCTTGGTCGCCAGCACGTCGATCGCCGAATACGGGAGCTTCGCCCGCCCATAGCCGGATTCGCGCCCCCAGATGGCGACGATGATCGAGCCGGGAACGCCATAGGTCGCTTCGACCTTGCGCAGCGTCGACGCATGCTGGCTCGCAAGCGTCCGACCGCTGGCCGCCAGTCCCTGCAGGCGCTTCTCGTTGAAATAGGAGGCCGGCGAGCTGAATTCCGCCTGGCTCTGAGTCCGCTCTTTCGGCGGCTCCGTGCCCGGCGGCACGAGATCAGGCAGATCCCAGTTGAGCTGCACGTCCTGAAGCGTCTGGTCGAAGATTTGTTTGCTGATCCCGCCGTCCTGCGCGGCGCGCCAGAGATCGCTTTCGATCCATTGCCGGAACTGCGCTTCGACGGCGCTGCGCGAAGCGGCAGCAGCCGGCGCGGTGAAGCTCCCGGCCAGAACAAGTGAAATGGTGGCCATCAGCCATGGGAGCCGCTTGCGAGTTCGTGCCATCGATGTTCCTCCCAGAATGCCGTCAGATCGCGGTGCGGGCCCTGATCGCCGCAGACAATGTGCCCTCGTCGAGATAATCGAGCTCGCCCCCAACGGGCACGCCATGGGCGAGCCTGGTGATCTTCACGTCGAGCCCCGTCAGGTGGTCGGTTATATAGTGTGCTGTGGTCTGCCCCTCGACGGTCGCATTGACCGCGATGATGATCTCGCGGATCCCGCCTTTTGCCACGCGATCGATCAGCCCCTTGATGTTGAGGTCATCGGGCCCGATCCCGTCGAGCGGCGAGAGCGTGCCGCCCAGCACGTGATAGGCGGCGTTCATCGCGGCTGCCCGCTCCAGCGCCCAGAGATCGGAGACATCCTCGACCACGATGATGACGGACTGGTCGCGAGCCACATCGGTGCAGACGGTGCAGGGATCGACGGTATCGACATTGCCGCAACAGGAGCAGATCTTCACCTTGTCATAGGCCTCGCCCATGGCGTGACCCAGCGGTCCAAGAAGCTGGTCTTTCTTCTTGATCAGATGCAGCGCCGCACGCCGTGCTGAACGCGGTCCAAGCCCCGGCACCTTCGCCAGAAGCTGGATGAGTTTCTCGATTTCGGGGCCGGTGACTCGTTTTGCCATGGCGGCGTTTCTAGCCCATATAGACGGGAAACGGAATCGTCGAAGGGTGCCCCAAATGAAAATCCTCGCCGTCTGCCTTGGTCGACCAGAGATCCTGCCGGGGAAGAAATACAAGACCGGCATCAACAAGCTCGCCATCCAGGGTCCGATCATGGTTGATGCCGAAGGCCTCGTCGGCGACGCGATCCTCAACCGCAAGCACCACGGCGGCGTCGATCAGGCCGTCTATATCGAGGGCTCGATCGATCTCGACTGGTGGCAGGTCGAGCTTGGCCGCGATCTCCCCTATGGCACATTCGGTGAGAACCTGGTGATCGAGGGGCTCGAAAGCGCCATGCTGGCCGCCGGCGACAGGCTGGCGATCGGCGAGGTGCTTCTTGAAGTCACCTCCGCCCGCATGCCCTGCGCCACCTTCGCCGCCAAGATGGGCGATCCGACCATCGTCAAGCGCTACACCCGTGCCGCCCGTCCGGGCGCCTATGCCCGCGTGCTTCAGGGTGGCATGGTCGAGGCCGGGCAATCGGTCGCCTTCACGCCCTGGAGCGGCGATCGTGTCACCATGCGCGAGATGATGGCGACTTTCGGCCGCAAGCTGAGCGAGACCGATCGCGCCCGCTATGTGGCGGCTCCGGTCCACTACAAGGTGAAGGATGCGATCCGCGCCGGCGAGATGTGAGCCTCCGCCAAAGGTCTTAAGCCCATCCGGCTTTACCTGCCCCATGCTTCTCGCCATCATGCCGCTCGCTTGGAGGAGTGATGGACCCGAGGAGAACAGAGCTGACCGCAGCCGATGGTGTGCGGCTGACCGGTCATTGGTGGCGGTCAGCTGAAGGAGCGCCTGTCGCAACTGTCATCGTCAATCCGGCAACCGGCGTCCACGCCCGCTATTACCATCGTTATGCCGCCTATCTCGCGGCAAACGGCTTTTCCGTCCTCACCTATGATTATCGCGGCATAGGGCTCTCCCGCCCCGAAAGCCTTGAAGGATCGACCTTCACCTGGCGGCAATGGGGCGAGCAGGATTTCGACGCGGCCTTACGCCATGCCTTGCAGGAGGACGAGACCGGACGCGTCCTCGTCGTTGGCCATAGCATCGGCGGCTTCCTGCCCGGCTATTCGCCGGCAGTCGGGCGCGTCTCGGCGATGCTTTCGGTCGGCGGCCAGTATGGCTATTGGGGGGACTATCGGCCCGCACGGCGCCTGCCGCTTTTCCTCAAATGGCATGTCGCGATGCCCGCAATCACCTTTGCGCTCGGGTATTTTCCCGGCAAGCGCCTGGGCTGGCTCGAGGATCTGCCGAAAGGCGTCGCCTATGGCTGGGGGCTGCAGCAGGGCAGGGCCGAGCAGGGTCTGTCGCAGGAGGCAGGCGAAGTCATGTGCGATCGTTTTGCGAGCGCAACCGCCCCGATCCTCAGCGTCACCATGTCGGATGATGAATTCGCGACCCCGAAAGCGATCAGCCGCGCCATGCGTTACTACCGTCGCTCGCCGGTGACCAAGGTGCTGCTCGCGCCCGAGGACCTCGGCTTTGCCAAAGTCGGTCACTTCGATCTTTTCCACGCCCGCCATCAGGATGGCTTCTGGCGCCAGAGCCTCGCGTTTCTGCGCGAAGGCGAAAACCCCTGGGGAGATCGGGTCTATCCCTGACAGACCCGATCAACCGTTTTGATCAGAACGGGAACTTCATGCCCGGCGGCAGCGGAATGCCGGCGGTCAGCGCCGCCATCTTTTCCTGCGCCTGGGCTTCGCCTTTGTCCTTGGCATCCTTGTGGGCAGCCACGATCAGGTCTTCGAGGATTTCGACATCGTCTTCCTTGAACAGCGACGGGTCGATCTTGATGCTGCGCATTTCACCCTTGCCGGTCAGCACCACGGTGACCAGACCGCCACCGGACTTGCCCTCGATTTCGAGCGCAGCAATCTCTTCCTGCATCTTCTCCATCTTGGACTGCATTTCCTTGACCTTGCCCATCATGCCCATGATGTCGCGCATCGTCATCTCCTTGGATTGTTGTCGTGTTCTGCGGGAAGGGCTTTAAGCCCTAGAATTCGATGTCGTCGCCCGGCAGGATGTCGCCTTCAGCGGATTCTGCGGCCGCCGGCGGCACTGCCACGAGATCGTCATCCTCGATGGCCGCTGCCTTGATCCGGACGTCGGTGACCTTGGCGCCCGGGAAGCGCGCGAGGATCGCGGCGACGTCAGGGTCCTGCCGTGCATCGACAAGGCGAGCCTCACGGGTCGACTTCTCGACCTCGACCAGTGTCGGATCACCCGCCTGATTGGACAGCGTCACCCACCAGTTCACACCCGTCCACTCGCTGAGCTTCATCTTCAGCTCGTTGACGATCGTTGGCGGGCACTGCGATTCGAGCCGGATTTCCAGCCGGCCCGGCTCGATCTTCACCAGATGGACGAACTGGCGCAATTGGGCCCTGAGGACGGGCGCGCGGTTCTTGGTGCAGAGATCGGCGATATCGTCCAGCGTCTCGACGCGGATACCGGGGATCGGCGCTTCCTCGACCCTCGGTTCCCGCCGCTCCATCCCCTGCGGCAGCGCGTCGCCAGCCGGTACGCTCTGCAGATGAGCCACCGGCTGGCTCATCGTCGGGCGGGGGGCGCTGTCCTGCGAGGGTTGGCCGACGGCCTGCACCCGCATGGCCATCGAGGCGCCACCACCGCCGCCGTTCGGCCGAGGTGCCGATGGCCCGCGCTCCGCTCCACCTTCGCCGTTGGAAAGCTCGAGCAGGCGACGTGCTGCATCTTCGGGTGAAGGCAGATGGGCGGCATGCGCCAGCCGGATCAGCACCATTTCGGCGGCCCCTGCCGGCCGCGACGAGGCCTCCGCTTCCGGAATGCCCTTGAGCAGCATCTGCCACATGCGCGACAGCGTCGTCACCGCCACGCTATCGGCAAGTTCCGCACCCCGCACACGTTCCACTTCGGAGAGTGAAGGATCCTGTGCGGCAGAGGGAATGTATTTGAGCCTTGTCACCAGGTGGGTGAAGTCGGCGAGATCGGTCAGCACCACCGTCGGGTTGGCGCCGGCCTCATACTGGCTGCCGAATTCCGAAAGAGCAGCCGCCACATCGCCGCGCACGATATGATCGAAGAGATCGACGATACGCGCCCGGTCGGCAAGGCCGAGCATGGAACGCACGGCATCGGCGTGCACGACGCCACTGCCATGGGCGATCGCCTGATCAAGCAGCGACAGGCCGTCACGCGCCGAGCCTTCGGCTGCGCGCGCGATCATCGAAAGCGCGTCTTCGTCCGCCTCAATGCCTTCCTTGGACGCAATCGTCGAGAACAGCCTGACGAGATCGCCCGCGCTGATGCGGCGCAGGTCGAAGCGCTGGCAGCGGGAGAGGACGGTGATCGGAACCTTGCGGATTTCGGTCGTCGCGAAGATGAACTTCACATGCTCCGGCGGCTCTTCGAGCGTCTTCAACAGCCCGTTGAAGGCCGCCGTCGACAGCATGTGCACTTCGTCGATGATATAGACCTTGTAGCGCGCCGAAACCGGGCGGTAGCGCACCTGCTCGATGATCTCTCGGATGTCATCGATACCGGTATGCGAGGCGGCGTCCATCTCGATCACATCGACATGCCGGCCCTCCATGATCGCCTGGCAATGTTCGCCGGGGATGCGAAGGTCGATGGTCGGCTTGTCGATTTCGGCTGTTTTGTAGTTCAGCGCACGCGCCAGAATGCGGGCCGTGGTGGTCTTGCCCACCCCGCGCACGCCGGTCAGCATATAGGCCTGGGCGATGCGGCCGGTCTCGAACGCATTGGTCAGCGTCCGCACCATCGGCTCCTGGCCGACCATCAGATCCGTGAAATCCTTGGGGCGATATTTGCGGGCGAGAACGCGGTAGCCGCCGGGGGCGGGCTTGGCCTCTGCAGTCGGCTCGAAATCGCTCATCGCGTTGCCAGCTTCCCCGTCGCCCGGCTCCGGGCATGGTACGGCCCATGTCGGAAACAGAGGCCGGAAATGAAGATGAGGTGGGAGGCTGGCACGATGACCCGTGCCGCGCTCGTTAGGGCTGCTTCCTTCCGGACCTGACCCGGTTGGCGAGTGGCTCGTCCACCACCAACCTCCCGAGGAGACATATCGGCAATAACGTCGCCAAATGCAAGCCAAGCTCTGAAAAAACTGCTAGCGTTGTCGAAAACAAGGCGGAGAGAAACACCGTGCAGCCCTTCACCCTCGATGACCGTCTTGGCCGAGACAGCGTATCGATCCTGAAACTCGACCTCTGTGACCTGAGACTGGCCAGGGACAGCCGCTGGCCCTGGCTTATCCTCGTGCCGCAACGTCCCGATGTGTCTGAGATCTTCGACCTGACCCCTCACGATCAGGCCGCCCTCGCTTTGGAACAGGTGACCGTTGGCGCGGCGTTGAAAAAGGCGACCGGTGCCGACAAGATCAACATCGCGGCGATCGGTAACATTGTGCGTCAGCTTCATGTGCATGTCGTCGCACGCAGCGAGAATGACCCGAACTGGCCAGGCCCGATCTGGGGTTTCGGACAGTCTGTCCCCTATGAGGAAAAGGCCTTCGAGGCCATGAAGCACAGGATACTTGAAGCATTCCGATGAAGAATTCGATTTTCCTCAACCGTGCCCCGCATCTCGAACCCAGCGAACTCACGACCTTCTCGGGCAACAAGCTCGACCGCGACAGTGAACATCGCGACGAGACCTCGCTTGAAAAGGCGTTGAAGGTCGAGGGTACGCATATTCTCGCCTTCTCCGGCACCCAGCTGGTGCTGAAGCATGACGGCCAGGTGCTCGACCCGCTCTTTGCCCCTTACGAGCTGGCGGATCTCCAGCCGAACTTCGACGACGCCATATTGCTCGGCCACCAGGCCTCCGGCGAACCGCGCCTCGCCGTCCCCGTCAACGTCGCGCCGGAAGCGCTTGCCGCCCACTACAAGCCAGCCGATCCCCGCGCGCTTTTCCGCGATGCGCTTGTTGGTGACGAACTGCTCGGCGAGGTCGCCCAGGCGCTCAGCCTCTTGCGCTGGAATGCCGACAACAAGTTTTGTGGCCGCTGCGGCGGCACGATGGAAACCCTCATCGGCGGCTACAAGCGCAAATGCACCGCCTGCGCCCACGAAATCTTCCCGCGCACCGATCCGGTCGCCATCATGTTGGTCGTCGATGAGAAGAAGGATCGTTGCCTCATGGGCCGCAGCCCGCGCTTTCCGGCGGGCATGTATTCCTCGCTGGCCGGTTTCGTCGAGCCGGGCGAGACCATCGAAAACGCCGTCCGGCGCGAAACACGGGAAGAGTCGGGCATCACCGTCGGCCGCGTCCGCTATCACGCATCGCAACCCTGGCCGATGCCGCACCAGCTGATGATCGGCTGCTACGGCGAGGCGACAGATTTTGACATCACGTTCGATACCACCGAGCTCGAGGATTGCCGCTGGTTCACCCGCGACGAGATTGGCGCCATGCTGTCGGAGGGGTCGTTCGACGGACGGTCACTACCGATCCAGGGCACGATCGCTCGCAGGTTGATCGAAGACTGGTATGAGTGGCGGCACTGAGCAATTCCAGCAAAAGTGCGAAGCGGTTTTGCGTCCGGAATTGCGTGGAAACAAACGGATAGAGCATTCAAGGCGCTCCTTTGCGCCGGAATGCTCCACGCCGCCACCGTTCTGATCAGAGCTTGCCGCGCATCGCATGCGCCTTGTAGACGCCGAGAATACGCACCTTCTCGGAAAAGAAGCGCAGCTCTTCCAGCGCCCTGCGGACCGGCGCATCGTCCGGATGCCCCTCGATATCGGCATAGAACTGTGTCGCCGTGAACTTGCCGCCGATCTGGTAGCTTTCGAGCTTAGTCATGTTCACCCCGTTCGTCGCAAAGCCGCCCATCGCCTTGTAGAGGGCAGCCGGAAGGTTGCGGACATTGAACACGAAGGTGGTGATGAACTGCTCGTTGGCAGCAGTGCGCTTCTGGTCGTCTTCGTCGCGCGAAAGCACCACGAAGCGGGTCACGTTGTTTTCCGAATCCTCGACATTTTCGGCCAGGATATCGAGCCCGTAGAGAGAGGCAGCAAGCCGCGGAGCCAATGCTGCCATGCTCCGGTCACCCTTCTCGGCAACGAGCTTTGCCGCACCTGCCGTATCGCCGGCAACCACGGCCTTCCAGCCATGGCTGCGGATGATTTTGCGGCACTGGCCAAGCGCGTGGATATGGCTGTGCACGGTGCGGATCTCGTCGAGCTTCACGCCGGGCAGCACCATCAGCTGGAAGCGGATCGG
>JARXAK010000056.1 GCA_029865885.1 Rhizobium sp. | reverse complement strand
AACCAGAGAAACGTCCGGTCAATGCGGTGGCGGACCATACCGAAGTCAAATCGGTTCTGAGGGTCGAGATTGCGCAATCGGAGGAAACGACTGCGCGCATCCTGTCCGATTCCGACAGATCCTGGTCCGACCGGATCATCGCTGAACAATTTTCCGATTGAGGCTCCCATGAAGGTTCTCACCTCGGCCGCGTTGCTGCTGGCTTTGCACGTTTCTTCTCCCGTCATGGCCCAAGAGATCGATCAGCTGCCGTTGTCGGCAACCTTCGTGATCAGCGGCGGATACTGGGAATCGGCACCCGACGGTGCCGCCAGCGGGGAGACGGCCGTGCAGGCGGGCGAACGCGGCTACTACAAGCTTGTCGCCATCCGGCAGCCGGACCGCACGGCGCGCATCCATCTGCAAATGGTGGCCTCCGGCGAGACCGGGCTCAGGCTGGTGGAAAGCGTGGAACTGGAAGAATTCACGGCCATCAAGCCCTATGTGACCGGTATCCGCCCCGAAAGCATGAGCGGCGTTGCAGCGACCCCGGGCTTCTTCGCCACCGTCTATCTGAAGACGGCCCCTGGCACGGACCGCGTCGAGGAATGGACGGTGCTGATCGACGAACTCGGCGATATCAGGGTCGAGCGGGCAAGCAACTGATACTTGCATTAACCACTTCTTAACTATCGGATTTACAAGGCTATCGTCGATTGCCTATGGCTTGCCTTCTGGGGCAACGCAAGGGAACGTCGATATGCTGAACATTTCCCCGACTTCGTCGGGCAATACGTTCCGTCTCAAGCGTGTCAAATTACTCGGGCGCATGATCGATGATGTCGTGCGCAGGAAGGGCTCCTGCCAGATCATCGATCTCGGCGGGACGGCGCAATTCTGGCAGACGTGGCAATCGCGTCTCGATCTTGCGCATACAACCGTCGACTGCATCAACATCACGGATCAGTTCAGTACCGAACTCAGCGACCTGCCGGCCGTCAGAACCAGGATTGGCGATGCTTGCTCGCTGTTGATGTTCGAAGACAATGCTTTCGATATCGTCTTCTCCAACTCGGTCATCGAACATGTGGGATCCTGGGCCAGGAAGCGAGCCTTTGCCGCCGAAGTGAGACGGCTTGCTCCGTCTTACGCCATTCAGACGCCGAGCTTCTCTTTCCCGATTGAACCGCATGCCCGCCTGCCCTTCATCCACTGGCTGCCCGACCCCATCCGGTATCGCGCCCATCTCAAGATGCGCACGGGGTTCTATCCGAAGGCACGGAGCCTTGACGAAGCGATGAACGCATTGGAGGACGCCACGCTGCTGGATCGCCGCCAGATGCAGCATCTGTTCCCGGACGCCCTGGTGCACACCGAGACATTCCTCGGCTTCGCGAAGTCCTTCACCGCGATACGCCACGCTGCGACGGACGCGGCGGTCAACCAAACCAGCAAGACAAAGACGGTGCTGCCGGCATGAAAAAAGGCGGAGCGCCGGGCGCTCCGCCTTCTTCATTCTTGCTGAACGCTGCGATCAATCGATGTCAGAGACTTCCGAAGCCTTGCCGCTGATGCGGTGGGCAAGGGCTGCTTCCATGAACTCGTTCAGCTCGCCGTTCAGGACGCTATCCGGATCCGTGCTTTCGACGCCGGTGCGCAGGTCCTTGACCAGCTGGTAGGGCTGCAGAACGTAGGAGCGGATCTGGTGACCCCAGCCGATATCCGTCTTGGAGGCGGCTTCCGCATTGGCCAGCTCTTCGCGCTTCTTCAGTTCGACCTCATAGAGGCGCGCGCGCAGCATGTCCCAGGCCTTGGCCTTGTTCTTGTGCTGCGACCGCTCCTGCTGGCACGACACCGCGATGCCGGTCGGAATATGCGTGATACGCACGGCCGAGTCGGTGGTGTTGACGTGCTGGCCACCCGCGCCCGAGGAGCGGAAGGTGTCGATGCGGCAATCGCTCTCGTTGATGTCGATCTGGATCGAGTCATCGACCACGGGATAGACCCAGATGGACGAGAAGGACGTGTGACGGCGGGCGTTCGAATCATAGGGCGAGATGCGGACCAGGCGGTGCACGCCCGATTCGGTCTTCATCCAGCCATAGGCATTGTGGCCCTTGACGAGGATGGTCGCGGACTTGATGCCGGCTTCTTCGCCGTCATGCATTTCAAGCACTTCCACCTTGAAGCCGGAGCGTTCGGCCCAGCGGGTATACATGCGCAGCAGCATGTTGGCCCAGTCCTGGCTCTCGGTGCCACCGGCGCCGGAATGGACTTCGATATAGGTGTCATTGCTATCGGCCTCGCCGGACAGCATGGCCTCGACCTGGCGGCGGGCGGCTTCCGTCTTCAGCGCCTTCAGCTGGTCCTCGGCCTCCTTGACGATGCTTTCGTCGCCCTCTTCCTCGCCCATTTCGATCAGCTCGATGTTGTCGGTCATCTGCTGCTCGAGGCGCTTGACGCCAGCGATGCTGTCATCCAGCTGCTGGCGCTCGCGCATCAGCTTCTGGGCTTCCTGGGCATCGTTCCAGAGGTTGGGGTCCTCTGCCTTGTTGTTCAACCAGTCCAGTCGTCTTATCGCCTGGTCCCAGTCAAAGATGCCTCCTCAGCAGGCTTATGGCCTGCTTGATTTCGTCGACGACATTCTCGATTTCATTGCGCATGCGTTGCGTTCTCAACCTCTGAAACTGGTGAAAATCTGGCCTCTCGCATAGTTGCGCCCGGCCCTGATGTAAAGAGCCGGATGCGCAGAAGAGCGGGGCTTGGATCAGAACAGGCCGCCGGACCCCGAGGTGACTGCCTGGTTTGCCTGGGGCGAGTCGCGCAGGATTTCCTCCGGCGGTGCATAGCCGTCCATGCCGATGATCGACAGCGTATCGGCGGGGCCGGTGCCCGGCTTGAACGCCTCGATGATCGTGTCCGGTTCACCCTCCAGCGCAAACATGCCGGTGGTGCGGTTGACCGGGATGAAGCTCATGCCGGCGGGCACGAAAAACTGGCCGGGCGGCGTATTGGCCGTTGCAAGCTGCATGAAGTCGTTGAACACCGGGGCGGCGAGCGAACCACCGGTCGAGCCGCGGCCCATCGGCGCCGGCTGGTCGAAGCCGATATAGACGCCAGCGACAAGGTCCGGCGTATAGCCGACGAACCAGGCATCCTTCTCGTCATTCGACGTGCCGGTCTTGCCGGCGACCGGACGGTCGAGCTTGATCTTGCCGGCTGCGGTCCCTCGGGTCACCACACCTTCCATCATCGAGGTGATCTGGTAGGCCGTCATCGGATCGAGAACCTGGTCGCGGTTGTCGACAACGACGGGTTCTTCCTGCCCGGTGAAGCGCTCCGCATTGCAGGTTTCGCAGATGCGGTCCTCATGGCGGAAGATGGTCTTGCCGTGGCGGTCCTGAATGCGGTCGATCAGGGTCGGCTTGATCTGTTTGCCGCCATTGGCAAAGACGGCGTAGGCAGAGACCATGCGCATGACGGTGGTTTCACCGGAACCGAGCGACATGGCGAGAACAGGGTTCATCTTGTCGTAGACGCCGAAACGTTCAGCATATTCGGCAACCAGGTTCATGCCCATGTCGTTGGCGAGGCGCACCGTCATCAGGTTACGCGACTTCTCGATGCCGAGACGCAGGGTCTGCGGACCGGCCGAGCCGCCGCCGTAGTTCTGCGGGCGCCAGACCTGACCACCGGAGACGAACTCGACCGGCGCGTCCATGATGACCGAAGCCGGGGTATAACCGGTGTCGAGGGCGGCTGCGTAGACGAAGGGCTTGAAGGACGAACCGGGCTGGCGCATCGCCTGGGTGGCGCGGTTGAATTCGGACTGAGAATAGGAGAAGCCGCCGGCAAGCGCCAGCACGCGGCCCGTATGCGGGTCCATGGCGACGAGACCGCCCTGCACCTTCGGCGGCTGGCGCAGGCGATAGGCGCTCGCGCCCTCTTCCTTGGCTTCGACATAGACCACATCGCCCGGGTTCAAGGCACCGACCGGCGACTTGGTCGACTTGCGAGCGCCGGTTGCGGAGCGGAAGGCCCATTCCATGTCGTCAGGGGCAATGCGGCCACGAGCACGCTCGGCCACGACCTTGCCGCCCGCCTCCTTGGCCGGCTGCAGGCCGATATCGACACCATCGGCGGCCACATCGAGGACGACGGCGACCTTCCATTCCGGCACATCGGCGAGAGCCGGGATTTCCGCGAGCGGCACACCCCAGTCACCTTCGAGCGGGATCTGCTTGATCGGGCCGCGGAAGCCGCGGCGCTGGTCATAGGTGAGCAGCGCCGACTGCAGCGCTTTGCGGGCCGCGATCTGCATCTGCGGGTCAAGCGAGGTGCGGACCGAAAGACCACCCTCATAGAGCGCCTTGTCGCCGTATTTCTCGATGATCTGGCGGCGCACTTCCTCGGCAAAATAGTCGGAGGCGAAGAGCGACGAGCCGGAGCGGCGCAGGTTGACACCGAGCGGCTGCTTCTTGGCATTCTCGCCTTCTTCCCGCGCCACGAAGCCGTTTTCGACCATGCGGTCGATGACCCAGTTGCGACGCTCGAGCGCTGCTTCGGTGCGGCGGAAGGGATGGTAATTGTTCGGGCCCTTGGGCAGAGCCGCGAGATAGGCGGTTTCCGCGATGGTGAGTTCGGTCACCGACTTGTCGAAATAGGTGAGAGCTGCGCCAGCGATGCCATAGGCGTTCAGGCCAAAAAAGATCTCGTTCAGATAGAGTTCGAGGATCTTGTCCTTCGAATAGGCCTGCTCGATGCGGAAGGACAGGATCGCTTCCTTGATCTTGCGGTCCATGGTCTGGTCGGACGACAGAAGGAAGTTCTTTGCGACCTGCTGGGTGATCGTCGAGGCGCCCACCGGACGGCGGCCAGAGCCGAGGTTCTGGACGTTGACCAGGATCGCGCGGCCAAGGCCGTAGATATCGACACCCGGGTGGTTGTAGAAATTCTTGTCTTCGGCCGAGAGAAAGGCTGCCTTGACGCGATCCGGAATGGCCTGGATCGGCAGGAAAAGGCGGCGCTCACGGGCATATTCCGCCACGAGCGCGCCGTTGCCGGCGTGAATGCGGGTGGTCACGGGCGGCGAATAGCTGGCGAGCACCTCGTAGTCCGGAAGGTCCTTGGTCACCCCGTTCAGATAGACAGCGACGACGGCTGCGACGCCGAGCGCCAGCACGGACGCCAATCCGAAGAGATATCCAATCAGTCTGATCATGTTTCCGCTACCGGCTCTGCTTCAGGTTCCGCGCGCGCTGTGTTCAAGAGCTTCGCATACCCCGTGGCGTTTTGCACGTCATGCCGTCGATGGCAAGACATGCGGACTTCACGCGAAAGGCGGCGCGATTCGAGATCGCTCACCTTTGCGTAACCTACATCGGAGTAACGGAGACAATGTGAGGAAAATAGGGCCGTTAGCGGCAGAAATCCGCCTCGACCACAGGTTCCCTCGGCGGATGTTGCCTAACCGCCATTGGCGAGCTGAGGCTCGCGATAACGCTTGATCGCCTCGACCAGAAGATCGGCCACCCTCTCGCGCCAGACGGGATCGAGCAGGAGCTTCTCATCCTCCTTGTTGGAGAGGAATCCGAGTTCGAGCAGGATCGAGGGAACGTCCGGCGCCTGCAGCACACGGAAGCCCGCATGGCGGTGGGGATTGTTGATCAGCGAGATCTGGCCCTCGAAGGAGCCGACGACGGACTGGGCCATGGCAATCGAGAAGGCCTGGGTTTCACGGCGGGTGAGATCGAGCAGGATGTCGCCGACCTCCGGCTCGGTCTCGGTTGGCAATTCGACGCCGCCGATCGTGTCGGAGAAGTTTTCGCGCTCGGCAAGCTGGGCGGCCATGTGGTCGGAGGCCTTGTCCGAGATCGTGTAGACGGTGGCACCGCGAATATCGGCCTGGCGCAGGGTATCGGCATGCAGCGAGATCAGCAGATCGGCACCCTTCTGGCGGGCGATCAACACACGCTCTGAAAGCGACAGGAACCTGTCGGTATCCCGTGTCATGATCGCGCGGATGCCGGGCTGGTTCTTCAGCTTGCCATTCAGAATCTGGGCGAAGGCCAGCGTGATGTCCTTTTCCGCCGTCTTGGTCGCAGCTCCGGTCGCGCCGGCATCGATGCCGCCGTGGCCGGCGTCGATCGCGATGACGAATTCGTCCACCGCCGGTGCGGACACGGGCACCGTCGATGTCGTCGTGCCGCCCTCCTCCGGATTTGCCCAGGCCTGCCCCTTAACGAGGGCCGAAAACTCCTGCTCCGGCACGAGCTCGGCATCGAGAACCAGCCGATAGCCGCCCCCGCTCTCATTGGGGATGACCGCCGCCTTGGCGAGCCGCGCCGGTCGCGCGGCCGTCAGCACGAGGCGGGCCGACGTCGCGTCCATCGAACCGTAGCGGATGTCGCTGAACAGGCCGGTCGCCTTCAGGTCACTTTCGGCGAAGGCGAAGGCGGTGGCCGGCAGATCGACGACGATGCGATCCGGATGGGCGATGTAACGTGTCTGGATCGTCGGCGCCCGGTCGAAATCCAAGACGATGCGGGTCCGCGCCTCGTCTCCGGCGATGCGGGCCGAATAGGCAACAAGGCGATCGGAGGAGGCGTCCGCCGTCACGGCGCTGGCCGTCTGCGGCAGGGCCCAAACGGGCGCCGCCATGACAAATGCCGCCAGAACGATTCGGCCCCAAAGCACGAGTCTTCGCCCCGCCGACAGCGCCAAAGCTCTTTTCAAATCATGCCCCCGTGATGGCTGCGACAAAACTGTGACACAGGTCACAGGCCGCTTGCCGCGCCATATTCACTCGTTGTCCGCCACATGCCTCGTCGCCTGAGGCCGATGGGCATCAAAATTGCGGTCGAGAACCGCTTTTTCCATCGGAATCGCACAGAACGAGACAGGTCCCCTAATTCACTGCCATTATGGCATAAATCCGTTTGCTCTTGCTATTGTGACGTAGAAAACATACAAGGCACACGAGGGATAAAAGTGCAAACGGGATAGAGTTTCCGCCCACGGCTGCCAACCTCAGACAATGGAATTGGCGCCTGTTCAACCGGACATTCATCTGCCGTCTCCGCATTTTTTCCTGAAACTGGTTCAACACGCCGGCAGGGTCGGCACATCATCGGTGGCTCTACACCAACAGCTCCTTACCGAGCATTCATCGGATCCCGAGGGGTCCATATCATTGTCGTTGACGTACGGTTTTTGATGTCTTTGCAACAGGTTGACATAACCAGGAACGGACCGGGAGCAGAAAGTGTCCCGCTGTCCGTCCGTATGTTGCAAACCCGGTCCTCCGTGCGTCCACATCTATATCCGGCGCACAGTCCGCTAGGTTCCAGCCGCTTTGAAGTTCAGCGCGCGGGTGGACCACCGACCGAGGGCGCCGAGGAGCACAGCTTAAATGGCAGACAAAATGCTTATCGACGCGTCTCACGAAGAAGAGACGCGCGTTGTCGTCGTTCGCGGTAACCGTATTGAAGAATTCGACTTCGAATCCCAACACAAGAAGCAGATACGCGGCAATATCTATCTGGCGAAAGTAACGAGGGTCGAGCCCTCGCTGCAGGCCGCTTTCGTCGATTACGGCGGCAACCGCCACGGCTTCCTGGCCTTTGCCGAAATTCACCCCGACTACTACCAGATCCCGCTTGCAGACCGACAGGCGCTGCTTCGTGCGGAAGCCGAAGAGCATCGCAAGGAAAACGACGTCGAGGGCGACGAGATCCTGAGCAATGATCCGGCGCAGCAGGAGCAGCCCGATATCGGCTTCAACACCACATCGTCCGTCGCATCCGCGATCGTCGACGACGTGGCGGCCGAACTCGCCGCGGAAGCCGATGCCGACGTGGCCGCTGTCGCCTCCGTCGAGGCAGAGAGCGAGACCGTCGCCGAAGAGCCTGCCGCCAAGGCGAAGCCGAAGCGGGTTCGCAAGCCGCGCGCCAAGAAGGCCGCCGCCGAAGAGACGACTGCCGAAGAAGGCAGCGAAGGCTCCGACGACGCCGAAGGCGGCACGATCGCCGCCATGGTCGACATGGACGAGATTTCCGAGGAAGCCGGCGGTCGCCGGGGTCGTCGCGACGATGACGACGGCGACGACGATGATGACGACGATCACATCGAGGAAAAGGAAGAGATCGAATCCGTTGGCGCCGAAGACGCCATGGAAGAGGTTCCGGACCGCGTCCAGCGCAAGCCGCGCAAGCAGTACCGCATCCAGGAAGTGATCAAGCGCCGGCAGATCCTGCTCGTGCAGGTCGCCAAGGAAGAGCGTGGCAACAAGGGTGCGGCTCTTACCACCTATCTGTCGCTTGCCGGCCGTTACTCGGTGCTGATGCCGAACACCGCACGCGGCGGCGGCATTTCCCGCAAGATCACCCAGCCGACCGACCGCAAGCGCCTGAAGGAAATCGCCCGCGGCCTCGAAGTGCCGCAGGGCATGGGCGTGATCCTGCGTACCGCCGGTGCCAACCGCACCAAGGTCGAGATCAAGCGCGACTTCGAATATCTGATGCGCCTGTGGGAGAACGTCCGCACGCTGACGCTCGCGTCCACCGCGCCGTGCCTCGTCTATGAAGAGGGATCGCTGATCAAGCGCTCGATCCGCGACCTCTACAACAAGGACATTTCCGAGATCATCGTCTCGGGCGAAGAAGGCTATCGTGAAGCGAAAGACTTCATGAAGATGCTGATGCCGAGCCACGCCAAGGTGGTTCAGCCTTACCGCGACCTGCATCCGATCTTTGCGCGCTCGGGCATCGAAGCCCAGCTCGACAAGATGCTGCAGCCGCAGGTGACGCTGAAGTCGGGCGGCTACATCATCATCAACCAGACCGAAGCGCTCGTTTCGATCGACGTCAACTCCGGCCGTTCGACCCGCGAATACTCGATCGAGGACACGGCTCTTCAGACAAACCTGGAAGCAGCCGAAGAAGTGGCGCGCCAGCTGCGTCTGCGCGACCTGGCCGGCCTGATCGTCATCGACTTCATCGACATGGAAGAAAAGCGCAACAACCGCGCCGTCGAGAAGAAGCTGAAGGATTGCCTGAAGAACGACCGCGCCCGCATCCAGGTTGGCCGGATCTCGCATTTCGGCCTGCTCGAAATGTCGCGTCAGCGCATCCGCGCCTCGGTGCTGGAATCGACCACGCAGGTCTGCCCGCATTGCGCCGGTACCGGTCTCATCCGCTCGCAGTCCTCCGTTGCCCTGCATGTCCTGCGCGGCATCGAGGAGTTCCTGCTGAAGAGCACCACGCACGACATCATCGTGCACTCGACGCCGGAGACGGCGCTCTACCTGCTGAACCAGAAGCGTGACACGATCGTTGATTACGAAGGCCGCTTCGGCGTCTCCATCGTCATCGATGCCGGCATGCCGGCCCAGCATGGCGGCGCGCAGCACTTCACCATCGAGCGCGGCGAAGCCGTCGCCAATCCGGTGAAGATCGAGAGCCTGCTGTCGCTCCTGCCGGAGATCGAGGAAGAAGACGATTACGTTCCGGAGCCGGAGGAGGAAGACGAGGAAGAAGTCGTCGTCGCCGCCAAGGCCGAGAGCGCACCGCAGGCGGCGCGCGCCGACAGCGAAGACGGCAATCGCAAGCGCAAGCGTCGTCGTCGCCGTCGCGGCAAGAATGGCCAGAACGGCAATGGCGGTCATGCCGATGCCCAGAACGGTGACAACGGTTCTGACCTCGACGACGAAGACGGCGACGAAGGCGATGACGATGCAGCCGAAGGTGCGGAAGAAATCCGCACCACCGAAAGCACCGGCGACGCCAATGGCGACGATGCCCAGAAGCGCAAGCGCCGCCGTCGCGGCAAGCGCGGCGGTCGTCGCAATCGTCCGGGCGAAGAGGGCTCGATCGAGGCATCCGGCGAGGCCGGTGACGAAAGCGATGGCGATGGCGATGAGGCCGATGACGCATCGGATGAGATCATCACCGCCGTGACGCAGGACGTCGTTGCACCGGTCGCCGATGCGGTCGTCGAGGAAGCCCCTGCCGCCGACAAGCCCAAGCCGCGCCGGACCCGCAAGGCAAAGGCCGTGGCAGAGCCAGAGGTTGCCGCCGAAATCGCACCCGCTGCCGCAGCCCCGGTCGAGGCTGTTGCCGAAGTCGTGACGGAGGTTGCACCGGCTGCCGAAGAGGCTCCGGCCCCGGTCGCGGCCCCGGCCCCGGCTGTCGAAGAGGCGAAGCCCGCCCGCGCCAACCGCGAATCCAATGTGGCCTCGTCGGAACCGGTCGTGACTTCGGTCAAGACGACGGATGAAAGCAGCGAAGGCAAGCCCAAGAAGGGCGGCTGGTGGCAGAAGCGCGGTTTCTTCTGAGATCCGCAGTTTGCTGAGTGAATGCAAAAAGGGCCCTCGACGGGGCCCTTTTTTTTGCGTCTGCCGACCCGGCGTCAGGACAGCGGCTTCATCTCTCGTTTCATCACCGACGTTGCGCCACCCTGAAAGGTGGTGTCGTAGGCGTGGCGATAACCGCATTTCTCGGCAACCCTGAGCGAGGCCTGATGCTCCGGATCGAGGATGCAGACGCTGTGGCCGTGGGGATTGTGCCCGTCCATCCAGACATGGGCGGCCTGCATGACTTCGGTTGCCAGCCCGCGTCCATGGGCCGACGAGACGATTGACCAGCCGGCTTCCGGCGCGGAACCGAGCGACGGATCCATATCGCGGTGGAAATCCGCGAAACCGGCTTCTCCGAGATAGAGGCCGTTCTCCCGATCCTCGATCACCCAATAGCCGAAACCGAGTGCATGCCAATGGCCGATATAGCGAAGAAGCCGCGACCAGGTTTCGTTCGAGGTCGACGGGCGGCCGGTGATGTGGCGGAAAATCGCTTCGTCCTGCCACATGGCCATCATCGGCTCGAAATCTTCAAGCCTATGGGCCCGCAGACGCGTGCGCGTCGTCGATAGGACGGGGGCGGTGAGCAAGGCGCTGATCCGTTCAACTGACATGGCCGCTCACTCCGTCTTGTTGCGCTCTGCCAACTTAAGAGACTGAATCAACGGACTGACAAGTTGAATCCGCTGGCCGCTGCAAGCCATTGATCCAGAATCCAATTCGCTTAATGCCTAATCGGCCTTTGCGAGCCACATCTCCAGCCGATCGGTCGCCTCGACCATGTCCGCCATGGTTCCCGCATAGGACAATCTGAGCGCCAGATGGCCGTCGATCGGATCGAAATCCCGGCCGGGCGTGACGGCGACATCGGTCTCTGCGAGGATGCGTCTGGCAAATCCCATGCTGTCATTGGTGAAACGCGTCGCATCGACATAGGCATAGAAGGCGCCGTCCATCGGCGAGAGCAGCGGCAGACCGAGCGCCGGCAGGCGGGTCATGAGGAAATCTCTGTTAGCCCGACAGGCGGCCTTGTAATGCTCCAGCTCGTCGATGGCGCTCAAGGCGGCGAGCGCTGCGATCTGCGACAGTTCGGGAGCGGAGATATAGAGGCTCTGGGCGACGCATTCGACCGGGCGCACCAGCTCCTCCGGCAGCACCATCCAGCCGATCCGCCAGCCGGTCATGCAATAATATTTGGAGAAGGAATTGATGATGACGGCCTCGTCGCCGATCTCCAGCGCCGTTGCCTCCTCCGCGCCATAGGTCAGGCCGTGATAGATTTCGTCGGAGATCAGCGTGATCCCCTGCCCCTGGCAGTAATCGTAGACGGCCTTGAGCTGGGCTTTCGTGGTCACCGTGCCGGTCGGGTTGGCGGGGCTGGCGAGCAGCACGCCCTTGAGGCGCAGACCTGCCTCGGCTTGCGCCCTTTCCAGGCTTTCCGGCGTGAGCGTATAGCCAGTGTCCGGGCCGACGGCGACCTCGATGACCTTCAGGCCGAGCGCCGACAGGATGCTGCGATAGGCGGGATAGCCGGGCCTTGCGATGGCGACGGCATCGCCGACATCGAAGAGCGAGAGGAAAGCGAGGTTGAAGCCGGCGGAGGAGCCTGTCGTGACGACGATGCGGTTCCAATCGACCGAGACATTGTGGCGGCGGCGGTATTCCTCGGCAAGCGCCTGGCGGAGCGCTGTCATGCCCAGTGCATCGGTATAGCCGATGCGGCCGCCATCGAGCGCCTTGCGGGCGGCTTCCAGCGCTGCCTGCGGTGCCGGATGGCCCGGCTGGCCGACGGCCATGGAGATGACCGGCCGCCCTTCCTGGCGCCTGCGGGTGGCCTCCGCCAGGATGTCCATGGCGTGGAAGGGTTCGACGGCACTGCGCTTGGAAATGGAAATCAACGGATGGCTCCTCGGTCAGACGCCCGACATTTGCCGCAAAGCGCGTGGCATCACAATGGAGAGGCTGGACAAGGCAGTGCAAAAAAGCCATTCCGCTTGTAACCATGAGCCGTTAGGCTCGATTTCAGCCGGCGCCGACGCCTCCCGTGTCACCGGCTCTGAAAAATAGAGACGGCAAGGACGAGGAAAGACATGGCCCTGAACTTCAAGATGATCGCCAGCGCAAGCGTGGCACTTCTTCCCGCCCTGATGCCGCTTCCGGCTTCTGCGCTGGACGAGGCGCAGAAGAAGGAATTCGGCGAATTCATCCGCGAATATCTGATCGCCAACCCTGAAATCATGCTCGAAGTGCAGGACGCGCTGCAGAAGAAGCAGGAAGAGATCCGCTCGCAACGCTCGGCCGAGGCGCTCTCGACCAACAAGGATGCGATCTTCAACTCGGCCTATGATCTTGCCATCGGCAACCCGAAGGGCGATGTCACGGTCGTCGAGTTCTTCGACTACAATTGCGGCTTTTGCCGCCGCGCCCATGCCGACATGGAGGCCGTGCTCGAAGAGGACAAGAATGTCCGCTACGTGCTGAAGGAATTCCCGATCCTCGGGCCTGACAGTGAGGCCGCCCATAAGGTATCGGATGCCGTGCGCAAGCTGTCGCCGGAAAATTACGGCGCCTTCTTCCGCGCCATGATGACCCAGAATGGCCGCGCCTCGGAAGAGAGCGCCATTGCGATTGCCGGCGAACTCGGCATCGCGGAAGATGCGATCCGCGCCAAGATGGACGAGAGCCCGAACACCGAGCAGGTGCAGGAAGCCTATCAGGTGGCGACCAGCCTCGGCATCACCGGCACGCCTTCCTACGTGATCGGCGACGAGACGGTTCCGGGCGCCGTCGGCAAGGAGGCGATCGTTGCCAAGCTCGGCAATCTGCGCGCCTGCGGCAAGGCCACCTGCTGAGACAGAAACGTCCTCATCCTCTCCGCGCTCTTAACCCTTTCCCGGATTTCCGGGGACGGTTGGGCGTGATCACGGCAAAGGGCTTTCCCTGCAGGGGCTCTCGGTCTATAGGAGGCGGTTGAAAGTCGACGGAAGCGTAGATGAGCAAAACCATTTTCGTGCTGAACGGCCCCAATCTCAACATGCT
>JARXAK010000253.1 GCA_029865885.1 Rhizobium sp. | reverse complement strand
AACCTGTTCTTCCGTCTTGAGCGGCGAGAACTGCGGCTGCTTCAGGAGTTCCGTCAGACGGGCACCACGGTTCAGCAGGCGCTGGGTGGCGGCGTCAAGGTCGGAACCGAACTGGGCGAAGGCGGCCATTTCGCGATACTGGGCGAGTTCACCCTTGATCGAGCCGGCAACCTGCTTCATCGCCTTGATCTGCGCGGCAGAACCGACGCGCGAAACCGACAGACCGACGTTAACGGCCGGACGGATGCCCTGGTAGAACAGGTCGGTTTCGAGGAAGATCTGACCGTCGGTGATCGAGATGACGTTGGTCGGAATGAAGGCCGAAACGTCGTTACCCTGGGTTTCGATGACCGGCAGAGCGGTCAGCGAGCCAGCACCGGCAGCGTCGCCCATCTTGGCGGCGCGCTCGAGCAGACGCGAATGCAGGTAGAAGACGTCGCCCGGGTAAGCTTCGCGGCCCGGCGGACGGCGCAGAAGAAGCGACATCTGGCGGTAAGCGACAGCCTGCTTGGACAGGTCGTCATAAGCGATCAGGGCATGCATGCCGTTGTCGCGGAAGTATTCGCCCATCGCGCAACCGGCGAACGGTGCGAGATACTGCATCGGAGCCGGGTCGGATGCGGTAGCAGCGATGATGATCGAGTACTGAAGAGCGCCACGCTCTTCGAGAACCTTGACGAACTGCGCAACCGTCGAACGCTTCTGGCCGATAGCGACGTAGACGCAGTACAGCTTTTCAGCGTCCGGACCGTTGTCGTGGATGGCCTTCTGGTTAAGGAAGGCGTCCAGGATGATCGCGGTCTTGCCGGTCTGGCGGTCACCGATGACGAGCTCGCGCTGGCCACGACCGACCGGGATGAGGGCGTCGATGGCCTTGAGGCCGGTCGACATCGGCTCATGAACCGACTTGCGCGGGATGATGCCAGGCGCCTTTACGTCGACGCGCGAACGGCGGGTCGCGTTGATCGGGCCCTTGCCGTCGATCGGGTTGCCGAGCGCGTCAACGACGCGGCCGAGCAGTTCCGGACCAACCGGAACGTCAACGATGGCGCCGGTCCGCTTGACGATGTCGCCTTCCTTGATGCCGCGGTCGGCACCGAAGATAACCACACCGACGTTGTCGGCTTCGAGGTTGAGCGCCATACCGCGGATGCCGCCCGGGAACTCGACCATTTCGCCGGCCTGAACGTTGTCGAGGCCGTAGACGCGGGCGATACCGTCACCAACGGACAGAACCTGGCCAACTTCAGAGACTTCCGCCTCTTTGCCGAAGTTCTTGATTTGATCTTTCAGAATTGCGGAAATTTCCGCGGCGCGGATATCCATCAGCCAACCTCTTTCAGTGCAAGCTTAAGGGTGGAAAGTTTGGTGCGAAGAGACGTGTCGATCTGGCGGGAGCCAACCTTCACGATCAGGCCGCCGAGCAGGGAGGGATCGATCGTGACGGAGATCGAGACTTCCTTGCCGGTAACGCCCTTCAGCGCCGCTTTCAGTTCGGTTTCCTGCTCGGCCGTGAGGGCGTGAGCAGAGGTGACGTCAGCCGTCATCTCACCCTTGTGACGGGCGAGGATCTGGCGATAGGCAGCCACCATGCCGGGAACGGCAAACAGGCGGCGATTGCTTGCGACGACCTTCAGGAAGTTCAACACCAGCGCATTGAAACCGGCCTTTTCGCCGATTGCACTGATGGCCTTGACCTGGTCTTCGGCCGTGAAGACGGGCGACTGTACCAGGCGCTTCAGATCGTCACTCTCGTCGATCATCGCCTGGAAACGGTTGAGATCGGCGGCGACGGCGTCGAACGCGCCGGCTTCGAGCGCAAGCTCGAACAGCGACGATGCGTAACGCTCCGCCACGCCTGAAATCACTTGGGATGCGTCTGCCACGGGCAAAAAATTCCCTGATCTGGATCCAGGGCGCCGGACACCTCGGACGAGGCCTCTCAAGCTCCTGATATCGTTTTGTTTTTCCCCAAAAACACAAGCATGCTGCACTTGCGTTTTCCGAATTTCGCGGTTCGTCTAGCATAGCAGGTCTAGACTCGCAACACGCGTATTAACGGTTTGCTCCTTGAGAGCAAGGCCTTTGGGCGTTTTTTGTCCGAAACTGCGTCAAATTGGCGAGACTGCAGGGTCAGAACCCTGTGAACCGATCTTCAAGTCAGACCAAAGACATAGGCGAGCGAGAGAGAGCCAATCAACACCTGCACAACCAGGAGGAGAAGGTTGCGCCAGGTGCTGCCATGGTCGGACATGATGGAGAGTATCCGGGCGAAGGCGGAGAGGCCAACAGCGGCTCCGAAGGCGAGATAGACGGTCGGTTGGGCAAGCAGGAGCGCTGTGCCGGCGAAGCCGACGATCAGTCCGCCAACCGAGCGTGCAGCGCTGAGCCCTTCCGGGCGCCCGTCTGCAGCCGTGAGACCGAGTGCCTTCAAGGTCAGCCCCGGAGCAAAGAGCACGAAGCACCCGATGAGGGCCGCAGCTGCAGCGGACAGAAAGGCCAGCTGCTCGCCGAGTTCGGTGGGAAAGTAGAATTCCATGGATCAACCCGCGATGAAAGAAATCGCCGGGCTTATGCCACGAAACTGGCGTCTGCGGTATGGCCCCGACGCCTTAATTCGCTGGTCATCCGACGGAAACCGCGCTGATCGCTCAGAGGAAGCTTTGCGGATCGACATCCACCTGCACCTGGATCGACCGGCGCTCCCTAGGCCCCCGTTCCAGCATGCTGCGCACGAAGGCCTGCATGTCGCTGTTGCGGCGCCCATGCACCAAGAGCCGGAAGCGATGGCGGCCCCGGATCAGGGCAAGTGGCGCCTCAGCCGGACCGAGGATCATGATGCTGCTTTCATGGGGTGCTGCCTGGCGCAGCCCACGGGCATGGCCTTCCGCTTCGGCACGCGTGTCGGCGGAGATGATGATCGAGACCAGCCGCCCGTAAGGCGGCAGCTGCGCCCGCTCGCGCTCGGTGATCTCGCGCTCGTAGAAGGCGGCCGCATCGCCAGACACGATCGCCTGCATCACCGGATGCTGCGGCTGGAAGGTCTGCAGGAGGCCGAGGCTCTTGCGCCCGGTGCGGCCCGCGCGGCCTGTGACCTGGGAAAGCAGCTGAAAGGTGCGCTCGGCAGCTCTGGGATCGCCGTTCGACAGACCGATATCCGCATCGATGATGCCGACGAGCGTCATCAGCGGGAAGTTATGCCCCTTGGCGACGAGCTGGGTGCCGATGACGATATCGGCCTCGCCATTGGCAATCGCCTCGAGTTCGAGCCGCAAGCGCTTCACCCCGCCGATATCGGAAGACAGCACCAGCGTGCGGGCATCAGGAAAATGTTTCTCCACCTCCTCGGCGATGCGCTCAACCCCGGGACCACAGGCCACGAGGTGGTCGAGGGTGCCACATTCCGGGCAGGCATTCGGCGTCGGCTCGTGATAGCCACACTGGTGGCACTGGATCTGGCCGCGAAAGCGATGCTCGACCAGCCAGCTTGAACATTGCGGGCACTGGAAGCGGTGACCGCAAACCCGGCAGAGGGTGAGCGGCGCATAACCCCGTCGATTGAGAAAGAGCAGCGCCTGTTCGCCCCGTTCCACAGCCTTGCCAACGGAACGCAGCAGCACGGGCGACAGAAAGCCGCCCCGCTCCGGCGGTGAACGCCGCATGTCGATGAGATGCAGATCCGGCATGGCCGCATCGGCAAAGCGGGTCGGCAGATGGATGCGCGTATAGCGCCCGGCGATGCAGTTGACCTGGCTTTCGACCGACGGCGTGGCCGAGACCAGCACGACCGGGAAACCCGCAATGCGCGCCCGGACAACGGCCATGTCGCGCGCATTGTAGAAGACGCGGTCCTCCTGCTTGAAGGCGGGGTCATGCTCTTCATCGACAATGATCAGGCCGAGATTCTCGAAGGGCAGGAAAAGCGCCGAACGCGCACCGGCCACGACGCGGATCTCGCCGGTCGCCACCTGACGCCAGACCTTTTCGCGCGTGCGGGTCGCGAGATCGGAATGCCATTCGCCGGGCTTGGAGCCGAAGCGGTCCTGGAAACGCTCGAGAAAATTGGCGGTGAGTGCGATTTCCGGCAAAAGGATCAGCACCTGCTTACCCTGTTTCAGCGTCTCGGCAATCGCCTCGAAGTAGACCTCCGTCTTGCCGGAACCCGTCACGCCATCGATCAGGGAAACATTGAAACCGCCCTTGCGCAGGCTGTCCAGGATCTGCTCGGCTGCTTCTTTTTGCGGTCCGGCCAGACGATTTTCGGCGTAGTCGGGGTCCGGCGCGGCGACGAGCGGCGGCGGCGGCAGGAAGACCTGTTCGAACACACCCTGTTTGACGAGACCGTCGATGACGCTGGTCGAGACGCCGCTGGCATGGGCCAACCCGCTCTTGGTCCAGGAGAGACCGTCGGACGCCATCTCCAGCACCTTCTGCCGGGCCGGCGTCAGCCGTTCCGGCTGGTAGCCGGCATAACGCAGCCCCTCGATCATCGGCTCCGGATCGAAGGCCGCCGGTGCCCGAAGCGCCATGCGGGCCACATAGCCGGGCGGAGAAAGCGTATAGGCCGCCACCCAGTCGAGGAAGATGCGCATGTCCTGGTCGAGCGGCGGGCAGTCAAAGACCTTGGTGATTTCCCTGAGCTTCTTCGGATCGACTGATGCGTCCTCGCCGCCATCCCAGACGACACCGATCACCTGACGCGGCCCAAGCGGCACCTGCACGATGGCGCCGGGCTCGACCGTCAGGCCATCGGGCACGGCATAGCTGTAGGCCGTTGGTGCTGGCATGGGAACGAGCACCGGGACCGCCTTGCGGCGCGGTGTTTCGAACAGTTCTCCGAACAGGCTTTTCGAATCGTCCTTCATCGGGCTGCAACTTGCCCCCTGACGATCGGAAAGAAAACAGGCTTTGTGTCCGAGGCGAGATCAGCGGAAGCTGCGGTCCGGATCGACCGGCAGCCGGTGGACGGTGTAGTCTTCCAGCGCTCGCGTCACGTCCATCGGATCCCCCTCCAGCGCCTCGACCGGAATGAGGTTGCCGATGGTAAAGTCGAACCGTCCGCCGCGCTTGTTCAGGAGCTCGTAAAAGACGGTCATGTCACGCAGTTCGGTCGACCAGCGGGCGAACCAGTAGAACAGGCCGGAATTGCGGGCCTTCATGTTCACCGGCAGGATCGGCAGATTGTATTTGCGTGCAAGTGAGACGGCCGATGTTTTCCAAGGGCGCTCGTTGAGCCTGCCCTCGTCCCAGTATGCGATGCGGCCTGAAGGAAACAGCACCGTCGCCCTGCCCTCTTCCACCGCCCGCGTGGTGAGTTTCAGCGTTTCCCGCGCCTTGAGCTTCGACTTGTGCTCCTCGCGCCATTCCACGGGGATGATGATCTCGGCGAGACGCGGATTGACCCTGACAGCATCGCGGTTGGCAAAGAAGGTCATGTCGGGACGGCGATCCTTGAGCAGGTCATACATCGCCACCCCGTCAGCGATCCCTGTCGGATGGTTGCTGACCAGGATGAACCCGCCCGAAGACGGAATACGATCGGCATGCCGGACCTGGATATCGAGATCGAGCGCAGCGCTCAGATAATCAAAGACCTGCGGACCCGGAAGATTGGCGACATCATTGGCAAACTGGATCGCCTTGTCATAGCGCAGCACGCTATAAAGGAACGGTCGCATGATGGGCCAGAGCGGATGCTCGACAAGCCTCTGGCCGCGCTCGGCAATCAGCGTGTCGACGATATGCCCCGGACGCCCCTGTGACAGGAGTGCGAGGGTGTCGGTGACGGTCGCGAAGGTGGAGACGTGAGAACGGCGCATCAGCATATACCTCGCCAGAATTCCAGAGGCGTTCTGGCAGCGATTTGTGATCCGTTCATGACAGCCCCGGCATTCGTCTTTCGTTAACCCTCCCGCGCCATCGTGAGCCGGGTGGCTGACACCCAGAAACGCAAAAGGCGACCAATTGATCCCGGCAGACGAAAAACTCCTCGGCGAACGTGCCGCCTGGCTGGAAAGCCTGGGCGCCGAGCGCCGCCTCTCGGGCAACACGCTGGACGCATACGAACGTGACACGCGGCAATTCCTGCAATTCCTCTCCGCCCATGTCGGCGGCACCGTGAAGATCGACGACATCAAGGCGCTGCGCCCGGCAGACCTGCGCGGCTTCCTTGCCCATCGCCGCAAGGAAGGGGCAGGCGCCCGGTCGCTCGGCCGTCATCTGGCGGGTCTACGCTCGTTCCTGCGCCATCTGGAGCGCAAGGGGCTGGTCAATGCGGCAGGAGCAAGCGCGATCCGCTCGCCGAAGCAGCCGAAATCCCTACCCAAGCCACTCAGCGGCCGCCAGGCGCTCACAGTGGTCGCCATCGACACGCAGATGCACGAGGAGCCCTGGATCGCGGCCCGTGACGCAGCCGTGCTATCCCTGCTGTATGGATGCGGCCTTCGTATCTCCGAGGCGCTCGGGCTGACACCCGATGTTTTCCAGGGCAGGCCAACCAGCCTGCGCATCACGGGTAAAGGTGGCAAGATGCGGCTCGTGCCGCTGCTTCCGGTCGTCATGGAGGCGGTGGAAACTTACAATAAGCTCTGCCCCTACCATCTCGAACCCGGCACCCCCCTCTTCCGTGGTGCGCGTGGCGGGCCCTTGCAGCCGGCGATCATCCAGCGCGAGATGCAGAAACTGCGCTCGGCCCTCGGCCTGCCGGATTCGGCCACCCCGCATGCCCTTCGCCATTCCTTTGCAACCCATCTTCTGGGAAGCGGCGGCGACCTCCGGACAATCCAGGAACTGCTCGGCCATGCGAGCCTCTCGACGACGCAGATCTATACCGGCGTCGACAGTGCCCGGCTCCTGGACATCTACGACCGCGCCCATCCGCGCGCCTGAAGCGTCCCGACCGCGCCTGCATTAACCAAGATCCTTAATCGAACGTGAGGGCGATCGCTTCTATTCTCCGGACTTCTCACAGGAGACGACATGAACCCGCATCGCCTTTTCACGCTCCGGCCGCCCCTGCCGCGCCTTTCGCCGTCCGAGATCGGTCTCTGGATCGCCGGCGCGCTGCCCCTCCTGCTTGTCGCCCTGCTGCTCGCCGCCCTCCTCGCCGCGAGCCCCGCCCGCGCGTCAGATATCGCCTGCCATGGCGAGAACCTGCTCGTGGCCATGGAAAAGCAAAAGCCGGAAGAGCTTGCCAAGATCCGCGCCGAAGCGGCCAAGGTGCCAAATGGCCAGGGCATTTTCTGGAAGGTGGAGAAGGAGGGTCTAAAGCCCTCCTACCTGCTGGGCACCATGCATGTCACCGATCCCCGGGTCCTGACCATGCCGAAGGGGGCCCGCGAGGCAGCGGCTACCGCCGATGTGGTCGTCATCGAATCCGACGAGATCCTGGATGAGCAGAAGGCGGCAGCCTCTCTCCTGATGCATCCCGAGCTCACCATGTTCACCGACGGCAAGTCGGTGAAGGACCACCTGGATGCCGCAGATCTCGCAAAACTGGAATCCGGCTTGAAGGAGCGCGGCCTGGCGCTTGGTGCCGTCGCCCGGATGAAGCCGTGGATTCTCGCAAGTTTCGTTGCCCTCCCCGCCTGCGAACTGTCGCGCAAGGCAGCCGGCGCCTCCTTCCTCGACAAGCAGATTGCCGAAGATGCCGTCAAGGCCGGCAAACCGATCGCCGGGCTGGAGACGCTGGTCGAACAGCTCGAAGCCATGGCCGACCTGCCGGTGGATTTCCATTTCAGGGCGCTGATCGAGACGATCGCGCTCGGCGACAAGATGGAAGACGTCATCGAGACGATGACCGAGCTTTATCTCGCCGGTGACATCGGTATGACCATGCCCTTCCTGAAAGCCGTGGCCCCGACCGAGTCAGGCGAAGACGAGAGCGCCTATGCCGCCTTCGAGACCCGGATCGTGCGCGACCGCAATCTGGTGATGGCTGAAGGCAGCAAGCGGCATCTGGAAAAGGGCAATGCCTTCATCGCCGTCGGTGCGCTGCATCTGCCGGGCAATGAGGGTCTCGTCGAACTGATCCGGAAGCAGGGCTATACCGTCACGCGGATCGATGGCTGACGCCGTCTGCAGCGGCAAACCGCCTGAGGAAAGTCTTCACGATCAGCTTGTGAAACGGCGTGACGACGAGGATGTAGATGCGGCCGAACAGATTGTGGCGCTTCACGAGCGTCGTCAGGGAGACGTGCTGGTGGCCGTTCCCTTCCGCCTCGACCGCCACGATGATCCGAAAATCGAGATGCCTGTCGTCAAAGCCGAGCAGGACACGCTCGCCGTCATGATCAATGACCGGAAAGCCGCCGATCTTGTCCTGGCCGGTCAGCTCAAGCTCCGCCGATTTCAATCCGAAGAGACCGACGATCCGATTGCGGATCTTGAGCAGAGCGCCAACCCAGCGCGGCGCCCGACCCATGAGCTCGCTCGCAACACCCATGGGATCAAGATCGGATCGCTCCACGCGGACGCTGTAGCTGTCGGCCCAATCGGCTTCAGGAAGGTCGGGATGCGGGAGCGTCACACGCTGTTCAATGACAACACCCATCGACCCTCCTTGGCCGTTACCCCCGCGTCATGCGTGTTGCGACCTGCGTCTTCCAGTAGAACTGATGTACCAGAAGCGCCAGGATGTGCACTGCGATCAAAAGCCACATGAGGCTCTTCAACGGACCACCATGCACGAAGCCGGCCGTCTCGTTGCCGAAGTAGTAGGCGCCGATGCCGCTCAGCGGAATGAGGAAAAAGAGCGCATAGAAGGTGCCGTGCGCGAGCTTGGCAGCGAGTGCCAAGAGCGGTGGCTCTTCAGCCGGCGCGGGTGGTGCACCGCGCGTGAGCCGGACCGCGAGCCGGACAAGCCCGAGACAGAGTACGGCGATCCCGACATAGGCATGGATATTGGCGAAGGTCAGGTCCTCAGGCGAAGGGACCTCCCCGCGTTCATAGGCTTCAGCCACCTCCTCCATCGCATCAGAGAAGATGAGATTGAAGAGAATGAGCAAGGCCATCAACCAGTGAAGGGCCTTCTGCGGGATGGAGTAGGAGGCGGGCGCGACATGGGCCATGGTCTTGCCTTTCATGAGGGGCGACGGGAGGCACTGACCACACATGATAAAGGTCGCCGCCTGGGGTACAAGCGACGACCTTCAATCTTACTGAAATATAATAATTGACTTATATCAGTTCTGTAGAGCTCACATGTGCAGCGGCTTGAAGAAGGTCGCGAGTGCGGCTTCCTTGACGGCTTCCGACATGGTCGGATGCGCATGGCAGGTGCGGCCGAGATCTTCCGACGAACCACCGAATTCCATCAGCACAGCGGCTTCGTGGATCATTTCGCCGGCGCCGAGACCGATGATGTGCACGCCGAGAACCCGGTCGGTGTCCTTGTCGGCGAGAACCTTCACGAAGCCGTCCATCGCCTGCATGGCACGCGCACGACCATTGGCCGTGAACGGGAACTTGCCGACCTTGTAGGATACGCCTGCAGCCTTCAGCTCTTCCTCGGTCTTGCCGACGGAGGCGACTTCCGGCTGGGTGTAGACGACGCCCGGAATGACCTCGTAGTTTACATGGCCATGCTGACCGGCGAGGATTTCGGCAAGCGCCACACCCTCGTCTTCCGCCTTGTGGGCGAGCATCGGACCCTTGACCACGTCGCCGATCGCATAGATGCCGGCAACATTGGTGCGGTAGTGGCCGTCGATTTCGACGCGACCGCGATTGTCGAGGGCAACGCCGGATTCTTCGAGACCGAGGCCTGATGTGTAGGGCTTGCGGCCGGTGGCGACGAGAACGACGTCGGCGTCGAGCGTCTGGGCTTCGCCGCCCTTGACCGGCTCGAACGTGACCTTGGCGCCATCACCGGACTTCACCACACCGGTGACCTTGGCGCCGAGATTGAATTCCATGCCCTGCTTGGCAAGAATGCGCTGGAACTGCTTGGAGACTTCGCCGTCCATGCCGCCGAGGATCGTGTCGAGATATTCGATGACAGTGACCTTGGCGCCGAGGCGCGACCAGACCGAGCCGAGCTCGAGGCCGATGACACCGCCGCCGACGACGATCATCTTGGCCGGGACCTTGTCGAGCGCGATACCACCTGTCGAGGACACGATGACCTTCTCGTCGATCTCGACGGCAACGCCCGGAATGCCGGCGACGTCGGAGCCGGTGGCGATGACGATGTTCTTGGTTTCGAGAACCTGGACCTCACCCGCATCATTGGTGACCTGGACCTTGCCGGCGCCGAGGATCTTGCCCGTGCCCTGGATGCCGTCGATCTTGTTCTTCTTGAACAGGAAGGCGACGCCCTCGACGTTCGACTTCACGGTCGCGTCCTTGTGGGCCATCATCTTGGAGAGGTTCAGCGTCGGCGCGCCGACTTCGACACCGAGATCGGCCATGCCGTGGGCGGCCTGGTGGAAGACTTCCGACGCATGCAGGAGGGCCTTGGACGGGATGCAGCCGATGTTGAGGCAGGTGCCGCCATAGGTGGCGCGCTTTTCGACCACGGCAACCTTCATGCCGAGTTGGGCCGCCTTGATGGCGCAGACATAGCCGCCGGGGCCGGAGCCGATAACGATGACATCATAAGACATGGGGAGCTTCCTTCGTTTTCGACGGTTACCGACCGCCGCTGACATTCAAGAGGGCACCCGTCACATAGGATGCCTGAGGCGAGAGGAGATAAAGAACGCTGTCGGCCACTTCGTCCGCCGTTCCGGGCCTTTGCATCGGAACAACGGGCGCGAGATCGCGCGCCCTATCCGGCAATCCGCCGGATGCGTGAATTTCGGTATCGATGATGCCGGGCCTGACAGCATTGACCCGGATACCCTCGGTCGCGACTTCGCGGGACAAGCCCACAGTAAAGGTATCCACCGCAGCCTTGGCGGCGGCATAGTCGACATATTGTCCTGCACTGCCGATCACCGCGGCCATGGAGGAGATGTTGACGATCACGCCACCCTGCCCGCCATGTTTCGTTGACATGCGCTTCACCGCTTCCGTGGCACAGCGGATCTTGCCGATCACGTTGACGGCGAACATGCGGTCGAGCCGCGCCCGATCGAATTCCTCGACCCGCGCCGTGACGTCGACGACGCCGGCATTGTTGACGAGGCCATGGAGCGGTCCGAGGAGATCGGCGGCGACGAAGATCGCGGCAATGCCCTCTTCGGTGGCGGTATCACCCTGTACGATCTCAGCCTTGGCGCCGAGCGTCCGGCAATCGACCGCAACGGCCTCGGCAGCCGCCTTATCCGAGCGATAGTTCACCAGCAGATCATAACCCTGCGCTGCAGCCTTGCGGCAGATGGCAGCGCCTATGCCGCGGCTACCGCCGGTGACGAGAAGGAGGGGACGGCTACTCATGACGCGCATCCCTTGAACTCGAAGACATCCCAAGGGGCGCTTTCCATGCCCTTGCCGACGACCGACGACAGGATGGCGGGGCCGAAGCCAGGCAGCAGAAGCGCATCGGGTGCATCGGCACCTTCCGGGGGCAAGAGATCGACATGGCCGGTCGCCTCGTCGATGCCGTAGACGATCCCCTTCCAGACGGTGCAGGCGGCAATCGTCGCACCAGTCACGTCGCCGTCCGGGCAATTGTTCATCAGCATGCCGATGGGTCGCTCGATCTCGGGATCGTAGAGGACGTGGCCAGCAAGCTTGTACTTGCCGATTTCGGTGCGGAAGCCATGGGTTACCGGCGTGTTCTCGCCGCTCGCCGCAGCAAAGACAAGCTCGACCCCGGTTTCGGCTTCGCGGTAGGTGGCTTTTTCAATCCGGCAATCGGCAGCCGAAGCTGCGGGAGAGAGCGCAAGCGCGGCAAGAAGAACGGCTGCTCCTGACGACGCGCCCATGCCTCACCTCAAAACGCCAGCGCGAGGAACATCAGCCCAAGGCCGACCATCGACCCGGTCCAGACGAGCGAGCGGATATAGGGAATGCCCGCTAGATAAAGGGGGTAGTAGACGATCCGCCCGACGAACCAGACGATCGCACCGGTCAGCCCGAGACCCGCAGTCTCACCAGTAAAGAGCAAGCCAGCGGCAAGTGCCACAAACGCGGGATAGGTCTCGCGAAAATTCGATGATGCGCGGGCAGCACGGCCGGCGAGTTTGCTCGCCGGCTGCTTGTTGTCATCACGCGGGCCAGCATTCCACTGCGGCCCCAACTCCTTGGTGGCGAGCATGCCCTGCGTGAGGACATGCGCAACCAGCAGGACCACGCTCCAGGCAAGGAGCGTGACGAGCAGAGAGGCGGAAGCGGATACCGGCTCCATCGTGAGTTTTCCTTAGAGATCGAGAACCAGACGTTCCGGATCCTCAAGGCTTTCCTTGACGCGCACGAGGAAGGTGACGGCTTCCTTGCCGTCGACGATGCGGTGATCGTAGGAGAGCGCGAGATACATCATCGGACGGATGACGATCTGGCCGCCGACAACGACCGGACGCTCCTGGATCTTGTGCATGCCGAGGATACCCGACTGCGGAGCATTCAGGATCGGCGAGGACATCAGCGAGCCGTAGACGCCACCATTCGAGATGGTGAAGGTGCCGCCCTGCATGTCGGCCATCGAGAGCTGACCGTCGCGCGCTGCCTTGCCGAGGCGACCGATGTCCTTCTCGATTTCGGCAATCGACATCTGGTCGGCATCGCGCACGATCGGAACGACCAGGCCCTTGTCCGTGCCGACGGCAACGCCGATGTGGCAGTAGTTCTTGTAGATGATGTCGGTGCCGTCGATTTCGGCGTTGACGGCCGGCAGTTCCTTCAGAGCATGGGTCACGGCCTTGGTGAAGAAGCCCATGAAGCCGAGCTTCACGCCATGCTTCTTCTCGAAGATATCCTTGTAGCGGTTGCGCAGGTCCATGACAGCCTTCATGTCCACCTCGTTATAGGTGGTGAGCATGGCAGCCGTGTTCTGGGCATCCTTGAGGCGCTTGGCGATCGTCTGGCGCAGACGGGTCATCTTCACGCGCTCTTCACGCGATGCGTCGTCACCGGAAGACGCCGGGCGCGGCGCAGCCGGGGTGGCGGCAGCCGGTGCCGGAGCGGAGACGCCCTTGGCGATGGCGGCGATGACGTCGCCCTTCAGCACCTGGCCACGCTTGCCGGAACCATCGACATCAGCGGTCGAGATGTTGTTGTCGGCAGCAAGCTTGGCGGCAGCCGGAGCAGCCGGCATGGCAGAGGGTGCAGCGGGTGCAGCAACAGCCGGTGCCGGGGCAGCAGCTGCGGGTGCGGCGGCAGGCGCCGGAGCAGCTGCACCGGCAGAACCGGCAGCGCCTTCGGCGATCTGGCCGAGCAGCGCGCCGAGACCGACGGTTTCGCCGTTCTGGGCAACGATTTCGGTCAGAACACCCGAGACCGGCGACGGGACTTCGACCGTGACCTTGTCGGTTTCCAGTTCGACGAGCGGCTCGTCGGCCTTGACGGTGTCGCCAACCTTCTTGAACCAGGTGCCGATGGTGGCTTCGCTGACGGATTCGCCGAGGGTGGGTACGCGGATTTCAGTGGCCATGATCTCAATTCCGTTGATCAGAGAACGTTACGGTCTGCGAGGGAAAGTCTGGGCGGATCAACCGCCCAGAGCATCCTCCAGGAAGGCTTCGAGCTGGGCGAGGTGCTTGGACATCAGGCCGGTTGCCGGCGAGGCGGCAGCCGGACGACCGGTGTAACGCACGCGCTGGTACTTGGCATCGATGTGGGCGAGCACCCATTCCAGATACGGATCGATGAACGACCAGGCGCCCATGTTCTTCGGCTCTTCCTGGCACCAGACCATTTCCGCGTTGCGGAAGCGCGAGAGCTCGTTGATGAGCGCCTTGGCCGGGAACGGGTAGAGCTGTTCGATGCGCAGCAGATAGATGTCGTCGATGCCGCGCTTTTCGCGCTCTTCGAGCAGATCGTAATAGACCTTGCCCGTGCACATGACGACGCGGCGGATTTTTGCATCCTTCTGCAGCTTGATCGGGCCGTCCTTGATGACTTCGGCATCGTCCCACAGCAGACGGTGGAACGAGCTTTCGCCAGCCATTTCGGCAAGGCTCGACGTTGCGCGCTTGTGGCGCAGCAGCGACTTCGGCGTCATCATGATCAGCGGCTTGCGGAAGTCGCGCTTCATCTGCCGGCGCAGGATATGGAAGTAGTTCGACGGCGTCGTGACGTTGGCAACCTGCATGTTGTCTTCGGCGCACATCTGCAGCCAGCGCTCGAGGCGGGCGGACGAGTGTTCCGGACCCTGGCCTTCATAGCCATGCGGCAGAAGGCAGACGAGGCCCGACATGCGCAGCCACTTGCGTTCGCCAGACGAGATGAACTGGTCGAAGACGACCTGCGCACCGTTGGCGAAATCGCCGAACTGGGCTTCCCAGAGGGTCAGCGCATTCGGACGGGCCAGCGAATAGCCGTATTCGAAGCCGAGCACGGCCTCTTCCGACAGCATCGAGTTGATGACTTCGTAGCGTGCCTGGTTCGGCGCCAAATTGGCGAGCGGGATGTAGCGGTCTTCGGTCTCCTGATCGTAGAGAACCGAGTGGCGCTGCGAGAAGGTGCCGCGTTCGCAATCCTGGCCGGACAGACGGATCTTGTGGCCGTCGAGGCAGAGCGAGCCGAAGGCGAGTGCTTCGCCCATGGCCCAGTCGATGCCTTCGCCGGTCTCGATCATCTGCGCGCGGTTTTCCATGAAGCGCTGGATCGTGCGGTGTGCCTTGAAGCCTTCCGGAATGGTAGACAGCTTGCGGCCGATTTCCTTGAGCTGCTTCATCGGCACGGCGGTCTTGCCGCGACGCTGCTCGTCGGCATTGTCGGCGGTCCGGAGACCCGACCATGCGCCATCAAGCCAGTCGGCCTTGTTCGGCTTGTAGCTCTGGCCGGCCTCGAACTCCTGCTCGAGATGCGCGCGCCAGTCGGCCTTCATCTTCTCGAGTTCGCCCTCGGTGATCAGACCTTCGGCGATCAGACGCTCGCCATAGATGTTGACCACGGTCTTGTGGGCACGGATTTCCTTGTACATCTTCGGCTGGGTGAAGCTCGGCTCGTCGCCTTCGTTGTGACCGAAGCGGCGATAGCAGAACATGTCGACGACGACAGGCTTGTGGAACTTCATCCGGTATTCGGTCGCGACCTTGGCCGCGTAGACGACGGCTTCCGGATCGTCACCATTGACGTGGAAGATCGGCGCTTCGATCATCTTGGCGACGTCGGACGGATAGGGCGACGAACGCGAGAAGGCCGGATTGGTGGTGAAACCGATCTGGTTGTTGATGATCACGTGCAGCGTACCGGCCACGCGGTGACCGCGCAGGCCCGACAGGCCGAGAATTTCGGCAGTGACACCCTGGCCGGCAAAGGCTGCGTCACCATGCAAGAGAAGCGGCAGAACCTTGGCGCGCTCCTTGAGCGGAATGACATCGCCTTCCCAGATCTTGGCGAGCTGGTCCTGCTTGGCGCGGGCCTTGCCCATGACGACAGGGTTGACGATTTCCAGGTGCGACGGGTTGGCCGTCAGCGACAGGTGAACCTTGTTGCCATCGAACTCGCGGTCGGAAGAAGCGCCGAGATGGTACTTCACGTCGCCCGAGCCTTCGACTTCATCAGGCTTGAAGGAGCCGCCCTTGAATTCGTGGAAGACCGCGCGATGCGGCTTGTGCATGACGTTGGTCAGGACGTTCAGACGACCGCGGTGGGCCATGCCGAGAACAACCTGCTCGAGACCTTCCTGGCCGCCACGCTTGATGATCTGCTCCAGCGCCGGGATCAGCGATTCACCACCGTCGAGGCCGAAGCGCTTGGTGCCCTTGTACTTGACGTCGATGAACTGCTCGAAGCCTTCGGCCTCGATCAGCTTCTGCAGAATGGCCTTCTTGCCGTTCGGCGTGAATTCGACGCCCTTGCCGGGGCCTTCGATGCGCTCCTGGATCCAGGCCTTTTCTTCCGGATTGGAGATGTGCATGAATTCGACGCCAAGCGTCGAGCAATAGGTGCGCTGCAGGATGTCGAGCATCTGCGGGATCGTGGCGTATTCCAGACCCAGCACGTTGTCGATGAAGATCTTGCGGCTGTAATCGGCTTCGGTGAAGCCGTAAGCGGTCGGCGAAAGCTCGTTGTAGTCGTCAACCGGAGCGGCGAGACCGAGCGGGTCGAGCTTGGCATGCAGGTGACCGCGCATACGGTATGCACGGATCATCATGATGGCGCGGACGGAATCGCGCGTTGCCTGCAGGACTTCGGCTTCCGAAACAGACTTTCCGGTCGAAGCGGCGGTCGCTTCTGCCTTGGCCTGAACCTTCTTTTCGATGACCTTTTCGACCACGCCCCAATTGCCGTCGAGCGCGTTGACGAGCTCGCCACCTTCAGCGATCGGCCAGTTCTTGCGCTGCCAGGAGGCGCCCTTGGCGGCCTTCTTCACATCGGTCGGATTGTCGGCCAACGCCTTGAAAAAGGCCTGCCACTCGTCGGAAACCGACGAGGGATCCTCCTCGTAACGCGCGTAAAGCTGCTCGATATAGGCCGCATTCGATCCGTCCAGGAAGGACGTGATCAGAAACTGCTCGTTGGCTTCTTGCCTACCCATGGTGTTTTGCGAACCTCTCGGCTCGCCTCCCGACTAGAATTGATGGCCGGATGCCCGGCCTGCCGCTCGCGATCGTCAAAAATTGCGAATCGTCTCAGATATGCGAAGTCCAGGCGAAGGATTGGCGGACCAACCCTTCGCCTGGCTTGATTTTCGTCAGATCTCAGCCCTTGAGGACTTCGACCAGGGTCTTGCCCAGACGTGCCGGCGAAGGCGAAACCTTGATGCCAGCGGCTTCCATGGCTTCGATCTTCGATTCCGCATCGCCCTTGCCACCGGAAACGACAGCACCGGCGTGACCCATGGTGCGGCCCTTCGGAGCAGTCCGGCCTGCGATGAAGCCGGCCATCGGCTTCTTGCGGCCCTTCTTGGCTTCGTCGATGAGGAACTGGGCTGCATCTTCTTCAGCCGAGCCGCCGATTTCGCCGATCATGATGATCGAGGTCGTGGCCGGGTCGGCCAGGAACATCTCCAGCACGTCGATGAATTCGGTGCCCTTGACCGGGTCGCCGCCGATACCAACAGCGGTTGTCTGGCCGAGACCTTCGTTCGAGGTCTGGAACACGGCTTCATAGGTCAATGTTCCCGAGCGCGAGACGATACCGACCGAACCCTTGCGGAAGATCGAGCCCGGCATGATGCCGATCTTGCACTCTTCCGGCGTCAGGATGCCCGGGCAGTTCGGGCCGAGCAGGCGCGACTTCGACTTGTCGAGCTTGGCCTTGACCCGCACCATGTCCATGACCGGGATACCCTCGGTGATGCAGGTGATGAACGGGATCTCGGCGTCGATCGCCTCGATGATGGCGTCGGCTGCACCTGCCGGCGGAACGTAGATCACGGATGCATCTGCACCGGTCTTTTCCTTGGCTTCGGCAACGGTCGCGAAGATCGGCAGGGTTTCACCCTTGGAGCCGGTCCAGTTTTCGCCACCCTTCTTCGGATGGATACCGCCGACCATCTGCGTGCCGTAGTAGGCCAGCGCCTGTTCGGTGTGGAAGGTACCGGTCTTGCCGGTCAGGCCCTGAACGAGGACCTTGGTGTTCTTGTTTACAAGAATAGACATCAGTTAGGTCCCTTGAGATTAGCCGTTGATCGCCGCAACGATCTTCTTGGCTGCGTCGTCCAGATCGTCGGCTGCGGTGATCGCGAGACCGGATTCGTTCAGGAGCTTCTTGCCAAGTTCGACATTGGTGCCTTCGAGGCGCACGACGAGCGGAACCTTCAGGCCGACTTCCTTCACGGCGGCGATCACGCCTTCCGCGATGACGTCGCACTTCATGATGCCACCGAAGATGTTGACGAGGATGCCCTCGACCTTCGGGTCAGCCGTGATGATCTTGAAGGCAGCCGCGACCTTCTCCTTGCCGGCGCCACCGCCGACGTCGCAGAAGTTTGCAGGCTCTTTGCCGTACAGCTTGATGATGTCCATCGTCGCCATGGCGAGACCGGCACCATTGACCATGCAGCCGATATTGCCGTCGAGCGCCACGTAAGCGAGGTCCCACTTGGAGGCTTCGATTTCCTTGGCGTCTTCTTCGGTCTCGTCGCGCAGCGCCTTGACGTCGTCATGGCGGAACAGCGCATTGCCGTCGAAGGACATCTTGGCGTCGAGCACGCGCAGATGGTCATTCTTCATGACGATCAGCGGGTTGACTTCGAGCAGGGCCATGTCCTTCTCGACGAAGGCCTTGTAGAGGATCGGGAA
>JARXAK010000249.1 GCA_029865885.1 Rhizobium sp. | reverse complement strand
ATGCGGATGACGTCGGCCTGCGCGCCATATTTCAGCTTCGTCTGGAACCCGACCATGTTGTAAAGCGTACCCAGGGCATTGTCCTGGCGCAGCTGCACGACGGCGTAAGCCTTGACGGTGGGGTTATGGGCATTGGTGAGGCCCATCGGCTTCATCGGCCCGTGGCGCAGCGTCTCGCGGCCGCGTTCGGCCATGACTTCGATCGGCAGGCAGCCATCGAAATAGGGCGTGCCTTCCCACTCCTTAAAGCCGACGGCGTCGCCCTCGATCAGCGCATCGATGAAGGCGTTGTATTGTGCTTCGTCGAGCGGGCAGTTGATATAGTCCTTGCCCGTGCCGCCGGGGCCGACCTTGTCGTAGCGCGACTGATACCAGCAGATGTCCATGTTGATACTGTCGGTATGCACGATCGGCGCGATGGCATCGAAGAAGGCAAGCGCATCCTTGCCGGTCCGTTCGCGGATCGCTTCGGCCAGCGTCGGCGAGGTGAGGGGACCCGTGGCGATAATGGCGAGATCCCAGTCCTCTGGCGGCAAGCCTGTCACTTCCTCGCGCACGACTGAGATCAGCGGATGCTGGTGGATGGCGGCGGTAACAGCATCGGAAAACCCGTCGCGGTCGACGGCGAGCGCGCCACCGGCAGGCACCTGGTGCTTGTCGGCACAGGCCATGATCAGCGAGCCCGCAAGGCGCATCTCGGCATGGATGACGCCAACGGCATTCGATGTCGCATCATCGGAGCGGAAGGAGTTGGAGCAGACCAGTTCGGCAAGGCCGTCGGTCTTGTGCGCATCGGTGCCGCGCACGCCGCGCATTTCATGCAGGATGACCGGGACGCCGGCCTCTGCGACCTGCCAGGCGGCTTCGGAGCCTGCAAGGCCGCCGCCGATGATGTGAATGGGGGAGAAGGAGCTGTTTGTCATGGGCGGCTCCATATCACGGCTCGCGGCGCGAGGTCCATCGGGTGCCAGGCTTCCGACGAGGGCTGTCGATCACATTCGAGAGGCCGGAATCAAAAACGGCACCAAGCGGTGCCGTTTGACAGGCTGCTTAACGCAAGATCCGATTAACGGAAGGAGCGCGAAGCGATGTTGCGGATTTCGTAGCGGGTGATGCCGATGTCGCTCAGGGTCTGGCTGGAAAGGTTGCCCAGTTCAGCCATCGTGCGGCGGTAGCTCATCCAGTTCTTGGCAATGCGGATCGGGTTCATGGTCGTTTCCTCGGTGTATCTCTTGGCTGATCTTGCGGTTTCTTCCGCATCAGCGATTGACACTCTTATACAGCCGTAAAACAAGATTGTGCAGTGCAAATAATGTGCGACTGCTATGCGTTTGTGCATGAGGTTGCCGTGATAAGCAGCAAGTCTGGTGGGTTGCTCAAAAACGCGCCATGGGTTAATGGCTATTTACAAATGCAGAAAAGCCCGCAATTGCGGGCTTTTCGACGGTCTTTGGCAGTTGGTTTTCGGTGCTCAGACTGGCTTGATCAGGATGTGCTTCTTTTTGCCCAGCGACAGCTTGATCACGCCATCGCCTGTCAGTTGTGCACTGCCGACAGCCATGCGTTCGTCGGAGACGCCAGCATCGTTGATCTTGACCGCACCACCCTGGACGTGACGGCGGGCTTCGCCGTTCGAGGCGGCAAGGCCTGCCTTGACGATCAGTCCGAGCAGGCCGATGCCGGCTTCGAGTTCAGCCGAGGCAATTTCGACCGTCGGCAGGTTTTCCGACAGGGCGCCTTCCTCGAATGTCTTGCGCGCCGTCTCTGCTGCCTCGTCTGCAGCGGTCCGGCCATGCAGGATGGCGGTGATCTCGGTGGCCAGAATCTTCTTCGCCTCGTTGATCTCCGATCCGCCGAGGCTTGCGAGCTTCTTGATCTCGTCCATCGGCATTGTCGTGTAGAGCTTGAGGAAGCGCTCGACATCGGCGTCTTCGGTGTTGCGCCAGTACTGCCAGAAATCATAGGCCGAGAGCATGTCGGCATTGAGCCAGACGGCACCGGTTGCCGATTTGCCCATCTTGGCACCGGACGAGGTTGTCAAAAGCGGCGAGGTCAGCGCATAAAGCTGCGGTGTGCCCATGCGATGGCCAAGGTCGATGCCGTTGATGATGTTGCCCCACTGGTCGGAGCCGCCCATCTGCAGCCGGCAGTCGTAGCGCTTGTTGAGCTCGACGAAGTCGTAGGCCTGCAGGATCATGTAGTTGAATTCGAGGAAAGACAGCGACTGCTCGCGATCAAGGCGGGTCTTGACGCTGTCGAAAGACAGCATCCGGTTGACCGAGAAATGCCGGCCGACATCGCGCAGGAATTCGAGGTAGTTCAACCCGCGCAGCCATTCGGCATTGTTGATCATCATGGCGCCGCCCTTGGGGCCCGCCTCGTAATTCAGATACTGTGCAAAGCAGCGCTTGATCGAGGCGATGTTGTCCTCGATCTTGTCGATGGTCATCAACTGGCGGGCTTCTTCCTTGAAGGATGGGTCGCCGACCATGCCCGTGCCGCCGCCCATCAGCGAGATCGGCTGGTGGCCCGTCGCCTGGAACCAGTGCAGCATCATGATCTGGATCAGGCTGCCGGCATGCAGCGAGGCCGCCGTCGGGTCATAGCCGATATAGGCCGTCACGCTTTCCTTGGCGAGCAGATCGTCGAGGCCGGTTTCATCGGAGATCTGATGAATGAAGCCGCGCTCTTGCATGGCGCGGAGGAAATCGGACTTGAACTTCGTCATGACGCTGTTGCTTTCGGTTTTTCTGGTCTTTCGGTGGCACACTAAAATCCGCGCGGGCTTTAGCATTGTTTTTTGAATTGTGCACCCGTCTCGGTCATGAATGTCCGGCGTGAACGACAGCCGAATCGGGTGGCATATGGCGGAAATCAAAACGGCTATCGGATTGATGAGCGGGACGTCGATGGATGGCATCGATGTGGCGCTGGTTCGCACCGATGGCGAGGCACTCGTCGAGCGCGGTGGCTTTCTGTCTGTTCCCTACGAACCGGCCTTCCGCGAGCGACTGAAGCAGGCGCTGGAAGTTGCCAAGGCGATCGAGCACCGCAATGAGCGCCCTGACGACCTCTCACGCATGGAGAGGGAACTGACTCTACGTCATGCAGAAGCGGTCGGCCTTTTCTTGCAGCAACAGAAGCTCAAGCGTGAGGATATCGACCTGATCGGATTCCATGGTCAGACGGTGCTGCACCGACCGGATGAGGCGCTCACCGTGCAGCTTGGCGACGGGCCGCTGCTGGCGGCAGAAACCGGCATCGATGTGGTCTATGACATGCGCGCCAATGACATGGTGCATGGCGGGCAGGGCGCGCCGTTGGTCCCGGTCTATCACCAGGCTCTGGCGCACCAGATTCCGGTGGATCAATGGCCGGTCTGCTTCGTCAATATCGGCGGCATCTCGAACCTCACCTTCCTCGACCGCGATGGTGCGATCATCGGCTTTGACAGCGGACCCGGCAACACGCTGATCGACCAATGGGTCGAGACCCATGCCGGCATTCCCTATGACGACGGCGGGCGGATCGCCTCTGAAGGTTCGGTCATCATGGCACTCGCCGAGCGCTATCTCGACAATCCCTTTTTCACCGCAAGCACGCGCCGCTCACTGGACCGCAACGATTTTCGTCCGCCTGAAGGCCACGAGGCCGAGCTCTCGGATGGCGCCCGCACACTGGCCTATGTCTCGGCGGCGGCGATCTTCAAATCCGCAGGCCATCTGCCGACCCCACCGAAGACCTACGTGATCTGCGGCGGGGGGCGCCTTAACCGGACGATCATGGCGGATCTGGTGCGTCTCGCCGGCGAAAGGGGGGCAACAGTGCTCACTGCCGAGCAGGCGGGCTTCGATGGTGATGCCATGGAGGCGGAGGCCTGGGCCTATCTTGCGGTGCGCTCGGCGCGGGGGCTGCCGCTGACCTTTCCGGGAACGACCGGCGTAAATGCGCCGGTCAGTGGTGGTGTGCTGGCGCGGGCAGGTTTAGGGCTGAAAGGCTGATCTCTAGGCGAGGGGATTGGCTGCAGCCAGGCCTTCGCGCGCAAAGGCGAGCCCGTCCCGCAATCCCACTTCATAGGCATGGCGGATGCCGGGGGCGTCACCGACGGAGAACTTGCCGACCGGGATGTCTTCGCTCGGGCCGACCACCACGCGATTGGGGGCGGAGGGCGGCTTTCGGCCAAATCGTGTGGTCAGGAGCAATGTCTTCCAGCCCTTCGCTTCGACTTCCGTGAGCTTCATCAGCGGCGGATTGTCGACGAGCCCGCCATCGAGATAGGCGCGGCCCCTGACACGACCGACCGGCATGAAGGGCGGCACGGACGAGGTGGCCATCAGCGCATCGACGAGTTCGCCGGGATAGTCGAGATTGTGCGTCGAAATCCAGGTGGGGCGCAATTTCATCCGCAGGCCAGCCTTGGAATGGGTGCCGTCGGTCAGTAGCTTCTCGATCTGGTAGGCGCCGATCGAGCCGAGTGCCCCGAGCGCACCGGGCATCCAGTCCGGCAGGCCGGAGAGCTGGATCAACATCGGCGGGGCGGCTTTCAGCGTCGCGAGTTCTTGTTCGCCGAACGCGTCTGCGAGCAGTTGCCGGAAGAGCTTACCCACCACGAGCGGCGATTCCCGCCGCCGGAGCGCCCGCCAGTCAACGCCGCGATGGCCCTTTTCGGCAAAGGCGAAGGCGGAAGCCCTGACACGGTCGCCGACGCCGGCAAGATGCATCGCGCCATGATATCCGCTGGCCGAAACGGCGACATAAAAGCGCGGATTGAGCGTCTGATGCTCGCTATAGGCTTTCAGGAAGCCGCTTTGCCAGTAGCAACGGTTGCCACCGCCTGCGAGGCCGACGGCGTCGAATTTGAGGGGTGAGGTCATGAAGAAATCGCTGTCTGAAATCCGGATTGGAGGCTAGTCACGCTGGAGCAATGCGAGGGCCGCGTCGATCTTGTCCTTGTCGCGCTCCTGCATCTCCAGAAATCTCTTGTAGGCGTCGTATTGCTGAACCATTTCGGACGCCATCTCGGAGATCAGGTCTTCCGGCGTCACTCCCTTTTCCATGGCGATCAATTCGACCTTTTCTTGAACGTCGGCGCTAAGCTTGACGGCCAGCTCGTTCATGGACGAATCCTCTTCAATGGTTCTTCCGGGAGTTCGATCTTCAAATGCGGAAAACGCAGTTCTGAATGCGCGAAATCACGCGTGTTCGACGTGACGAGTATATGCGCATTCACCGCAATTGCCAGTTCGACCAGATGATTGTCCGCCTCTTCAGGCAAATTGGGGCGCCATTTGAAATGCGCGACACCCCATTCGCACCTCGCAACAAACGCCTCAAGAAGATCCTAGCACTCTACTGGGGAAAGTCGGGCGTCACTGAAGGAGGCCTGTAGCGAGACAACATCTCGATATTCGAGCAGAAGCGGTCCTGACACGAAGGGTATCAAGCGACCGTCCAAACACGCCCCGATCACTTTCGAGGCAGGACCCTGGCCGATACAAGCGCTGACGAGAACGTTCGTATCGGCCACGATCCGGATCATTTTACCGGATCCGTTTGGCGGCGGGTTCGGGGACCAGTTCGCCGTCGAGGCGACGGTCGAGATAGTCTTCGCATTCGGCCATCAGCGTTTCCACCTGGCCGTTGAAGAAGTGGTTGGCGCCCGGCACCGTCTTGTGGGTGATCAAAATACCCTTCTGGGTCTTCAGCTTGTCGACGAGGCCGATGACGTCCTTTTCAGGCGCCACCTTGTCGCTGTCGCCGTTGATGATCAGGCCGGATGACGGGCAGGGGGCGAGGAAAGAGAAGTCGTAGATGTTCGGCTGCGGCGCGATCGACATGAAGCCTTCGATCTCAGGGCGACGCATCAAGAGCTGCATGCCGATCCAGGAGCCGAAGGAGTAACCGGCAACCCAGCAGCTCTTCGAATCCGGATGCAGGCTCTGCACCCAGTCGAGGGCCGATGCTGCATCCGAAAGCTCGCCCGCGCCATGGTCGAATTCGCCCTGGCTGCGGCCGATGCCGCGGAAGTTGAAGCGAAGCGTGGTGAAGCCGCGCTTCTGGAACATGTAGAACAGCTGGTAGACGATCTGGTTGTTCATCGTCCCGCCGAATTGCGGATGCGGATGAAGGATGATCGCGATCGGTGCGCTCTTTTCCTTGGAGGGTTGATAACGGCCTTCGAGACGACCCGCGGGGCCGTTGAAAATCACTTCGGGCATTAGGTTCCGGTCCCTGACATTTTTGCGGTTCGTCAACACCAAATTAGAAAGCTGACTTGACGGCGTCAGTCAGCTTTTCTAGAACGAAGTTTAGAACCGTTCGAAACTGGATGGCGTCGCATCCGGGGTGAAGGTGTCATAAGGCAAGCCCGGCGGAAATTTCAAGGAAAATGCACCGCCGATGCAAGGGAGTCCGAACTGAGGATGGCCGTTGAGCGCATCTATCTCGACTGGAACGCCACCGCGCCCCTGATGGGCGCGGCGCGCGATGCCATGTTTGATGCGCTCGCCATGCCCGGCAACCCGTCTTCGGTGCATGCCGAAGGGCGTGCGGCACGTGCCGTTATCGAGAAGGCACGTCGCGCCGTGGCCGCTCTGGTCGGAGCCGAGCCGGCGCATGTGACCTTTACTGCAAGCGCGACCGAAGCCGCCAACCAGGTGCTGTCGCCTGTGTATCGTATGGGCAAGTCCCGTGTGAGCCTTGGACGCCTCTATGTTTCGGCGATCGAGCACCCGGCGGTGCGGGCTGGCGGGCGCTTCCCGAGCGAGAACGTGACGGAACTTGCCGTAACGCCCGCGGGACTGATCGATCTTGATGTGCTCGCAAGCACACTGGCAGGCCATGACGCATCCGAGGGGCTGCCGCTGGTCGCCGTGATGCTGGTCAACAATGAAACGGGGATCATCCAGCCAATCCGCGAGGTCTCCGCCATCGTAAAGAAGTTTGGCGGATTGCTGGTGGTCGATGCCGTGCAGGCGGCAGGCCGCATTCCGCTGTCGATCGCCGAACTCGGTGCCGACTTCCTGATCCTGTCGGCACATAAGCTCGGCGGCCCGAAGGGTGTCGGTGCCCTGGTGTCGCGGGGCGAGACTTTCATGCCGGAGGCGCTGGTGCGCGGTGGCGGCCAGGAAAAGGGCCATCGCGCCGGTACCGAGAATCTCGCGGCGATCGCGGGCTTTGGTGCTGCGGCAGAACGGATGTCGGCGGATCTGGTGAGCCGGAATGCCGGGATTGCCAAACTCCGCGACCGGGCGGAGGCCGGGATTGTCTCTGCTGCGCCGGAGACCGTGATTTACGGCCGGGACGAGGCGCGGGTCGGCAATACGAGTTTCTTCCATCTGCCGGGGCTGAAAGCGGAAACCGGACAGATCGCCTTCGATCTGGAAGGCATCGCACTGTCAGCCGGTGCTGCCTGCTCGTCCGGCAAGGTCGGCGCGAGCCATGTGCTGACCGCCATGGGCGAGGATGCCACAACCGGGGCACTGCGCCTGTCGATTGGCCCAGATACGACGGAAAGCGACATTGATCGCTTTCTGGGCGCCTTTGTAAAGATTGCTGCCCGCCGCAAACCGGCGGGGCAGGCCGCCTGAGGCGGCGAAAAACCGGGCCAGACGTCGTTATTCCCTTGCCAAGAGGGGTGAAATGATGGCTCGGGAACCTTAAGTATGGCGGGTCACCGCCCAACGTTAACAAGCTGCCGGAATTTGGCCCGGCAAGATTGGAGAACGACCATGGCTGCTGTGCAGGAAACGATCGATCAGGTCCGCCAGATCGATGTGGATCAGTACAAGTATGGTTTTGAAACTACCATCGAAGTCGACAAGGCCCCGAAGGGTCTGTCGGAAGACATCGTCCGCTTCATTTCGGCTAAGAAGAACGAGCCGGAATGGATGCTCGAATGGCGCCTCGACGCCTATCGTCGCTGGCTGACAATGGTCGAGCCCACCTGGGCGCGCGTCGACTATCCGAAGATCGACTTCAACGACATCTACTATTACGCAGCACCGAAGACGGCTGCCGGCCCTAAGTCGCTCGATGAAGTCGATCCGGAACTGCTGAAGGTCTATGAAAAGCTCGGCATTCCGCTGAAAGAGCAGGAAATGCTGGCTGGCGTCCAGACCTCGAAGATCGCCGTCGACGCCGTCTTCGATTCCGTCTCGGTCGTCACGACCTTCAAGGAAGAGCTGATGAAGGCCGGCGTGATCTTCATGTCGATCTCGGAAGCGATCCGCGAATATCCGGATCTGGTGAAGAAGTATTTGGGCACGGTCGTTCCGGTCACCGACAACTATTATGCGACGCTGAACTGCGCGGTCTTCACCGACGGTTCCTTCGTTTACATCCCGAAGGGCGTTCGCTGCCCGATGGAGCTGTCGACCTATTTCCGCATCAACGAGAAGAACACCGGCCAGTTCGAGCGCACGCTGATCATCGCCGAAGAAGGCGCCTACGTCTCCTATCTCGAAGGCTGCACGGCACCCCAGCGCGATGAAAACCAGCTGCACGCAGCCGTGGTCGAACTCGTCGCCATGGATGATGCCGAGATCAAGTATTCGACCGTCCAGAACTGGTATCCCGGCGACAAGGACGGCAAGGGCGGCATCTACAACTTCGTCACCAAGCGCGGCGATTGCCGTGGCGACCGTTCGAAGATCTCCTGGACGCAGGTCGAAACCGGCTCGGCGATCACCTGGAAATACCCGTCCTGCATCCTGCGCGGCGACGACAGCCAGGGTGAGTTCTACTCGATCGCTGTGTCGAACGGCCATCAGCAGGTCGATAGCGGCACCAAGATGATCCATCTCGGCAAGAACACCAAGAGCCGCATCATCTCCAAGGGCATCTCCGCCGGCGTGTCGCAGAACACCTATCGTGGCCAGGTCTCGATGCACCGCAAGGCCGAAAACGCCCGCAACTTCACCAATTGCGATTCGCTGCTGATCGGTGACACCTGCGGCGCGCATACGGTGCCTTACATCGAGGTGAAGAACTCGACGGCCAAGGTGGAGCACGAGGCGACGACCTCGAAGATCTCCGAGGACCAGAAGTTCTACGCCATGCAGCGCGGCATCCCGGAAGAAGAGGCAATCGCTCTGATCGTCAACGGCTTCGTCCGCGACGTCATCCAGCAGCTGCCGATGGAATTCGCGGTCGAAGCGCAGAAGCTGATCAACATCTCGCTTGAGGGTTCGGTCGGCTGATGAGACGGCGCTATCAGCCACGTGCGGTCGTCATCCTCGGGCTTGTCCCGAGGATCTACTGCCGGCGAGGCTGATGCGCGATGTCCGGCTTCGTTTACATGATGTCGGACAAGCCACGTGGTGTGATTTACACCGGTGTGACCAGCGACCTTCAGGGACGCGTTTGGGAACACCGGAATGAAGTGCAGAAGGGTTTTACGTCCAGATACAATGCGAAGCTTTTGGTGTGGTTTGAGTTGCATCCGAACATCGTCCTCGCGATCCGACGAGAGAAGTGTCTGAAGCGCTATCTGCGGGACTGGAAGATCAAGCTGATCGAAGGGGTGAACCCGACATGGCTCGATCTCTATGACCGGATTTACGAGATCGAAAACGTCTACTCACCGCATCCGAGCTCACCGCAATGGTCGGACTATAACTGAAACGGCAGTAGATCCTCGGGACAAGCCCGAGGATGACGGAATTGAATAGCGCCGCGCGGCGCAACAGGAAACGACAGGCGGCCCTTGAACCGCCCGATGGACAGGAACACAGACATGCTTGAAATCCGCAATCTCCATGCCCGCATCGCCGAAGACGGCACCGAAATCATCAAGGGCCTGAACCTCACCGTGAAGGCCGGCGAAGTCGCTGCCATCATGGGCCCGAACGGCTCCGGCAAGTCGACGCTGTCTTACATCCTGTCGGGCCGCGAAGACTATGAAGTCACCGAAGGCGACATCCTCTATAACGGCGAGAGCATCCTCGAACTCGACCCGGCCGAGCGCGCTGCCAAGGGCATCTTCCTCGCCTTCCAGTATCCGGTCGAAATCCCCGGTGTCGCCACCATGCAGTTCCTGAAAGTGGCGATGAATTCGCAGCGCAAGGCGCGCGGCGAAGCCGAACTGACGACGCCGGACTTCATCCGCCGCGTCAAGGAAGCTTCGGCTGAACTGAAGATCAATCCTGATATGCTGAAGCGCCCGCTCAATGTCGGCTTCTCCGGCGGCGAAAAGAAGCGCGCCGAGATCCTGCAGATGGCGCTGCTCGAGCCGAAGCTTTGCATTCTCGACGAAACCGACTCCGGCCTCGACATCGATGCGCTGAAGATAGTCGCTGACGGCGTCAACGCCCTGAAGCGTCCGGACCGCGCCACCGTCGTGATCACCCACTACCAGCGTCTGCTCGACTACATCGTGCCGGATAGCGTGCACGTCCTCTACAAGGGCCAGATCATCAAGTCGGGTGACAAGAGCCTGGCGCTGGAACTCGAAGCCAACGGCTATGCCGACATCACCGGTCAGGCCGCCTAAGGGCTCTCAAGTTTGAAGGAGTTGCAACGATGACATTGCAAGCGGCCAACCGGCTCACTGTAGCCGAGACCCAGCTCATCGACGCCTATACCAACCAGGTCGGCAGCCTTCCGGGCGATGGCGCCGTGCTTCTGAAGCGCGACGGCCTGTTCGACGCGCTGAAGCGCCAGGGCCTGCCGACGCGCCGCGTCGAAACCTTCCATTATACCGACCTGAAGGCGCTGCTGCGCGCGCTGCCGGCCGAAGAGCCCCAGGCCGTGGCCAAGGCGGTCAATCCGCTGGTTTCGGGTGCAACCGTGCTCAACGTCCTTCAGGGCGTGGCTGAGGTGCCGGGATCGCTGCCGGAAGGCCTTGCCGTTTCGCTCTATCGCGATGCGCTGACGAACGGTGACGCCGCCGAAGGCCTGACCGCCTTCAACGGTGACGACACGATCGGCCGCCTGAACGGCGCTTTCGTGCGGGACGGTTTCACGCTGGACGTGGCCGCAGACGCCGAAATCGAAGCCCCGATCGAGCTGCAGTCGGTGCATGCCGCCGGCCAGCTGCATCTGCGTTTCCCCGCCACCTTCGGCAAGGGTTCGAAGGCGACCGTCATCGAGCGCCATGTCGGCCAGAGCGGTTCGGCAGCGCTTGCCTCTGTTGTCGCCGACCTGAAGCTTGGTGAAGGCGCCGAAATCACCTGGGTGATTATGCAGGGCGAAGGCGATGCCGATACGCATCTTGGCCAGATCCGCGCTGAACTGGGTACCGATGCCAAGTTCCGCCTCTTCATCATCAATGCCGGTGGCAAGCTGGTGCGTCAGGAAGTGCATGTGAAGACGGCAGGCGAAGGCTCCGACTTCACGCTGCGCGCCGTCAACCTGCTCGGCGGTGACACCCATACCGACGTCACCATGACGCTCGGCCATGATGTGCCGAACACCACCTCGACGGAAGTGATCCGCAACGTCGTCTTCGATCGCGCCAAGGGCGTCTTCCAGGGCATGATCCGGGTTGCCCCGGACGCCCAGAAGACCGATGCCCGCATGGCCTGCAACACGCTGCTGATGTCGGATGATTGCGAATTCTCGGTCAAGCCGGAGCTCGAAATCTTCGCCGACGACGTCCAGTGCGCCCATGGCGCAACGGTTGCCGACATCCACAAGAGCCATCTCTACTACCTGATGTCGCGTGGCATTCCGGAAAAGAAGGCCCGCGCCCTGCTGATCAACGGCTTCGTTGCCGAAATCGTCGAGGAGCTTGAAAACGAGCCGCTCGTCGAGGCCCTGGAAGAGATCATCACCGACTGGCTGGAGCATCATGGCTGATACGATCGCGGCACGGACAGGTTACGACGTTGAAGCCGTCAGACGGGATTTCCCGATCCTGTCGCGCGAGGTCTATGGCAAACCGCTTGTTTATCTCGACAATGCCGCCTCGGCTCAGAAGCCGCGCCAGGTGATCGACGCGATCGCCCATGCCTATTCCAACGAATATGCCAATGTGCATCGTGGCCTGCATTTCCTGTCCAATGCCGCGACCGACGCCTACGAAGCGGCGCGCGAAAAGGTGCGCCGCTTCCTGAATGCCCCCTCGATCGACGAGGTGGTCTTCACCAAGTCGTCGACAGAGGCGATCAACACGGTCGCCTATGGCTGGGGCATGAAACATATCGGCGAGGGCGACGAGATCGTGCTCTCGATCATGGAACACCACTCCAACATCGTGCCCTGGCATTTCCTTAGGGAACGCAAGGGCGCCAAGCTCGTCTGGGCCCCGGTCACCGACGAAGGCGCCTTCGATATGGAAGCCTTTATTGGCTGCCTGACCGAGCGCACCAAGCTGATCGCCATCACCCATATGTCGAACGCGCTCGGCACCGTCGTGCCGATCAAGGAAGTCTGCCGCATTGCCCATGAGCGTGGCATCGCCGTCATGGTCGATGGTTCTCAAGGGGCAGTCCATATGCCCGTCGATGTCCAGGATCTCGGCTGCGACTGGTATGCCGTGACCGGCCACAAGCTCTACGGCCCGTCGGGCATCGGCGTGCTCTGGGGCAAGATGGACCGCCTTCGCGACATGGATCCTTTCATGGGCGGTGGCGAGATGATCATCGAGGTGTCAGAAGATCGCGTCACCTATAATGAGCCGCCGCATCGCTTCGAGGCGGGCACGCCGCCGATCGTTCAGGCGATTGGTTTGGGTTACGCGCTCGACTACATGGAAAGCTTGGGACGTCCGGCGATTGCAGCCCATGAGGAGAGCCTGCGCGCCTATGCGCATGAGCGTCTCTCGGCGATCAATTCGCTGAGGATCATCGGCAATGCGCCGGGCAAGGGGGCGATCTTCTCCTTCGAACTCGCCGGCATTCATGCCCATGATGTCTCCACCATGATCGACCGTCGCGGCGTGGCCGTTCGCGCCGGAACCCACTGCGCCCAGCCACTGCTCGCCCGTTTCGGCGTGACCTCGACTTGCCGGGCGTCCTTCGGCCTCTATAACACACGGGAAGAAGTCGATGCGCTGGCGGACGCGCTGGATTACGCCCGCAGCTTCTTCGCCTGAGGAATGAACA
>JARXAK010000230.1 GCA_029865885.1 Rhizobium sp. | reverse complement strand
GATCGAATCCATAACCAAGACCAGCGCACTTTCTGGCGTCAACGGCCTGGAATCGCTCTCGAGCTCGTTCTCCTCCCGAGGCTTGACCGCCGAAGGCACGACGCCGGGCACGATGACTGGCGAAACCTTCATGTCGGCGCTGAGCAGTGTCGCGACAGAGGCAGCCAACAACCTCAAGCAGGCCGAGCAGACCTCCTTCGACGGCTTGCTGGGCAAGGCGAACACCCGCGAGGTCGTCGACGCCGTAATGCAGGCCGAGCAGTCGCTCCAGACGGCGATCGCCTTCCGCGACAAGATCGTCAACGCCTATCTCGAAATCACCAAGATGCAGATCTGACAGGGGTACCGAACTATGAGAGCGCTCGCCATCGCAGCCACGGGTATGGATGCCCAGCAGACCAATCTTGAGGTCATCGCAAACAACATCGCCAACATCAACACGACGGGCTTCAAGCGCGCGCGTGCTGAGTTTTCGGACCTTCTCTACCAGACGGAGCGCGCCCAGGGCGTACCGAACCGCGCCAACCAGGCAATCGTGCCCGAGGGTGCCAATATCGGTCTCGGCGTCCAGACGGCAGCCGTGCGTAACATTCATACCCAGGGTCAGCTGACCCAGACCGGCAACGAACTCGACCTCGCCCTCATCGGCCGCGGCTGGTTCCAGATCGAGAGCCCGGATGGTGCGACCCTGTATAGCCGCTCCGGTGCGTTCAACATGAATGCCGAAGGACAGCTCGTCACGATCGATGGCTACCTTGTCACCCCGCAGATCACCATCCCGCAGGATGCCAGCGAAATCGTCATCAGCCGCACCGGCCAGGTGCAGGCCCGCATCGGCAACGATGCCGACTATACCGATCTCGGGCAGCTGACGATCGCCAACTTCGTCAACGAGGCCGGTCTGAAGCCGCTCGGCGACAATCTCTTCGCCGAGACTGCAGCCTCGGGTGCGGCCATCGTCGGTGCCCCGGAAGATCCCGGCTTTGGCTATATGAAGCAGTCCTACCTGGAGGCCTCGAACGTCGATTCGGTGAAGGAAATCACGGACATGATTTCCGCCCAGCGCGCCTACGAGATGAATTCCAAGGTCATCACCACTGCCGACGAGATGGCTCAGATCGTCAGCAAGAACCTCAAGTAAGACAACTGGAGGCAAACATGAGGTTTCGCCGGAAATTCGGACATGCCTTGCGCGCGGTGGCTCTCGCTGCCGCCGCAATGGGCTTTGGCGCCGGCATTGCCCTGGCGCAGAACACGGCCGTGATCCCCAAGCAGGTGATCTATCCCGGCGAAACCATCGCATCCGAACAGGTCGACGTCGTCGCCGTGACCAACCCCAACCTCGCCGGCGGCTATGCCCGCACGAAGGAGGAAGTGGTCGGCATGGTGGCCAAGCGCACGCTGCTTCCCGGTCGGACCATTCCGGTTCACGGTCTGCGCGAAGCCTTTGCTGTCAAGCGTGGCACCAGCGTTCGCCTGACTTTCGCAATCGGCAACATGCTGATCAGCGCCAGCGGAACGCCCCTGACCGATGCTTCCGTCGGTGAGGTCGCCAAGGTCCGCAATATCGATTCCGGCTCGATCGTCTCAGGCACGGTCATGGCCGATGGTACGGTACAGGTGATGGCAAAATGAGATTGATCGCTCCCATGCGGATTGCGCTGTGCGCACTGGCGCTGGTCATGGCGCCCCTGCAGCCGGCCATGAGCGCCAATTCGCGCATCAAGGACATTGCCTCTCTCCAGTCCGGCAGGGACAACCAGCTGATTGGTTATGGTCTGGTGGTCGGTCTGCAGGGAACCGGCGACAGCCTGCGGTCCTCGCCGTTTACCGATCAGTCGATGCGCGCGATGTTGCAGAACCTCGGGATATCGACCCAGGGCGGACAGTCGAATGCCAAGAATGTGGCGGCCGTCATGGTCACCGCAAACCTGCCGCCGTTCGCCAGCCCCGGCAGCCGGATCGATGTGACGGTCAGCTCTCTCGGCGATTCCACCTCGCTTCGCGGTGGCACGCTGGTCATGACTTCGCTCACCGGTGCTGACGGCCAGATCTACGCCGTCGCCCAGGGCTCGGTCGTCGTCTCCGGTTTCAACGCGCAAGGGGATGCGGCAAGCGTGCAGGAAGGTATCACCACTTCCGGCCGCGTGCCGACGGGCGCCATCATTGAGCGCGAGCTGCCATCCAAGTTCAAGGACAGCGTCAACCTCGTGCTGCAGCTGCGCAACCCCGACTTCACGACCTCGCTGCGCGTCGCTGATACCATCAATGCCTATGCGGCGGCCAATTACGGGGCGCCGATTGCCGAAGCCCGCGACAGCCAGGAAGTCGTGGTCCAGAAGCCGCGCGCGGCAGACCTGGCCCGGTTGATGGCCGATATCGAGAATCTGGTCGTGGCAACGGACTCGCCGGCCCGCGTCGTCATCAACGAACGCACGGGCACCATCGTCATCGGCGCAGACGTCCGTATCTCCCGCGTCGCCGTCAGCTATGGAACGCTCACCGTCCAGGTGCAGGAAACCCCGCAGGTGATCCAGCCCGAGCCGTTCTCCCGCGGTGAGACGGCCATCCAGCCGCAGACGGACATCTCCTTCCAGAAGGCGGGCGACAAGATCGCCATCGTTGACGGACCGGATCTTCGGACCCTGGTCAGCGGCCTCAACAGCATTGGCGTCAAGCCTGACGGCATCATTGCCATTCTCCAGGGCATCAAGTCTGCCGGGGCACTGCAAGCGGAGCTCGTGTTGCAATGATCAACGTCACCAACTTTCGCCCCTCCCGCGTCGCTTTGCGCAATGTTGCTTTGGTCATTGCGATCGCGACCCTGCCGGCTTTTGCTGAGACAGCCGTCGGTCAGCAGCAGCCCGCAGAAAGCGCCACGGAAGCCGAGATCCGCCAGTTCTGTACGGGCATTGCCGATGCGGCCCGCGACCAGCGCTACCTGTTGCAGAAGCAGGAGCTGGAAAAGCTCCAGGCCGACGTCGACAGCCGCATCGCCATCCTTGAGGAGCGCCGTGCGGAATACGAGGACTGGTTGACCCGCCGCAACGAATTCATGAAGCAGGCCGAGGGCCAGCTCGTCGAGATCTACAAGAAGATGGCACCGGATGCGGCAGCCCCCCAGCTCGAGGAGACCAATGTCATCCTCGCAGCCGCCATCATCATGAAGCTGCCACCGCGTCAGTCGAGCCTCATCCTGACTGAGATGAGCCCTGACAAGGCTGCCCAGGTTGCCTCGATCATGTCGAGCGCCGGCGACCCCAATACATCGAAGGACCCGACATGATGAAGCGTTACCCGGCACTGCTGGCCGTTCTCCTCCTCGCCGGCTGCCAGAGCCAGACCATCAAGGAAATCGGCAACGCGCCTTCGATGAGCCCGATCGGATCTGGCCTGCGCTACAGCCAGACCCCGCAGATGGCCATGTATCCGAAGCAGCAGGCCCAGACTGCGAGCGGCTATTCACTGTGGAGCGACAGCCAGTCCGCGCTGTTCAAGGATGCGCGCGCGCTCAACGTCGGCGACATCCTGACCGTCAACATCGAGATCAACGACCGGGCCTCCTTTAACAACGAGACCGATCGCAGTCGCGATAACAATACCGGCCTTTCCTGGGGCGCTGAGATCTCGAACTTCCTCGGTTTCTCGACCGCGACCGGGACGACGGGCGATCTCTCGACCGATTCGACGACCAGTTCGTCTGGCAAGGGTTCGACCGAACGTTCGGAACGCCTGAACCTGCTTGTCGCGGCTGTGGTGACCGGCGTGCTCGAAAATGGCAATCTGCTGATCAGCGGTTCGCAGGAAGTGCGCGTCAATCATGAACTGCGCATCCTCAACGTCGCCGGTATCGTTCGTCCGCAGGATGTGGATGCCCAGAACGAGATCTCCTATGACCGGATCGCCGAAGCCCGCATCTCCTATGGTGGCCGCGGCCGCCTGACGGAAGTCCAGCAGCCTCCGATCGGCCAGCAGGTCGTCGATATCTACTCGCCGTTCTGACGCGAGGAAGGCAAGCGACATGGAAGAAGCTCAGGAAGGCGAAGTCAAGAAGAAGTCCGGCCTCATGGCGCTCGTCATCCCTCTGGTGGTCCTGACTGCCGTTGGCGGCGGCGGCGGCTGGGTGATCGGTACGATGCTCGCCCCGCAGGTAAAGCAGGCCGAAGATGCTGCCAAGGCGGCGGAAGAGGCTGCGGCCGGGGCCGAGGGTGGTGAGGCCAAGAAGGAAGAGGAGGGGCTCCCCAAGATCTCCACCGAGGCCAATGGTGTCGTGGCCCTCGAGCCTATCACCACCAACCTCGCCTACCCCTCGGAAAACTGGATCCGCCTCGAAGTGGCTCTGATGTTCAACGGCCCTCCGGACGTCCAGATCGCCGAAGCCGTGCACCAGGATATCATGGCCTATCTGCGCACCGTATCCCTGCAACAGGTCGAAGGCCCCAGGGGCTTTCAATATCTCAAGGATGACCTTCAGGAGCGAGTTGACCTGCGCTCGGAAGGCCGCGTATCCAAGGTAATGTTCAGAACGCTCGTGATCGAATGATTCGGTTTCTCCTCCTCGTCGCCGTCATGATGATGGCGCCGCAACTGGCTGTGGCCCAGCAGTTGCCGACGGATATCTTCAACACCCCGATCGATGGATCGGTGGCGGCGTGGATCATTCGTACCTTCGGTCTGCTGACGGTGCTTTCGATCGCGCCGGGCATTCTGATCATGGTCACAAGTTTCCCGCGTTTCCTGATCGCCTTCTCGATTCTCCGCTCCGGCATGGGGCTCGCCACAACGCCTTCGAACATGATCCTGACCAGCATGGCGCTGTTCATGACATTCTATGTCATGGCGCCGACCATGGACCGGTCGTGGCGCGAAGGCGTGCAGCCGCTGATCAACAACCAGATCACGGAAGCCGAAGCCGTTGGCCTCATCGCCGAGCCCTTCCGCACCTTCATGACGGCGAACACGCGCGACAAGGATCTCGCTCTCTTCGTCGACATCGCCAATGAACGCGGCCAGGCGACCATCGTCGACGGCAAGGTCGACTACAGGGTGCTCATCCCGGCCTTCATGCTCTCGGAAATCCGCCGCGGTTTCGAGATCGGCTTTCTGATCATTTTGCCCTTCCTCGTCATCGACATGGTGGTCGCGACCATCACCATGGCCATGGGTATGATGATGCTGCCGCCGACATCCATCTCCCTGCCTTTCAAGATTCTGTTCTTCGTCCTGATCGACGGCTGGAACCTGCTCGTTGGCAGCCTCGTCCGGTCATTTGCTTAACGATCGGGACGTCTCTTCCGTAACCGTTATGCCCCTGTTTACCATGTGGTTGGTGAACCCTTGAGGGCCCCCTTTGGGTTAAGGTGTTGGCAACGAATGGCTGCGAGTTTGGAGCTCGCACGACGGGTCTGGTAATAACAAAAAATACCAAAATGGCATGATGCCGAACGTTCGTGACCGGTAAGTTTATGAAGTCCGGTATGTCCCCTCCTGTATCTCGTTTAAGGGACAAATTGACATGGCCAGCATTCTGACCAACTCCAGCGCGATGTCCGCGCTTTCCACCCTGCGCTCAATCGCTTCGAACATGGAAGCAACGCAGAGCGCCATCTCAACCGGCATGAAGGTTTCCAAGGCATCCGACAACGCTGCCTACTGGTCGATCTCGACCGGCATGAAGTCCGACAACATGGCTCTCAGCGCCGTGACCGACGCCCTCGGCGTTGGCGCAGCCAAGGTCGACACCGCTTACGCCGGTATGGAATCGGCAATCGACGTCATGAAGGAGATCAAGGCCAAGGTTGTTGCCTCCAAGGAACAGGGCGTCGACAAGGCCAAGGTCCAGGAAGAAGTCGCCCAGCTCAAGGAGCAGCTTGAATCGATCGCCAAGAGCTCGTCGTTCAACGGCGAAAACTGGCTCGCAGTCGAAACCGCTGGTGCCAAGACGGTCGTTTCCGGCTTCGTTCGCGACGCCTCTGGTAACGTCGGTGTCAAGACCACGACCTACACGCTCGATCAGAGCAACCTGATGTATCGTTTCGACGCCCAGGGCGCAGTCGATGCCACGCAGGAATCGATCCTGACCAGCACCGACCAGATCACCGTCAGCGGTGCAGCGACTGCGGTAAACTCGATCAAGATCACCGACCTGAACGTTGAGAACGACGACCTTGATGTCGCTCTCGCCTCTGTCGATCATGCCCTGGACAAGATGACCAGCGCCGGCGCTGAACTCGGCTCGCTCTCCAAGCGCGTCGACCTCCAGTCTGACTTCGCGGACAAGCTGTCTGACGCCATCGACAAGGGCGTTGGCCGTCTCGTCGACGCCGACATGAACGAAGAGTCGACCCGCCTCAAGGCCCTGCAGACCCAGCAGCAGCTGGCGATCCAGGCGCTCTCGATCGCCAACAACGACTCGCAGAACATCCTGTCGCTCTTCCGTTAATCGCAGAAACCGGCCGGCCCGTAGGGGCCGGCTAGATTACCCCGACGCCGATATGCCTTGGTGGCTGACCAGAGGCGCGCGAAGGGGACGCTTCAACATCCGGAGGCTGACCCGGACAAGAGGCAAGCCAGAGGCCGCGTTCGGAAACGGACGCGGCCTTTGCGTTTTATTAATCATGATCTGCTACGCGCGCGTACGCGTGAAGGTTGCAGAAAAAATCAAAAAAAGTTCGCCAGCGGTCTTCGTTTAGGCCTTCATTAACCTTGATAGTTTTATCTAGGCCTATCGAAGCGGCGAGCTAACTCTTAAAATTCAGCCAGTTAGCAGGCATGATGCTGTGCGCCGTTACCGGTGAGACCGGAATGTCCCTTCTTAGTCAGCCATTCAAGGGGCAATACAATCATGACGAGCATTCTTACCAATATCGCCGCCATGTCGGCACTCCAGACGTTGCGCTCGATCGGCAGCAGCATGGAAGACACCCAGGGCCGCGTATCGTCGGGCCAGCGCGTCGGCGAAGCCTCCGACAACGCTGCCTACTGGTCGATTGCGACCACCATGCGCTCCGACAACATGGCCCTGTCCTCGGTCGCCGATGCTCTCGGTCTTGGCGCCTCCAAGATTGATACCGCCTATGCCGGTATGGAATCCGCAATCGACGTTGTAAAGGAAATCAAGGCCAAGCTGGTCACCGCCACCGAAGAAGGCGTCGACAAGGCCAAGGTTCAGGAAGAGATTGCCCAGCTGCAGGGCCAGCTGAAGTCGATCGCCGACTCGGCTTCCTTCTCCGGTGAAAACTGGATCGCAGGCGGCACCAACACTGCTACCCCCGCAACCACTGTCGACGTGACCGTTGTTTCGGGCTTTGTTCGTGACACCAACAACAACGTCGCCGTCAAGACCACGTCCTACACGCTGGACGCAACCACTGCCGGCAGCATGACCCTCCTGTTCGGCGGTGGCGCCGATGGCGCAATCGATACCACCACCGGTATTCTGGGCACGACTGCTGCCAACTTCACAACCACCGACTTCAACATGGCCAACGCAGGCACTGACGCCGCGACGTCCGCAGTCGGTGCCATGTCGGTCTACAACCTCAACATCAACGGTTTCGACGGCGCGGCCATGGCCGAAGCCCTGACGCTCGTCGATGCCGCTCTGGCCTTCATGACCAGCGCAGGTGCAGACCTCGGCTCGATCTCGATGCGCATCGAGCTTCAGGAAGACTTCACCAACAAGCTGTCCGACTCGCTCGATTCCGGTATCGGCCGTCTGGTGGACGCCGACATGAACGAAGAATCGACCCGCCTGAAAGCCCTGCAGACCCAGCAGCAGCTGGCTGTCCAGTCGCTCTCGATCGCCAACTCTTCTTCGGAAGTCATCCTCTCGCTCTTCCGTTAAGACTGAAGAGTTTCAAGACAGAAGCCGCCCTCCGGGGCGGCTTTTTGCGTCTTAACGAATTTTTTGTTCCTCCTTAACCATCCGTTAACCATAAGCCCGTTACATGAGGGTCATGTAACGATGAGTTAACCAAGACGAAGAACTGGTTAAGGGCATTAGGCCGCTTCATCGTTCCCGGAAAGACCGGGATGTCCCCAAAACTAGCCATTTAAGGGACACGACCGTGACCAGCATTTTGACGAACAACGCAGCGATGGCTGCACTCCAGACCCTCCGGGCGCTCGACTCAAACATGCAGGATACGCAAGCGCGTGTATCCTCCGGTCTGCGAGTCGGGGGAGCCTCCGATAACGCAGCCTACTGGTCCATTGCGACCACGATGCGATCCGACAACATGGCACTTTCGGCCGTCCAGGATGCCCTGGGCCTCGGCGGTGCCAAGATCGACACCGCCTATGCCGCGATGGAAAGCGCCATCGAGGTGGTGAAGGAAATCAAAGCGAAGGTTGTCGCCGCAACTGAAGAAGGTGTCGACAAGAGCAAGATCCAGGAAGAGATCGATCAGCTCAAAGAACAGCTGGTTTCGATTGCCGAATCTGCGAGCTTCAGCGGCCAGAACTGGATCGCCGGTGGTGCTGGTACGGAGACCACGCCACTCGACGTGACCGTCGTCTCCGGCTTCCTCCGGAGCTCTGCCGGCGCTGTTTCGGTATCAACCACGGGTTATACACTCGACGCCAGCACAGCGAACGAGATGACTGTTCTTTACGGTGGTGATACCAACGGAGCGCTGAACAGGACGACAGGCATCATCGGTACGGTCGGAACATTCAGTGGTGGCGCTACCGCCCAGTCCGTTGATACACTGGACATCACTCTGTACGCGGCCCCCGACGTTCAAGCCAACATGCAGGAAGCGCTTGATCTCGTTGAGGGCGCGCTGCAATCAATGACCAGTGCCGCCGCCGCCCTCGGTTCGATCTCGATGCGCATCGGCATGCAGGAAGACTTCGTTGCCGCTCTCACCGACTCGATCGACAGCGGTATCGGTCGTCTCGTCGATGCCGACATGAACGAGGAATCGACCCGCCTGAAGGCCCTGCAGACCCAGCAGCAGCTGGCCGTCCAGTCGCTCTCGATCGCCAACACCTCTTCCGAAAGCATCCTGACACTCTTCCGTCAGTAAGCGGCGCTCTGGCTAGGGGCGACTTCGTCCCGCCCTGACTGTGTCAGATGCTCTCGGTGTGAATCCGCGCCTCGCAAGAGGCGCGGATTTTCGCTTGAGCCTTGCGCGAAACTTTTGCTAATTTTGTTTCTGCTCCAAAAGCGCCCCCAATCTGTTGCCAGATCGTATCTGCCTCTGTTAACTGCCGACGTTAACGCTTTGTTAACGGTGACGGGGACAGCGCCTGCGCGCAGTCTGCATGATGCCCTCCCGTCTTCCCGGCCAGAGCCGGATGCGCAGTCGTGAACGCTTAGGGGCACCAAGCATGACCAGTATTATGACCAATGCAGCCGCCATGGCGGCGCTGCAGACGCTTCGTTCGATCGACAACAACCTCGAGACGACCCAGCGGCGCGTTTCCTCGGGTTACCGGGTAGAGACAGCAGCCGACAATGCCGGCTATTGGTCCATTGCAACGACGATGCGCTCCGACAATGCGGCGCTGTCGACCGTATCCGACGCGCTCGGCCTTGGCGCTGCGACCGTTGATACCGCTTACACGGCCCTCGATAACGTCGTTGACGTTATGTCGAGCATCAAGGCGAAGCTCGTGGCTGCCAGCGAGCCGGGCGTCGACAAGAACAAGATCAACGAGGAAATGAAGCAGCTGAAGAATCAGCTGATTTCCTCGGCTCAGTCAGCATCTTTCTCGGGCGAGAACTGGCTCTACAATACCAACACCGCCCCATTGGGTACGAAGCAGGTCGTATCCTCTTTCGTCCGCGGCGCAGACGGCAGCGTGCAGGTGACCACGCTTGACTTCGACACGTCCGAATCGCTCCTGATCGATACGGCTGACGCATCGCGTGCCTTCCTGACCAAGGATATCGATGCCGATGCGCTGGTTGACCCTGCGACCGGCACGCCCCGCAATTACTACCTCCTGAACATGGGCTCCACCATCGGCGCCACCGGCCAGGAGATCATGATCGATACCAACACCGACAAGGCGACCCTCGACGACATGATTGCCGTCGTCGACAACGTCATCCAGCAGCTCACCGATGCAGCGGCAACGCTCGGCGCCATCACCAGCCGCATCGAGATGCAGGACAACTTCGTCTCGAACCTGATGGACGTGATCGACAAGGGCATTGGCCGCCTGGTGGATGCCGACATGAACGAAGAATCAACGCGCCTCAAGGCGCTCCAGACCCAGCAGCAGCTCGGCATCCAGGCGCTCTCGATCGCCAATACCAGCGCCGAAAAGCTCCTGACGCTCTTCCAGCGATAAATTCTGAAACGCCGGATGCCCTGGCATCCGGCGTGCCCGTGCCGTTTCGAAGCAGGCCGGCGAAAACCTCATTCATCTTCGCGCAAGTTTGAACCCCTAGCTTCGGTGAGAGCACGTGGCATCAGAGGCCGATCCGTGCCGAATGAGCTTTGATCGATTCCGGAAGATGAGAGAACGCGTACGGACATGCTGATGTTTGATCTTCTTCTGGCGCATGAATGCGTCTGCCGGTTCCAATCTTT
>JARXAK010000201.1 GCA_029865885.1 Rhizobium sp. | reverse complement strand
ATTGCCGGATGGCGCTCCTTGCTCACCTGCGGTCTCGATCGACCAAAGGGGCGGCGGGCTGCCATCCGGAGCCGCTGCAACTGTTCTATCACAACGGGTCGAAGTTTGCTTACAAGGGGGGCGCGAAGCGCAAGGCAGCCCTGTAGAGCATTGGCGGATTCATCGTGATTCTGTGTCTATAGTCGCTCGGCTGCGCCACCCCCTCATCCGCCCCTTCGGGGCACCTTCTCCCCGCTGGGGAGAAGAGGGAGCCCGGAACCGCCACCGGTGTCCCATATGCGACAACCCTGACCGTGTGGGGAGATGACCTCCCTGCGATGAGCTCAGGTGGCCAGAGGGGGCCGGACCACCTTTCCATTGACATCCCGATCAATTGAGAACATTAAGAGAACGAACAGGAGTTCTTGCCATGTCCCTCGCGGAAAAATTCATCGTCCTTCCCTTCAAGAAGAACCGTGGCGTGGTGGTGCCCGGCGAAATGCGCCAGGCCTCCAGCGCCGCGTCAGCCGAAAAGATCGCCACCGCCATGTCCGCCCGCCACATCGGCGTCGCCGCCTATTCCGTCCAGGTCGATGAGGAAAGCGGCGACATGTCGAGCCCCAAACTGATTATCGGCTTCGGCGAGACGGCGGATCTGAACGCGGCCTGAGCCGTCGTCCGATCTCTCTCCCTTGAGGGCAGGGCAATTGCATATGGATTTTTAGCGCCGCACGAGGCGGGATCCCTCTTCTCCCCAGCGGGGAGAAGGTGGCGCGATAGCGCTCAGGTGCAACTCGTTGCACCGGGGATGAGGGGGCGCGCAGCGCTAAAGCTGTGCCGGGCAGCCCCCTCATCGCCTCGCATACGCTCGGCACTTCTCCCCGCTGGGGAGAAGAGGGAAGCCGGACCCGCCACCGGCACCCCATATGCAATTGCCTTGCCCCTGAGGGGGAGGTGCCCGGCAGGGCAGAGGGGGCGGCCCGACCTTCCGCCGCGACGGCCTCTTGCTGCGCATCTACCGCCGGGAAAACCTGACTGCCTTCCACATCTCCGAAGACGGCCAGACCTGGGACCTGCTGCGCCTCTTCCGCCTGAACGGCCACACCGCCAACATCGACCTCATCGCCCAGTCGCCGACGGGCAAGGGCTGCGAGGCACGGTTTACGCAGCTCCGGCTGGTGGAAGGCGAGATCGCGGATCGGGTGGTCGGCGGCCTCGAGCGGACGATACGCTCAGCAATGAATCCTTAAGTGGGATTGTCTTAAGGGGGGACGTTGTCGTCCCGCGCCTTTTAGGTGTTTCCATTTGGGTCGTTTTATTCGGGAGTTATTTCATGTTCGAGTCTAGAATCATTTTACCATTTGTCGGTGTCGTGGTCGGCGCGTGCGTCGCACTCTACGGAGGCTGGTATTCCAATCGTTCCGTTCTTCGTCGCGAGGATCGAAAGCAAATCGTCGATCGGCTGGAGGAACTCTTCATGCTTTGCCAGGACCTTTACGATGGCCACGAAGCAGAGATCAAGAAGCTTGGAGGATTCAAAGGTGACGATGTTGCGACATGGCTCAACGCCCGAAAACATCCAGGTAGCAGTATGGCGCGGATCCGACTGATCGTCAAAGCGTATGTGCCACATATGAAGGCTGTGCTCGACGAGTTGAGCGTTCCGCATAAGCGTCTCAAAGACACATTTCTCGAGATTGAAGCCTCTGCAAACGATCCGATTGCCCTGAAAAAGCTCGCCGATCTTCACGCGAATTCTCTCAAAGAGGCGCTGTCTGAACTCGGAATAGCAACGGTATCTCTGAAGAATGGAGCCTGCGATGAGATCTCAAGACGGTTAGAGATTGACCAGATACGCTGAGCACTCTTAGCACCAGAAAAGCGAGGAGGGTGGTAGCATTTCTGAATGCATTGTAGATAGCCGTGCTCACTCCTTGTCACTATGGCTGTATGTCACTCGTCGGCGGGATTGCGGGCTCACTCGCGTTGCGACTAATGATGTCCTGAGATTCGGCTACACGAGCGATTCAGATTCGCTGCCCTTGGGAATTCGAAAGAGTTGGCATGAGAAAGATGCCGTGTAAACATGCGCAAGGGGAGGGCATCTTGTTCCCGGTCTCAAGTCTGACACCGATGAATGCCCATCCCCTCCACCCCCTCAAAACCTAACCGTATCCCCCACCATCGCCTTATCCAGCAACACCCCATACGCCTCCTTCGGAATATCCACCGCCCCGAACGTCTTCAAATGTTCGGTGGTGAACTGCGTGTCGAGCAGCGTAAATCCGCGTTCCTTCAGGCGCTCCACGAGATACACGAGACAGATCTTCGACGCATTCGTGCGCCGTGAAAACATGCTCTCGCCAAAAAACGCCGAGCCCAGCGACACGCCGTAGAGGCCGCCGACGAGTTCGTCGCCCTCGAAGGCCTCGACGCTGTGGGCGTGGCCGAGGCGGTGCAGTGCGCCGTAGAGGTCGCGGATGGTCTGGTTGATCCAGGTGCTCGGCCGGTCGGGGGCCGCTTCGGCGCATTTGTCCACCACCTGGTCGAAGGCGGTGTCGAAGCGGATGTCGAAGGGGCGTTTGCGGATCGCCTTCAAAAGGCTCGCAGAGACGTGGAAACCGTCGAGCGGGATGATCCCGCGAAGATCGGGTTCGACCCAGAAGAGTTCGGGGTCATCGGCCGATTCCGACATCGGGAACATGCCGATGGAATAGGCGCGCAGCAGGAGTTCCGGCGTAATGCTTCGGTCCCTGCTGCGTCGCCCAGCCATGTCAGTTACTTGGCCGAGGTTTCGGCCAGATAGTTTTCCAGCCAGTGGATGTCGTAGTCGCCATTGGCGATGTCCTGGTTGGCGACGAGATCCTGGAACAGCGGCAGCGTCGTCTTGATGCCGTCGACGACGAATTCGTCGAGCACGCGGCGGAGCCTCATCATGCATTCGACGCGGGTGCGTCCATGCACGATCAGCTTGCCGATCAGGCTGTCGTAGTAAGGCGGGATCTTGTAGCCGGCATAGACGCCCGAATCGACGCGAACGCCCAGACCACCTGGCGCATGGAAATGCGTGATCGTGCCGGGCGAGGGCACGAAGGTGCGCGGATCCTCGGCATTGATGCGGCATTCGATGGCATGGCCGGAGAAGACCACCTGGTCCTGCGTGACCGAAAGGCCGGCACCGGAGGCAACACGGATCTGCTCATGCACGAGGTCGATGCCGGTGATCGCTTCGGTGATCGGATGCTCGACCTGCAAGCGGGTGTTCATCTCGATGAAGAAGAACTCGCCGTTTTCGTAGAGGAATTCGATCGTGCCGGCGCCCCGGTACTTCATCTTCTTCATCGCATCAGCGCAGATCTGACCGATCTTCATCCGCTGCTCGACATTAAGCGCTGGGGAATTGGCTTCTTCCCAGACCTTTTGGTGGCGACGCTGGAGCGAGCAATCACGTTCGCCGAGATGGATGGCATTGCCGGCACCGTCGCCGACCACCTGCACCTCGATATGACGCGGCTTGCCGAGATATTTTTCCATATAGACGGCGTCGTTGCCGAAGGCGGCAAGCGCTTCCGAACGCGCCGTCGACACGGCCTCTTCCAGCTCGGCCTCGGTCTTTGCCACCTTCATGCCACGGCCACCGCCACCGGCGGTCGCCTTGATGAGAACCGGGAAACCGATCTCGCGGGCGATCTTCAGGGCGTTTTCCGGCAGCACTTCGCCGTCCGAACCCGGAACGACGGGAATGCCGAGTTCGACAGCGGTCTTCTTCGCCGTGATCTTGTCGCCCATCAGGCGGATATGTTCCGCCGTCGGTCCGATGAAGGTAATGCCGTGGGCGTCGAGGATATCGGCGAACTTGGCATTCTCCGACAGGAAGCCGTAGCCCGGATGCACGGCATCAGCGCCGGTGATCTCGCAGGCAGCGACGATCTGGTGGATGTTGAGATAGCTGTCGCGCGACGGCGGCGGGCCGATGCACACGCTCTCGTCGGCAAGCCGCACATGCATGGCGTCGGCGTCTGCGGTCGAATGGACCGCGACGGTCGCAATGCCGAGTTCCTTGCAGGCGCGCAGCACGCGCAGCGCGATTTCGCCTCTGTTGGCGATGAGGATCTTCGAGATGGCTGTCATCCGGCTTACTCGATGATCACGAGGGGCTCGCCATATTCGACCGGGCTTGCGTCGTTGACGATGATTTCAACGATCTTGCCGGACTTGGGCGAGGGGATCTGGTTCATGGTCTTCATGGCTTCGATGATCAGCAGCGTCTGGCCTTCCTTGACCGTCGCGCCGACTTCGATGAACGGGCGCGAGCCCGGCGCCGGCGACAGGTAGACGGTGCCGACCATTGGTGCGGTCACGGCCTTGGAGAGGTCGCGGCCGGCAGGGGCAGCGGGTGCGGCGACGGCGGCAGGAGCAGCAGCCGGTGCGGCCGGCGCCTGATAGGCATAGCCCTGCATCTGCTGCGGCATCATGACCGGAGTGCCATTGCGCGAGACACGAATGCGCAGGTCGTCCTGCTCCACTTCGATCTCGGTCAGATCCGTGTCGTTGAGGATGTTTGCGAGATCGCGGATCAGCGCCTGATCGATGCCCGATTTCTTGTCAGCCATGAGTGGATGTCCTGTATTCTTGTTATTGCGTGATGGTTTTCAGCGCCTGGAGCGCCAGGATGTAGCTTTGAGGGCCAAAACCTGAGATCACGCCCTTGGCAGCGGGCGCTATCATCGATTTGTGGCGAAATTCCTCGCGTGCATGCACGTTGGAAATATGCACCTCGATCACTGGAACCGGCGAGATGGCGCGGATCGCGTCATGCAGCGCAACCGAGGTATGCGTATAGGCGCCCGCATTAAACGCGACGCCAGCGGCCGTGTCGGCCGCCTCATGCAGCCAGTCGACGAGGATGCCCTCGTGATTGGACTGGCGGAAGTCGATGGTCAGGCCGAGCTCTGCACCGGCAGCCTTGCAGTCCGCCTCGATGTCGGCGAGCGTTTTGCCGCCATAGATCCCGGGTTCCCGCTTTCCCAGCATGTTGAGATTGGGGCCGTTCAGCACGAAAATGGTTTTGCTCATCTACGCTTCCGTCGACTTTCAACCGCCTCCTATAGACCGAGAGCCCCTG
>JARXAK010000169.1 GCA_029865885.1 Rhizobium sp. | reverse complement strand
GGGTATCGAGCCGCGCACGCTGAAGCTGTTCGAAGTCTGCCGCATGCGCGACATTCCGATCATCACCTTCGTCAACAAGATGGACCGCGAAAGCCGCGACATCTTCGAGATCCTCGACGAAGTGGAAGAGAAGCTGGCGCTCGACACGGCCCCGATTACCTGGCCGGTCGGCCGCTCGAAGAGCTTCTGCGGCTCCTACAACTTGGTCGAAAACACGTTTCGTGGTTCCGACAAGCAGGTTGAGGCGCTGGCCGTCAACAACCCGAAGAACGTCGCTGAAAACCTGCCTGAGAACGAGCGCGCAACCTTTATTGATGAGCTGGAACTGGCGCAGGAAGCTTGCAAGCCCTTCGATCACAAGGCCTTCCTCGAAGGGCATATGACACCTGTTTTCTTCGGCTCGGCGCTGCGCAATTTCGGTGTCCGCGATCTGATCAATGCGCTCGGTGCCTATGCGCCCCCGCCGCGCGATCAGGTGGCTGATACGCGCACCGTGCATGCCGCAGAAGACAAGATGACGGCCTTCGTTTTCAAGATCCAGGCCAACATGGACCCGAACCACCGCGACCGCATCGCCTTTGCCCGCATCTGCTCCGGCAAGCTCGAGCGCGGCATGAAGGCGCGTCTCGCCCGCACCGGCAAGCAGATGGGCCTGACGGCGCCGCAGTTCTTCTTCGCCTCGCAGCGCCAGCTGGCGGATACGGCCTATGCCGGTGACGTTGTCGGCATCCCCAACCACGGGACGCTGCGCATCGGCGACACGCTGACGGAAGGCGAAAATCTCGTCTTCCAGGGCGTGCCCAACTTCTCGCCGGAAATCCTGCGCCGCGTGCGGCTCGAAGATGCGATGAAGGCGAAGAAGCTGAAGGAAGCCCTGCAGCAGATGGCCGAAGAGGGCGTCGTGCAGCTCTTCTCGCCGGAAGACGGCTCACCCGCCATCGTCGGCGTCGTCGGCGCGCTGCAGCTCGACGTCTTGAAGGAGCGCCTTCAGGGCGAATACGGCCTGCCGGTCTCTTTCGAAATGTCGCGCTTCTCCGTCTGCCGCTGGATCTCGGCCGAGAACAAGGACGATCTGGAAAAGTTCATGACCCAGCGCCGTGGCGACATCTGCCGCGATCTCGACGGCGATCCCGTCTTCATGGCGCAGGACCAGTTCTCGCTGCGCTACGAGTCCGAGCGTTACCCCGCGATCAAGATGGTCGCCATCAAGGAATACCACGTCGCCAAGGCGGCGTGATGCCTGGCGGGCGGTGGCGGATTGCCCACCGCCCCCGCAATGCCTGACCCGTGTGGTTATTCTGCCGGTCTGATCCGAAGCCCCTTGATGGAATCGAACGCGACCCGCAAGCGCTCATAGCTCGCAATCGTCGGGTGCTGCGTATCAAGCGGAAGCGCATGCGTCGCAGTGATCACCGCCACATCGGCGCCTGCCGCTTCTCCGGCCCTCACTCCGGCCAGCACATCCTCAAACACCAGGCAACGGGACGGGTCGACACCGATCCTCTGTGCACCCAGCCGATAGCCGGCGGGATCCGGCTTGCCGATCTTCACGTCTTCCGCCGTCACGATCTGCAGCGGTTGCGGCAGGCCGGCCGCCCCGATGCGGGCGCGAGCAAGGGCCGATGGTGCAGATGTCACGATCGCCCAACGCTCCGCCGGCAGGCTGTTTAGAAAGGCGATGGCGCCAGGGATTGGCACGATGCCGTCGAGGTCCTCGATCTCGCCGCGCTCGATTTCCAGCGCCTCCTGGACGACGTCCACGCCTGGCAGGTTGAGCGCACCGATCGTATCGATCCCGCGCTTGCCATGCATGGTCGGAAGGAAGGTTTGAAGATCCAGCCCGTGCTTCACCGCCCAGCGGCTCCACACCCGCTCGGCCGCGGCAATGGAGTTCAGCAGCGTGCCGTCCATATCAAACAGGAAGCCATCATAGGAGCGGCCAAAAAGCCGGTCGGGGGAGTGATGCAAGGTGTGGCTCCTCTGATCGAACGCGCAATCAGGCTTCCGTAACGGCTTCGGTCAACACCTGCAAACCCTTCGTCGGGATAGCCCGGCATGACAGGTGACACGGGCTCTGCGCTCGCCTAATCTGAAGATCGAGAGACAGGGGCGTCTGGCGCAAGCCGGGCTGAGAAGCACCCTTCGAACCTGAACCAGATCATGCTGGCGGAGGGAGTAGCTCAGGTGTCGCGTCGGGTTTCCGCGCCGTGCCCGTCGCTTCTCCGCCAAAAAGGAGAAGAAGACATGACATCCTCCCCCATCCGAAACGTGCTTTCGATTGCAGGCTCCGATCCCTCGGGCGGCGCCGGCATCCAGGCCGATCTCAAGGCCTTTTCCGCCTGCGGCTGTTACGGCATGGCGGTCGTCACCGCGCTGACAGCGCAGAACACCCAGGGCGTCTCGGCCGTCGTCCCGCTCGATCCCGCCTTCGTCGCCGAGCAGATCCGCATGATCTTCGCCGATATCAGGGTCGATGCCGTGAAGATCGGCATGATCGCCAATGCGGGGATCGCATCGGCTGTGGCGCAAGCCCTGACACCCCATCGCGGCATTCCTGTCGTCCTTGATCCCGTTATGATCGCCAAGGGCGGGGCATCCCTGCTGGACCCGGATGCCGTCCAGGCGCTTTTGTCCGAACTCCTGCCACTTGCCACCCTCATCACCCCGAACCTGCCGGAGGCCGCAGCCCTGCTCGGCGACCCCGAGGCCACCGACCGGCGCATCATGGAATCCCAGGCCGTCCGCCTGACGACGCTCGGGCCCCAGGGCGTCCTCGTCAAAGGCGGCCACCTTGCCGGCGGTGAAAGTCCTGATGTGCTGGTGGCGAAGGGGCAGGTGACCTGGTTCGAGGCGGATCGCATCGCAACGCGCAACACCCATGGCACCGGCTGTTCCCTGTCGAGTGCGCTCGCAGCCGAACTGGCAAAGCGGCTTGATGCGCAAGAGGCCGTCCGTGTGGCCAAGGCGTGGCTCGCGGATGCGGTTCGCCACTCGGGTGCGCTGACGGTCGGGTCAGGACACGGTCCCGTCCACCATTTCCACGCGCTTTGGCCGGCGTCTGCGCAGACATGATCTCAGAGGTGGTGCGTGCAGGCAAAAGAAAGCCCGGCGGTGGAGAGCCGCCGGGCAAGGTGAACTTGACTGCAGGAGTTAATGATCGGCCTTGATAAAGGTTCCGTTCTGCAACTCCTTCATCGCTTGCATCAGCTCTTCGCGGGTGTTCATCACGATCGGACCATGCCAGGCGACCGGCTCCTTGATCGGCTTGCCGGTGACGAGCAGGAAGCGGATGCCCTGTTCGCCGGCCTGCACGGTGATCTCGTCGCCGGTATCGAAAACGACGAGCGTGCGGTTGCCGGAGAGGTCGCGGATATTGAGTTCCTCGCCCATGTATTCCTTCTCGACCTTCACACCGAAGGGCTTGGAGGCATCGCGGAAAGAGCCGGAGCCGGCGAAGATATAGGCAAAGGCCGAGCGATAGGTATCGACCGGGAAGGTCTTGCGCTTGCCGGGTGGCACCGAGATGTCGAGATAGACGGGCTCTGCAGCGATGCCGTCGACCGGGCCGCTCTTGCCCCAGAAGTCGCCACAGATGACGCGCACCGACGTGCCATCATCATCGACGACGACAGGGATCTCGCCCGATTTGATGTCCTGATAGCGTGGCTTGGTCATCTTCATCGAGGAGGGCAGGTTGGCCCAGAGCTGGAAGCCGTGCATACGGCCGGCGAAATCGCCCTTCGGCATTTCCTGGTGCAGGATGCCGCTTCCCGCCGTCATCCATTGCAGGTCGCCCGCACCCAGCATGCCCTGGTTTCCCAGGCTGTCGCCATGCTCGACGGTGCCGGCCAGCACATAGGTGATCGTCTCGATGCCGCGATGCGGATGCCAGGGAAAGCCGCGCAGATAGTCCATCGGCTCGTCATTGCGGAAGTCGTCCATCATCAGGAAGGGATCGGTCATCGAGGGATCGCCGAAGCCGAAGACCCGGTGCAGCTTGACGCCGGCACCCTCCATGGTCGGCGTGGCGCGGCTCTCATGCTTGACGGGGCGAATGGACATTGTGGTGGACCTCCTCCGGGAACGGGCTTGCTTGCTTGGCAATATAGGCGAGGGGTCGGAAGGACGCAGGTGCGTCCCTCAGAACGCAGTGTTCACTTTTGCGCCAGCCGAGCAGCGAATGAATGTTGCGCTGCCCGACAAAGTTTTGTCATGAAGGGTGCCATGTTTGCAAATCATTAGTCTATCGGGCGAAGACTGTCTGACATCAGCAGTCGGTTCGATGGAACTGGGGCAAAGTTCATATGTGTCGTTGGGCAGCTTATCGTGGTGTTCCGATCTTCTTGGAAGAGCTTGTCACCTCGCCTGCGCATTCCCTGATCGAACAATCCCATTGTGCGACCCGCGCCAAGACGGCCACCAATGGCGATGGTTTTGGTCTCGCCTGGTATGGCGACCGTCCCGAGCCCGGTCGTTTCCGCGATGTGCTTCCCGCCTGGTCCGACTGCAATCTGAAGAGCCTCGCAAGCCAGATCCGCTCGCCGCTCTTCCTCGCCCATGTCCGCGCCGCGACCCATGGCGCCACGCGCCGCGACAACTGTCATCCCTTCGTACAGGGCAACTGGTCCTTCATGCACAATGGCCAGATCGACAATTTCGACCGCATTCGCCGGCCGATGGAAGGCATGCTGGATGACGAGCATTTTCACGCCCGTGTCGGAACGACCGACAGCGAACTGCTCTTTCTGCTGGCCCTTCAGTTCGGCCTGCGCGAACGACCGCTGGCGGCGATGAGCGAGGCCGTCGGCTTCGTCGAGCAGATCAGCCTGCATCTGACCGGGTCGGCGCGTATCCGCATGACGGCGGCCTTCTCGGACGGGAAGACGCTTTATGCCGTGCGCTACTCGACGGACGAACATGCGCCAACGCTGTTTGCGGCCCCCATGGGGCCGACCGGAAGCTTTTGCCTCGTTTCCGAACCCTTGAACGATGAGACGGATACCTGGGTGGAGATCCCCGCTGGAAGTGCCGTGATCCTCAGCGTGAACGGGCTGGACGCAGCCGAGTTCAAGCCCGAGATTGATCGGAAGCGGGTCGAACAGGTTCGCCAGCCGGCCATGGCTGCCGGCTGATTGCCGGCTTACAGAATGATCCCGAGCTCTGCCCGGACTTTGCGCGTCAGCGAGCCTGCGACGGTGCGATAGGATCGGCCGATATACTCCACCAGATCCGCCTCGCTGAGTTCGGTATCCGGCTTCACGGTCACCCATTTGCGCTTGGCGAAATAGGGTGCCTGCGAAACCCCTTCGAGCGAGGTCAGGATCTCGAAACTCTCTTCGCTCACCTTGAAGGCAAGCCTGTTCTCGCCGTCTGTCAAAAGCGCGAATACCTTGTCTCCGACCTTTGCAATTCGCGCGTCCCATTGATCAACGAGCGTGGTTCCGGTCAGGCTTCTCACATAAGCGTCGAAGTCGGGGCGTGAAAACAGGCTCATGCGCCTGTCCCGCCGATCTGGGTGGCAATCCAGAGCGCCAGACGTTCGGCAACCTCGTCCTTGGAGAGATCCGGCCAGGCTTCGACACCGTCGCGGCTGATGAGTTTCACGCGGTTCCTGTCCCCACCCATGATGCCGGTCTCCGGCGAGACGTCGTTCGCCACGATCAGGTCGGCCCCCTTGCGTTCGAGCTTGGACCGGCCGTTTTCCTCGACATTCTGCGTTTCTGCGGCAAAACCGACGACAAGACGTGGACGCTGGGCATGATGGCCGACCGTCTTGAGGATATCAGGGTTTTCGGCCAGCTGAAGCGGCGGGGGAGCCTCGCCCGGTCGCTTCTTGATCTTCTGCTCGGCCGATGAGGCCACCCGCCAGTCGGCAACGGCGGCCACCATGACTGCGATATCTGCCGGCAGTGCGGAGAGAACCGCATCGCGCATCTCCTCGGCCCGTTCCACATGCCGCGTATCCACCCCGACCGGATCGGCAATCGTCACAGGCCCTGAGACAAGGGTCACATCCGCGCCGAGCCGCGCAAGGGCTGCCGCGATCGCATGGCCCTGCTTGCCGGAGGAACGGTTGGCGATGTAACGCACGGGGTCGATGGGCTCGTGGGTCGGGCCTGACGTGACGACGGCCTTCATTCCGGCGAGTGGCTTCGGTCCCGAAAGCAGGTCTTCTACGCGACCGGCGATTTCCAGCGGCTCGGCCATGCGCCCGCGCCCGCGCTCGCCGCTTTCCGCCATCTCGCCTTCCATCGGACCGATCGCCTGGATGCCGTCATGCTGAAGCACGGCGAAATTCCGCTGGGTTGCCGGATGCGCCCACATCTTCGGGTTCATGGCCGGCGCTACCAGCACTGGGCGGTCGGTGGCGAGCAGCACGGTGGAGGCAAGGTCGTCGGCCAGCCCATTCGCCATCTTGGCCATCAGATCGGCCGTCGCCGGTGCCACGAGAACGAGATCGCATTCCCGCGCCAGCCGGATATGGCCGACATCCTGCTCGTCTTCGCGCGAGAAGAGCTCGGTATAGACATGGCTCGCCGAAAGCGCGCCGACGGCAAGCGGCGTTACGAATTCCTGCGCGCCGCGCGTCATGATCGGCCGCACGCTCGCACCGCGCTCGCGAAGCCTCCGGATGAGGTCGAGGCTCTTGTAGGCGGCGATGCCACCCGCGATAACAAGCAAAATGCGCTTTCCGGCCAAGCTCATGGAATAGAACCCTTAATCTCTGCGGGCGCGACCCTAGCGCAAATCCGGTCGCTGGCAAATCACCGAGCCCGGTTCTGGTAAACGGCGTGGCTCAGGCCGCGCCGGCCAACCTCGTGGGAGCCTCGCAGACCTCATGGGTCCGCATTGGTCCGCAGCACCCTCAGTCGATTTCTATCCCGGCTCAGGAGACCTGGATCGCAATCACCACGGCGCTCACGGCAATCACCCAGAGCGCCACGCGACCGAGCCGCGTATGCCGTGCCTCGGCGCGCCCGATCCGCTCGGCGGTGTCGGCATCGAAGCGCAGACCCTCCTCGCTCATCCGCACGATTTCGCCATGCAGCTTCTCGGTCTTGGCGGCGATGTCCGGCAGAGCCTCGGCAAGCCTGAGCGCCGCCTTGGCGCCATCCTTGAGGTCCGTTGCAATCCGCTTCGGCCCAAGATTGTCACGGATCCAGTGGGAGACGACCGGCTCTGCGGCTTTCCACATGTTGAAGCGCGGATTGAGGATGCGCGAGACGCCTTCGACGACCACCATCGTCTTTTGCAGCATCACGAGTTCCGGGCGCGTTTCCATGTCGAAGATTTCGGTGACTTCGAACAGCAGCGTCAGCAGCTTGCCCATCGAGATGGTCTCTGCCGGCTGGCCATGGATCGGCTCGCCGATCGCCCGGATCGCCTGGGCAAAACTCGCGACATTGTGGTGCGACGGCACGTAGCCCGCCTCGAAATGCACCTCCGCGACCCGCATATAGTCGCGGGTGATGAAGCCATAGAGGATCTCGGCGAGGAAACGACGTTCCTTCTTCCCGAGCCGCCCGGCGATGCCCATGTCGACGGCCACGATCATGCCGGAGGCATCGACGAAGAGATTGCCCGGATGCATGTCGGCATGGAAAAAGCCGTCCCGCAGCGTGTGGCGCAGGAAGGACTGGATCAGTGTGTCGGCCAGCGCATTGAGATCATGGCCGGCAGCCCTGAGGCCCTCGACGTCAGACATCTTGATGCCGTCGATCCATTCCATGGTGACGACGTCGCGGCCGGTGCGTTCCCAGTCGACCTCGGGGACGCGAAAGCCCGGATCGCCCTTGGTGTTTTCCGCAATCTCGGACAGGGCCGCAGCCTCAAGGCGGAGATCCATTTCAACCTTGGTCGTTTGCTCCAGTGTCTTGGTCACCTCGACCGGGCGCAGCCGCCGGGTATGCGGCAGAAAACGCTCCTGCAGATGCGAGACGAGATACATCGCCTCAAGGTCGGCGGCAAAGCGCTTGCGTACACCCGGGCGGATCACCTTGACGGCCACCTTGCGAGGACCGTCAGGCGTTGCAACCTCGGCCGCATGCACCTGCGCGATCGAGGCGGCTGCGATCGGTTCGCCGAAATGGGCGTAGAGTTCGTCCACCGAGCGGCCGAGCGACTCACGGATCGTCGTCCTCGAAGCCTCCGTCGGGAAGAAATCCATCCGGTCCTGCAGGCCGGCGAGATCCTCGGCGAACTCCGCGCCGACCACATCGGGTCGTGTCGCCAGGAACTGCCCGATCTTGACATAAGACGGCCCGAGACGGGCGACAGCACGGGCCAGCCGATCCGAGCGCTCGGCAGATTTGGCGCGGCTGCGCGCCAGCGGTGCAATGGCAGCTTTGGCGATCCCGACCAGCGGCGGCAGTCCTTCGGACGGAAGGGCCGCAACGACACCTTCGCGCACCAGCACCCAGCCGACCCGCGCCAGGCGGAAATATGCCCCGATCGTGCTCATGCGGCTCAGATCTTCCAGCCGGAATGCAGGGCTGCGATGCCGCCGGTGTAATTGGTGAAGCGGACGTTGGAGAAGCCGGCGCGCTCGATCATCCGGGCGAAATCCGCCTGGTTCGGGAACTTGCGGATCGATTCCACGAGATACTGATAGGGCTCCGCGTCACCGGTGATCATCTTGCCGAAGCGCGGGATCGCATTGAACGACCAGGCATCATAGACCTTGTCGAGCAGCGGCATTTCCACCTCGGAAAATTCCAGCACGAGAAGACGTCCGCCGCGCTTCAAGACACGGAAGGCTTCCGACAGAGCCACGTCGATATGCGGCACATTGCGGATGCCAAAGGCGATTGTATAGGCGTCGAAGGTATTGTCCTCGAAGGGCAGGCTCTCCGCATTCGCCTCGACGAAGGTGAGGTTGGGCGAAAGGCCCTTCTTCTCCGCGCGCTCGGCACCGACGCCGAGCATCGAGCCGTTGATGTCGAGCACGGTGGCATGCGCCAGCCGGTTCGACGCTTCGACGATGCGGAACGCGACGTCGCCGGTGCCGCCGGCGACATCAAGCACCTTGTAGTTTGCATCCTTGCGCGGATTGAGCGACGCCACCATCGCATCCTTCCAGACACGGTGCAGGCCGGCCGACATCACGTCGTTCATGATGTCGTAGCGCTTGGCCACCTTATGGAAGACATCGTTGACGAGGCCCTGCTTTTCCTGCTCGTCGACCTGGCGGAAGCCATAGGAGGTTTCCATGCCGCCATCGGCGGAAATTCGGCTTGCAGTCATCGGTTCACTCCACATAACGGAAGGGTCGGCAGACCATAGCGAAAAGGCTAATCCCGCGCTATCTGCGCTGGAAAAGCCTTGGCTTCGCTGGTCTATAGACCTTTAAACAAGCGGTTCAAACAGAAAGATGGGCAAAAATGCCGGAATTGCCAGAGGTTGAGACAGTCCGACGCGGTCTGGCCCCCGCCATGGAAGGTGCGAGATTGCAGCGCCTGGAGCTCCGCCGCCCGGACCTGCGCTTCCCCCTGCCGCGCGATTTTGCCGCAAGGGTCGAAGGCCGAAGGATTCTGAGCTTGTCGCGTCGGGCGAAATACCTGCTCGTCGATTTCGAGGACGACCTGACTGTCATCGCCCATCTCGGCATGTCCGGCTCCTTCCGTATCGAGGCTGAGGAAGGGGCAAGCCTGCCCGGCGTCTTCCATCACGAGCGCAGCAAGGACGAAAAGCACGACCATGTCGTCTTTCATCTGCAGCGTCCGGAAGGCCCGGTTCGCGTCGTCTATAATGACCCGCGCCGCTTCGGCTTCATGGAGTTGATGGCGCGCTCCGAACTCGACACCTATCCGGCCTTCCGGGATCTGGGTCCCGAGCCGGTGGGCAATATGCTCTCGGCCGACTATCTGGCGACCCGTTTCGCCGGCCGTAGCCAGCCGCTGAAGGGCGCGCTGCTTGACCAGAAGGTCATCGCCGGTCTCGGCAATATCTATGTGTGCGAAGCGCTCTGGCGCTCGCATCTGTCACCCACCCGCAAGGTCTCCACCTTGGTGACGGCGAAGGGCAAGCCCAAGGCGGAGCTTGCGCTTCTCACCCAGTCCATCCGTGAAGTCATTGCCGATGCGATCCAGGCCGGCGGCTCGTCGCTGCGCGACCATATCCAGGCCGATGGAACGCTGGGCTACTTCCAGCACTCCTTCCGCACCTATGATCGGGAGGGGGAGCCCTGCCTCACGGATGGTTGCGGGGGTACCGTCGAAAGGATAGTTCAATCCGGTCGCTCGACATTCTATTGTCGTCACTGCCAGAAATAAGGCCCCTGGGGCCGCGCGAGGGAGGAAGCCATGACCTATGAAACCCTGCTGATCGAACGGCGCGACCGGGTCGCGCTCGTGACGCTCAACCGCCCGCAGGCGCTGAACGCGCTGAACTCGACCGTCATGCGCGAACTCAGCCAGCTCCTGGCCGAGCTACAGGCCGATGCCACCGTCGGCGCGGTCGTGCTGATCGGCTCCGAAAAGGCCTTTGCCGCCGGCGCAGATATCAAGGAAATGCAGTCGCTCGATTTCGTCGACGCCTATACCGGTGACTTTATCGGCGGTTGGGACCAGATCGCCGGCTTCCGCAAGCCCTTCATCGCAGCCGTCTCCGGTTTCGCGCTGGGTGGTGGCTGTGAGCTCGCCATGATGTGCGATTTCATCATCGCCTCGAAGACGGCAAAGTTCGGCCAGCCCGAGATCACGCTCGGTATCATGCCCGGCATGGGCGGCTCGCAGCGCCTGACCCGCGCCGTCGGCAAGGCCAAGGCCATGGATCTCTGCCTGACGGGCCGGATGATGGATGCGACGGAGGCCGAGAGCGCCGGACTGGTGGCGCGCGTCGTCGAGCCGGAGCGTCTGCTGGACGAGGCGCTCGAAGCCGCCGCCAAGATTGCCTCCTTTTCGCTGCCTTCAGTGATGATGGCCAAGGAAGCCGTCAACCGCGCTTTCGAGCAGACCTTGAGTGAAGGATTGCGCTTTGAACGCCGGCTGTTCCACTCGCTCTTCGCGACCGAAGACCAGAAGGAAGGCATGGCTGCCTTCGTCGAGAAGAGGAAGCCCGCCTTCAAGAACAGATAAGCGTAAGCGGGGGACGGATTCCTTCAGAATCCGCGTTGACGCATACGCGCTTTCCCGCTATATGCCCGCCCACGGTTGGGAAAAGCCTTTGCGCTTTCCCATGAAACAGCTCCCCAAGTGCTGGTATGGCAGGTCGCAACGACCCGACGCGGCGATGGTGGGCTTTGGTTTGAATTTCGAGAGAGGCATCTATGGCCAACACAACTTCGGCGAAGAAGGCGACCCGCAAGATCGCTGCCCGTACTGCAGTCAACAAGGCTCGTCGTTCGCGGGTCCGTGGTTTCATCCGCAAGGTCGAAGAAGCCATCGCTTCGGGTGACGCAGCGGTTGCCAAGGACGCCCTCCAGGCAGCTCAGCCGGAGATCCAGCGCGCCGCCACCAAGGGCGTGGTTCACGCCAACACGGCATCGCGCAAGATCTCGCGTCTCGCCGCTCGTGTGAAGGCCCTGGCTGTCTAATTTTAGACACCTTTTTGACGATTTTCGAAGAGCCTGGCCTTGCGCCGGGCTTTTTGGCGTTGTGGCTGCAAGATACCAGAAATTAATGTTTTAGGCTTTCCTGCTGCAGTGCAACTTGTCAGTCTGATGACATAAAAAATCCAGTAATTTCAAAGGGTTCAGCGAGGTGTGTCGAGCGATGCCCCCTTCACCCTAGGGGAGGTTGCGCCCCTCGCGAGTCAAGAGAAATTTTATTTTTTCGCATTGCTACCGCCCCCTTTTGTGCCCGTTTGGGAATCTCCTTGATTCAAAAGCGATTCTTTTTCGCCCGAATGTGACGCGAAAATGAAGTACGAAGAGTCAATGGTCGAAGCGTGCGCTAGGCCAAAAAACGGTGTTGATCTTGGCTTTTGATCCTGCCTTAATGTTTTCCAGCAAGGGGCCAGCCAATGGCCGAAAACGACGGTCAGAAGGGCGGAAATGCCATCGAGACGGGTCGCTCTTGCCGGAGCGGAGTGTTTCCATTCCGTTTTCTCATAAATGATCGACATTGCATCGGAAGCTTAGCTGTTTCCGCGTGGTGGCGGTTTTGCGCCTTGTTGGTGCCTGATGGGCACGACGAGGACAGGACGTGTGGCATGACGAGGATGACACACGGATGGACACTGCCGTCGACGTGAGGGGGCGACGGAGAGTTGTGCCGGCTTTTGGCTGAAGTCGGCGCAATGTGTTCGGGGACCGTCGATCCCGTGGGGATCGACTAGAGATGAAGCGGCTGTCGGACGGCGATAGAAACGCCCGGCACCTGGAATGAATTGGAAGGCGGCAAAATGCATATGAACTCTATGACGGCCGGTGCGTTGGCGAACGGGGACAATGCACATTCGGCGCTCGGCGCCGCATGCTCCGAAGGAGCAGGAGACAATGCCGAGATGAAGCATGATGCTCTGTTTGACCGTTTCAGCAAGCGGCTGAAGGCTCAGGTCGGTGTCGACGTATACCAGAGCTGGTTTGGACGCCTGAAGCTCCACTCTGCATCGAAAAGCGTTGTGCGGTTGACCGTGCCGACGACTTTTTTGAAGTCGTGGATCAACAACCGTTACCTCGACCTGATCACGTCGATCTTTCAGGCTGAGGACCCCTCGATCCTGAAGGTCGAAATCATGGTGCGCAGCGCAAGCCGCAGCACCCGCACTCCGCTTGTCGATGAACGTCCCGCCGGGATGGAAGCCGCGCAGCCGGCTTCGCCGCGCAAGAGCGGTCCGCAGACCGTCGGGCAGATTGCATCCATTCAGGCCCACGCGCCTGTGACCTCTCGCGCCACGACCGCCGGTCCGCTGTTCGGCTCACCGCTCGACAGCCGCTATACCTTTGACGGCTTCGTCGAAGGCGCATCGAACCGCGTGGCGCTTGCCGCTGCCAAGACCATTGCGGAAGCCGGGGCGGGCGCCGTGCGCTTCAACCCTCTGTTCATCCACTCCTCCGTTGGTCTCGGCAAAACGCACCTCCTGCAGGCGATCGCCAATGCCGCGATCCAGAGCCCGCGCCAGCCGCGTGTCGTCTACCTGACGGCCGAATATTTCATGTGGCGCTTTGCCACCGCGATCCGCGACAACGACGCCCTGACGCTCAAGGACTCGCTGCGCAACATCGATCTCCTGATCATCGACGACATGCAGTTCCTGCAGGGGAAGATGATCCAGCACGAGTTCTGTCACCTGCTCAACATGCTGCTCGACAGCGCCAAGCAGGTCGTCGTCGCCGCTGACCGTGCGCCCTGGGAGCTGGAATCGCTTGACCCGCGCGTCCGTTCGCGCCTCCAGGGTGGCGTTGCCATCGAGATGGAAGCGCCCGACTACGACATGCGCCTCGACATGATGAAGTCGCGCCTGGATGTCGCCCGCAAGGACGATCCGGCGATCGATATTCCTTCCGAGATCCTGGAGCATGTGGCCCGCAATATCACCAGCAGCGGCCGGGATCTCGAAGGCGCCTTCAACCAGCTGCTCTTCCGTCGCTCCTTCGAGCCGAACCTCTCGATCGAACGTGTCGACGAACTGCTCGCCCATCTCGTTGGTGCCGGTGACCAGAAGCGCGTCCGCATCGAGGACATTCAGCGGGTCGTGGCACGTCATTACAACGTCTCGCGCCAGGAGCTCGTCTCCAACCGCCGCACCCGCGTCATCGTCAAGCCGCGCCAGATCGCCATGTATCTGTCGAAGACGCTCACCCCGCGCTCCTTCCCGGAGATCGGTCGTCGCTTCGGCGGTCGTGACCACACGACGGTGCTGCATGCCGTCCGCAAGATCGAAGAGCTGATCTCGGCCGATCAGAAGCTGTCGCAGGAAATCGAACTGCTGCGCCGCCTGATCAACGAGTAAGCGAGCCGTCGTAAAGATAGAGGCCACCGCGATCCCAACGGGTTCGCGGTGGCCTTTTCATATCCGGAGATTGGTTCAGGCGCGGGCGATCGCGATGATCTCGGGGCTGATGTCCGAATACGGTGTGCGATCCCACCAGCCAAACAGCTCGACCTCTCGAAAGCCGGCTGCTGCGAGCAGGCCCTGGATCGTTTCGACCTTTGCAAACCTGAGCCGGCTCTCGCTGACCAGGGTCTCCCCCGTGGTTTCGATCGAGAAGACCGCATCAAAGGTCACGTGTTCGGCGTCAACATCCTTGATCTGATAGAAAACCTCCACTGGCCCAACATCATCGATGACACGCTGCTCGCGGGTTTTCTCCCGCGTCCAGTCGTCCCAGGCTTTGGCCAGCGGATTGCGGCTTTCGAGGATCAACTGTCCACCGGTCTTCATGTGTCTGTGAATGTTCCGCAAGGCCGCGAGCGTCCCGGCATCGTCGAGAAAGACCTGCAAGACATGGCCTGTCATGATGGCAAGATCGAAGCGGTCGGTGAGTGAGAACTCGGCCGCGGGGGCCTGAACCCAGTCCACCCGGCCTTCCGTGTCTTTCATCCGGGCGACCTGCAGCATGCCGTCTGCCGGATCGACGCCGGTCACCTGGTGCCCGCGTTTCGCCAGACGTAGCGTCACCGACCCCGTGCCGCATCCGATGTCGAGCACGCGGCAGGGAACTTTGGCGAAATCCTCGTAAAAGTCCCCGTCTTCGCCGTGGTGGTTGAAGGCATCGTAGAGACGGGCCATGTCGAAGCGGGAAAAGGCTGGATCGACAGGCATCGTCTCTTACCCCTCAGCAGGCGAGATCCGCGACGACGGCGTCGAGGATCAGCATCCCAGGCGGCGTGCAGCGCAGCCGCGAATTGCCGAGCCGCTCGATGAAGCCTTGTTCGAGCAGAAACTGCTCCTTGTCCGGATCGGGATCACGGCCGGACAGTTGCTGCCAACGGGCGAGATCGACGCCTTCGCGCAGCCGAAGCCCCATCAGCAACAGTTCGTCGGCCTGGGCTTCATGATCGAGCTCTTCACGTTCGATGATGCCATGGCCATTCTGCTCGACGGCGGAAAGCCAGGTCTCCGGATGGCGCTCGGCGACGGTTGCGATCTTCGCCCGCCCCTGGGTCAGTCGCCCATGCGCACCGGGGCCGACGCCCGCATAATCGCCGTAGCGCCAATAGGTGAGGTTGTGACGGCTCTCCGCACCCGGGCGTGCGTGGTTGGAAACCTCGTAGGCCGGAAGCCCCTCGCGCGCGGTAATCTCCTGCGTCGCCTCATAAAGCGTGGCGGCATGTTCGTCGTCCGGCACGATCAGCCTGCCGGCCTTGTGCAGGCCATAGAAGGCGGTGCCTTCTTCGATCGTCAGCTGGTAGAGCGACAGATGATCGACGGCATAGGAGATCGCTTCCTTCAACTCCCGCTCCCAGGCCTCGACCGTCTGGTTCGGACGGGCGTAGATCAGGTCGAAGGACATGCGCGGAAAGATCTCGCGCGCCAGCTTGATCGCTTTCAGGGCATCCGCGACGTCATGCAGTCTTCCAAGGAAGCGGAGGTCTGGATCGTTCAGTGCCTGGACCCCAAGCGAGACGCGGTTGACGCCAGCCGCCCTGTAGCCGTGGAAGCGCGTCGCCTCGACGCTGGACGGGTTCGCCTCCATGGTGATCTCGATACCGTCGGGCATGTGCCAGTTGGCCGCGATCCCGTCGAGGATCGCACCGACCGTCGAGGGCTCCATCAGCGAGGGCGTGCCGCCGCCCATGAAGACGCTGGTGACCGTCTTCGGGCCGGATAGCGCGCGCACGGCCTTGAGTTCGGCGAGGAAGGCCGAAACGAAGCGCGCTTGGTCGACGGGCTGGTGACGCACATGGCTGTTGAAGTCACAGTAAGGACACTTGGCCGCGCAGAAGGGCCAATGCACATAGACCCCGAAGCCGGGTTCGCCGGTGTCGGGCAGAAGCGTGAAGGGCCGGTCGGTCAAAGCCTCAGGCCTCCAGGCAGGTTTCGACGAAGAGCTTGAAGGCCCGCGCCCGGTGCGACAGGGCTGCCGCATCACCCGGCTTCCAGCCATGCTTCTCGTCTGCCGTCATCTCGCCAAAGGTGCGCTCATGGCCTTCAGGCTGAAAGATCGGGTCGTAGCCGAAGCCAGCAGACCCACGCGGCGGCCAGGCAATCACGCCCTCGACCTCGCCGCGGAAGAATTCGGTGTGACCATCCGGCCAGGCGAGGCAGAGCACGCTGACGAAGCGACAGGTCCGCTGCGATGGCTCGGTTGCCCCGCGTTCCTTGAGCGCGGTCTCCACTTTCTCCATAGCCATCGGAAAGTCGCGGCTGCCATCCTCGCGCTCGGCCCAGTTCGCCGTATAAACGCCGGGCGCGCCGTCGAGTGCGTCGATGACGAGGCCGCTGTCGTCTGAAAGGGCCGGCAGCCCGGACGCCTTCGCCGAAGCGAGCGCCTTGATTGCGGCGTTCTCTTCAAAGGTCGTCCCGGTTTCATCGGGCTCAACGAAGTTGAGGTCCTTGGCGGACTTCGCCGAAAAGCCGAAGGGGCCGATCAAATCGGCGATCTCGGCGATCTTGCCGGCATTGTGGCTGGCAACGACGATGGTGCGGGTGTCGAGTGTGCGCATCTGAGGCCTCTTTTGCCGATCGCCTCAGCCGATCGCCTGTTTCTGCAGGACAACCAGTTCGTCGATGCCGTTGCGGGCAAGGCCGAGCAGCGTCAGGAATTCCTCCTGGCTGAAGGGCTTGCCTTCCGCCGTTCCCTGGATCTCGACGATGCCGCCGGTACCGGTCATGACGAAATTCGCATCCGTTTCGGCAGCCGAGTCTTCGAGATAGTCGAGGTCGATCACCGGCTGGCTTGCGAAAATCCCGCAGGAGACGGCAGCGATATGGTCCTTGAGGACCTTCTCGACCTTGATCATGTTGCGGGCTTCCATCCATTTCAGGCAGTCATGCAGGGCAATCCAGGCACCCGTGATGGCAGCCGTGCGCGTTCCGCCATCCGCCTGGATGACGTCGCAGTCGATCGAGATCTGCCGTTCGCCGAGCGCTTCGAGATCGACGATGGCCCGAAGCGAACGGCCGATCAGCCGCTGAATTTCCTGGGTGCGGCCGCTCTGCTTGCCCGAGGAGGCCTCGCGTTTCATGCGGTCGCCGGTGGCACGCGGCAGCATGCCGTATTCCGCCGTCACCCAGCCCTTGCCGGAATTGCGCAGCCATGGCGGCGTCTTGTCTTCAAGGCTTGCGGTGCAGAGCACATGCGTATCGCCGAACTTCACCAGGCAGGAGCCTTCCGCATGCTTGGAAAAATTGCGCTCGAACGAAACCTTGCGCATTTGGTCGGTTTTTCTGCCGGATGGCCGCATTGCAATCTCCTGAGTTGTCTGTTGCCTTCTAAGGAGGGAGCCGTCCATTTGCAAAGAAAAACCATGCCGCAGCGCCGCGAGGCGAAGCAGGGTTGAATTAACCCTTGGTCATCCCGTAACCAGTGACTATATTTGCAGCATGAAACATCTGAGATCCTGTCCGCTCCGCCAATGGCATCACTGAAGACAACAATCGCAGACGTTTCCGCATCCCTGGACGACCGCTCCCGGGAGGTGTTTCGTCGCATCGTGGAAACCTACCTCGATTCCGGCGATCCGCTCGGTTCCCGTAATCTCTCGCGCCTGCTGCCGATGTCGCTGTCGCCGGCCTCGGTGCGCAATGTGATGAGCGATCTCGAGGCGCTGGGGCTCATTTATGCGCCCCATATCAGCGCCGGGCGCCTGCCCACCCAGGCCGGCCTTCGCTTCTTCGTCGATGCCTTCATGCAGGTCGGCGACCTCTCTGAGGGCGAGCGCGACGAAATCGAACGGCAGATCCGCCCGACCAGTGCCGACCAGCCGATGGAAGCCATGCTGACCGAGGCGAGCCGCATGCTCTCCGGACTGTCGCGCGGCGCAGGCTTGGTGATTTCGGCCAAGAACGACCCTATCCTCAAGCATGTCGAGTTCATTCGCCTGGAGCCGACAAAGGCGCTTGCGGTGCTCGTCGGCGAAAACAACCAGATTGAAAACCGCATCATCGATCTGCCGGCCGGCGTCACCGCCTCCCAACTCACGGAAGCCGCCAATTTTCTCAATGCCAATCTGACGGGCCAGACGCTGCGCGAACTGCGCGGCCAGATCGAAAGCCTGAAGACCCAGGTTGCGAGCGAGCTCGATACGCTGTCTCAGGATCTGGTCGAGCGCGGGCTTGCCGTTTGGTCCGGTGAGGTTGCGGAAAAACAGCCGGCGCGGCTGATCGTGCGGGGCAGGGCCAATCTCCTGGAGGGGCTGGCCGGGTCGGACGACATCGATCGCCTGCGCCTGCTGTTCGATGATCTGGAACGCAAGGAGAGCCTGATCGAAATCCTCGATCTCGCCGAAAGCGGCCCGGGTGTGCGCATCTTCATCGGGTCTGAGAACAAGCTCTTCTCGCTCTCCGGTTCGTCCCTGATCGTGGCGCCCTATCGCGATGGCGAAGACCGGATCGTCGGCGCTGTCGGCGTGATCGGCCCGACACGCCTCAATTACTCGCGCATCGTTCCAATGGTTGATTACACCGCGCAGCTGATGGCCAAGCTTTCGCGCGGCACGCGCTAGCCAATTTCCCCACAAACCCTTGATTTTTTCTCGTCAAACCCTGATATCGGGCACGCATTCGAAACCGTGAGTTTCGAAAACGAGACATCATCCGGAGAACGTCATGACCGAAGAAACCAACAAGAACGGACCTGACGCGGCAGCCATTGACGCAGAAGCAACCGCGACCACCGAAGGGCAGGTTGCGAACGAAAGCGAGGCTGCGGCCGCGCAGGAGGTTGATCCCATCGACGCGTTGAAGGCCGAAAACGCTGACCTGCGCGACCGCTTCCTGCGGCTTGCCGCCGAAATGGACAATCTTCGCCGCCGCACCGACCGCGAAGTCAAGGACGCCAAGTCCTATGCCGTGACGGGCTTTGCCCGCGACATGCTGTCGGTGTCGGACAATCTGCGCCGCGCGATCGAGACCCTGCCGGAAGACGCACGTACTGCTGCCGATGCCACGATGACGGCATTGATCGAAGGCGTGGAAATGACCGAGCGCGGCATGCTGTCGACCCTGGAGCGCCATGGTGTGCGCAAGATCGATGCGGAAGGCCAGAAGTTCGATCCGAATTTCCACCAGGCGATGTTCGAGGTTCCGAACCCGAACGTGCCGAACAACACGGTCGTCCAGGTCGTTCAGGCAGGGTACGCGATCGGCGAACGCGTGCTGCGCCCGGCCATGGTCGGTGTTGCCAAGGGTGGTCCGAAGACCGAAACCGCAGCGGAAGATGCGGCCAAGGCGTGATCGACCGCAAAATCCGCGAATAAAAAAAGCGCCTTTCGGGGCGCTTTTTTCTTGGCTTTGTCTTGATCTATGCGCGGTCAGGCGGCGTTCGACGCCTGTTCCTCGTTGAGGAAGGTGTAAATCGCCGAAGCCGACTCGGTCGCGCGCAGCTTTGCCACGAGATCATGGTCGCGCAGGACGCGGGCGATCCGCGACAGGGCCTTCAGATGATCCGCACCTGCCCCTTCAGGGGCAAGCAGCAGGAACACCAGGTCCACCGGCTGGTCATCAAGCGCCTCGAAGTCGACAGGGGTCTCAAGCCGCGCGAAGACGCCGGTGATCTTGCTGATCTTGTTCAGCTTGCCATGCGGGATCGCGATGCCGTTGCCCACGCCCGTCGAGCCGAGGCGCTCGCGCTGCAGGATCACGTCGAAGATTTCCCGTTCCGGAATGTCGGTGAGCTTGGAGGCTTTGGCCGCAAGTTCCTGAAGCAGCTGCTTCTTGGAGTTCACCCGGAGGGCCGGTACGACAGCATCCTGCTGCAGCAAATCTGCCAATGCCATATCAATGTCCTTCATGCCTCGGGCCGAATATTGGGCGACCGCCTGTCGGTGGCCGCCCAAGTCAACCGTCAGCCTTTGATGTTGGCGGAATCGATCCACCCGATATTACCGTCATTGCGACGATAAACGATATTCAATTGTTCTTTTCCCGGGCTTCTAAACAGAAGAACCGGTTCGTCCGTCATGTCGAGAGCCATAACGGCCGAAGCCACCGACATGGTCCGAAGTTTCTTCGTGCTTTCGGCAACGATCGTCGGTGCGTAGTCTTCCGGCAGTTCTTCGTGATCCTCGTCGCCGGAATCCATGACCGTGTAGGCCACCTCGATCGACGGGTTCTGTGCTTCCCCCGCATGATGATCCTTCAGCTTGCGCTTGTAACGGCGCAGGCGCTTCTCGACGCGCTCGAAGGCGGTGTCGAAGGCCACTTGCGGATCATTGGCCTCGCCTGCGGCATGCAGGTTCGCGCCGGCGTCGAGATGCACCAGGCAATCAGCCGAGAAGCGCGACTGCGACTTCGTGACGACCACTTGCCCGGAATACCCTCCGTCAAAGTATTTGGTAACCGCATCACGGATCCGATCCTCGATCCGCTGCCGGAACGATTCACCGATTTCCATCTGCTTGCCGGATACACGCACACTCATGGAGTTTCCCTTCTTATGATTGGTTGCGTATCCATTTTACGCCAAGCGACGCCCGCGTCCAAGCTTTTCGAGCGGTTCGGTCAGTCTCTGCCTTCGTTTGTCGGGCGTAAGTAAAGGGTTCGTTCCCTGGGTCAACAGTGCGCGCTGTCGATTGCGGCGCGCTTCTAGCCGCCTTGGGGGTGAGAGTCAATCTCCTGTTAATCTTTGCGGCGAAATGGCGCCCGTCAGACGGCGGAAACCTTGGCCATCGCCCGCTTTTCCCGGCGTCTCTGAACGGAGGAGGGGATGTTCATCGCCTCCCGATATTTCGCCACGGTGCGCCGGGCGAGATCGACGCCTGATGATTTCAGCTGGTCGACGATATCGTCGTCGGAGAGAACCGTTTCAGGGCTTTCCTTCTCGATCAGCGCGCGGATCCTGTGGCGCACGGCTTCCGCCGAATGGCTATCGCCGCCTTCGGCCGAGGCGATCGAAACGCTGAAGAAATATTTCAGCTCGAACAGTCCGCGGGGTGTGAGCATGTATTTGTTGGTCGTCACGCGGCTGACGGTCGATTCGTGCATCTTGATGGCATCCGCCACCGTCTTCAGATTGAGCGGCCGCAGGTGGTCGACACCGTGATCGAGGAAGGCCGACTGCTGGCGCACGATTTCCGCAGCCACCTTGGTGATCGTGCGCGCCCGCTGGTCGAGGCTGCGGGTCAGCCAATTGGCATTCTGCAGGCATTCCGACATGAAGGCCTGGTCCGGCGCGTCCTTGGTCGCACCCTGCCGTCCGACGGCGGCCATGTAGCTGTGGTTGACGAGCACGCGCGGAAGCGCATCCGGATTGAGCTCTACACGCCAGCCACCGAGCCCGTCTGGGCGCACGACGATGTCGGGCGTGACGGATTCACTGACGGAATGCTCGAAGCTGCTGCCCGGCTTCGGATTGAGCTTGCGGATCTCGGACAGCATGTCGACAAGGTCTTCCTCGTCAACGCCGCAGATCTTTTTCAGCGTTGCGAAGTCGCGCTTGGCCAGCAGTTCGAGATTGTTGACGAGGCCTGCCATGGCCGGGTCGTAGCGGTCCCGCTGGCGAAGCTGGATCGCCAGGCATTCGCTCAGACTGCGCGCGAAGACCCCTGATGGTTCCAGGGTCTGCAGGGTCTGCACGACCTCTTCGATATGCGCAGGGGCAAGCGCGAGGCGTTCTGCGATGTCATCGAGATCGGCGCGCAGATAACCCGCTTCGTCGAGATGATCGACCAGCACGGAGGCGAGCAACTGATCGGAGGCGGAGGTCAACGCGAAGGGAATCTGTTGGTTCAGGTGGTCCCTGAGGCTGACCTGACCTGCGACGAAGTCATCGAGGTCATAGCCCTCGCTTCCCTCGCCGGATTGTCCGGGCATCGATTTCCATTGCCCCAGCAACTCCGGCGCATCGGGACGCTGTGCTGTCCCCTCATCCGCAAAGGCGGAATCGAAGTTCGTGTCCAGTCGATCGTTCAGTCGTTCGCTGGCGCCATTCTCGTACCAGTCGCTGTCGAGCGAAGGAGCTGCCGCCAGATCATCGGATCCGGCATGGCTGTCCTGGGCATTGTTGCTGTGACGGTCGGCATTGTCGGGCGGGTCGCCGCTCAAATCTGCGTCATCTGCTGCCATTTCGAGCAGCGGGTTGCGCTCCACTTCCTGCGCGATGAACTGCATCAGTTCCAGATGAGTCATCTGCAACAGCTGAATCGACTGCATCAGCTGGGGAGTCATCACCAGGGACTGGCTTTGTCGCAGGAATAGGTTGGCGGATAAGGCCATGGCGGACGTTCGACTCCCCTACATTCCCCCGCAATCCCGCCTTGCGAGGCGGGAAAATCCACTTGGCCCAAAAATTGCTTTTTATTTTACTTTGGTCAAGCCGCAGCGGGGCGCGTGGAGTCGTTTTCTTCGTCCAGGCGTCAGAGGCTGAACTTGTCGCCAAGATAGAGGCGACGGACATCGGCATTGTTGACGATGTCATTGGCGCGGCCATGGGTGAGCACCTCACCTGCATGGATGATATAGGCCCGGTCGATCAGACCAAGCGTTTCGCGCACATTGTGGTCGGTGATCAGAACGCCGATGCCGCGCGCAGTCAGATGCCGGACGAGATTCTGGATGTCGGAGACCGAGATCGGGTCCACCCCGGCAAAGGGCTCGTCGAGCAGCATGAAGGTCGGATCGGTCGCAAGCGCACGCGCGATTTCGAGGCGCCGACGTTCACCGCCCGAAAGCGCCACGGCGGGCGACTTGCGCAGCTTCTCGATGTGGAATTCTGCCAGCAGTTCGTCGAGCTTCGCCTCGCGCTTGCGCTTGTCTGACACATGCACTTCAAGCACGGCGCGGATGTTTTCCTCGACGGTGAGGCCGCGGAAGATCGATGCTTCCTGTGGCAGGTAGCCGACGCCGAGACGGGCGCGGCGATACATCGGCATGGAGGTGACGTCGTTGCCATTGATCGAGATCGTTCCGGCATCGACCGGGACCAGGCCCGTGATCATGTAGAAACAGGTCGTCTTGCCGGCACCATTCGGGCCGAGCAGGCCCACGGCCTCGCCGCGACGCACCACGAGCGAAGCGCCGTTGACGACGCGACGGGAATTATAGGTCTTCGTCAGTCCATGGGCGATCAGCGTGCCTTCATAGCGTGACTTTTCGCCCGGAAGGCCGGCTGGGGTCGCGGCCTTCTTGGGCTGCTTTGTCCTGGAGAGGAAGGGGATTTGCACGTTCACGCGGATCCGTCAGTTGCTCTGCTTGGACTTGGGGTCGAGCTGAATCTGGACGCGACGGCCACAGCTGTCGAGCTTGGCCTCACCCGAATTCATCTGCACGGTCAACTTGCAGCCGACGAAAACGTTCTGGCCCTCGGACAGCACGACGCGTTCGCCTTCAAGCACGAAGAGCTGCCTGGTCATGTCGAAGTAACCCGTATCGGCTGTCGCCTGCTGCGTTCCGGATGACAGGAACACCTTTTCTGCCACATCGATCTTTTCGATGTCGGCATTGCCCTGGGTTACCGTCTGGCCTTCGCCGCGATAATGGACGACCATGGTCCCGGCCTGCAGCGTCGTCGTGCCCTGCACCACCTTCACATTGCCAGTGAAGAATGCCTTCTTCTCCTGCTCGCGAATTTCGAGCTGGTCGCTTTCGATCTGGATCGGCTGGTCATTCGACAGCTTCAGCCCGTTCATCTGGCTGTTGGTCGTCTGCGCCGAAACCATGGCGGGCAGCAGACTTCCCGAAACGACGAGGAAGCCAGCGAGGGAGATCTGGGCGAAGGAGCGATAAATCATGGCTGGACGGCTTCCGTGGACGGATTGCTGCGAATGGCGGACGGCTCGATGTTCAACTTCACGCTGCCCGCGAATATCATGGTTCGCCCCTTATCCTTCATCTCGAGCGAGTTCGCAACAATCGACGCGCCTTTGGTCTGGATCGCCACCGGATCTTCGGTCTTCATCGTGCCGCCGGCGATATCAAGGCGGGCCGAATCGAACTGGGCGTCGATGCCGCTGCTGAGGTTGAGCGTGAACGGTTTGTCGAGCGTCAGGAAGTTGGCGCCGCGGTCAAAGATGCCGCTGGTGGCCACGACGCGGGCGATCACCTTGTCATTGACCGGCACCGCCGCCGCAATGGTCTCAAGCGTGATCATGTTGGGGTTCTTGATGTCCTGCAGCGCCCGCTCGGCACGCATCGAATAGCGCACGCCGTCTGCATTGCGGCCGGCTATTGCGGGCTTTTCCATGACGACCTTGCCGTTTTCGATCTTGGCGGACTCGATCTGCAATTCGTCAGGCATCAGGCTGCGGACGAAGGACACCGCGACGAAGGCCAGGGTGACGATCAAGGCCGCGACGGGCAGCAGCACGCGCAGGCGCCGAACGCGCCGGGAATGGCTGACCGCACGCCGATAGGCATCGGCCTCGGATCTGCGCCCTGGCGTCGGCACGCTCTCGTGTGTTGCTTGCAGCATTCCTCATAATCCGTTCATCGCAGCGGTGGGCCAGAGCCAGTCCGCCTTCATCATCGTTTCGCATGTCCATTGAGCATTGCCAATATGGATTGTGGCGAGCGTATTACAAGAAACATGCCACATCGATGGATGCGGCGGCCACAGGAAGAAAATGAGGCCGCCCCGTTCACGATTTAGCGTGTGACGCCTGTCATATCTCTCGCAAAGACGGCAATTTATGGTTAAGTTGTTCCTTGACTGAGCTTTTTCGCTTTGGCAACCTTGTCGGCGCTCAATGTCACAATAGAAAATGCAGGGGGTCCGCGTGATAAAGTCGGAATTGGTGCAGATCGTCGCGGCCCGTAATCCGCATCTCTACCATCGCGATGTCGAAAACATTGTGAATGCGGTGCTGGATGAAATCACCGATGCGCTGGCAGGCGGTAATCGCGTCGAACTTCGCGGCTTCGGCGCCTTCTCCGTCAAGAACCGCCCCTCGCGCTCGGGTCGCAATCCGCGCACCGGAGAAACCGTCTTCGTCGAGGAGAAGTGGGTTCCCTTTTTCAAGACCGGCAAGGAACTGCGCGAGCGCCTGAACCCCGGCATGGGGGACGAGGACGACGAATAAGCGCTTTTCGCGTTGAAAATTTCGCCCCTGTCCTTAACTTGAGCCCAAAGAGGTGATGCAGTCACCTCGGACTGAACAGGGAGTTCTCCAGATGATCCGGAAAGTCGTGAGCCTCGTGGTGTTCTTGCCCCTTGGCGTGCTGCTCATCGTTCTGGCCGTCGCCAACCGTGCGCCTGTGAGCCTTGCGCTCAATCCCTTCAATCCTGCCGACCAGGCGCTTTCGCTGTCGGCGCCCTTCTTCGTCTTCCTCATCCTGGCCGTGATGCTCGGTGTGCTCCTCGGCGCCCTGGTCACCTGGTTCAGCCAGGGCAAACACCGCAAGAAGGCCCGCAATCAGTCGCGCATGGCGCAGCAGTGGCAGGCCGAGGCCGATCGTCAAAAGACGCGTGCCGAGCAGATTGCCGGCTCCACCCTTCCCCAACTCGGTGCCAAGTAACAGTTAAGGCGGGGCACGGCGTCCTCGCGGCAAATTTCCTTTTCGTGCCGGGCCGGCAATGCTAAGGGCAGGCCCAGACGAACACGACCCACGGAACATTGACGTGAAGAACAAGGAACGTCGCCCCGGCGCGAAGCCATTTCCGGGAGCGAAGGCGAAAGCCAGTGGCGACACACGGCCCGGATCGGCAAACCCGCACCCGTCGAAGGGCGGGGACGAGCGTCAGGCCCGCCCGCAGCGCCGCGAGGCCGAGGCCGCGAAGGCGAAGCCCCAGCCGCAATCATCCGAGACCGCGGCAGAACCCGCCCGCGCCCTGACGGTCCGCACCGGCGACCGCCCGACTGAGCGCGTGCCGCTGATCCTCGAATCCACGGGCGCCGGTGATTTTCACCTGATCGACAGCGGCGATGGGTTGAAGCTCGAGCAATACGGCCCGTATCGCATCGTTCGCCCCGAAGCCCAGGCCCTATGGCCGAAAGCGCAGCCAACCCATGTCTGGGACAAGGCCGATGCCGTATTCACAGGCGATACCGACGAAGACGGCATGGGCCGCTGGCGCTTCCAGCGCGAGGCGCTCGGCGAAACCTGGCCGCTCTCTCTTCTCGGCGTTGATTTCCATGGCCGCTTCACCGCCTTCCGCCATGTCGGCGTCTTCCCTGAGCAGATCGCCCACTGGAGCTGGATGAAACAGAAGATCGAGGCAGCCGACCGGCCGCTCAAGGTCCTGAATCTCTTCGGCTATACAGGCGTCGCCTCGCTGGTGGCTGCCGCTGCCGGCGCCGAAGTCACCCATGTCGATGCCTCCAAGAAGGCGATCGGCTGGGCCCGCGAGAACCAGTCGCTCAGCCGCCTGGACAAGGCGCCGATCCGCTGGATCTGCGAAGACGCGATGAAGTTCATCCTGCGCGAGGAGCGTCGCGGCCATCGCTACGATATCATCTTGACCGACCCGCCGAAATTTGGCCGTGGTCCCAATGGCGAAGTCTGGCAGCTCTTCGATCACCTGCCGCTGATGCTCGATATCTGCCGCGAACTGCTGGCGCCCAAGGCCGTCGGGCTTGTTCTGACCGCCTATTCGATCCGTGCAAGCTTCTATTCGATCCACGAACTGATGCGCGAGACCATGCGCGGCAAGGGCGGCCTCGTCGAGTCGGGCGAACTCGTCATCCGCGAAGCCGGCCTCGACGGCAAGACGCCGGGTCGGGCGCTTTCCACCTCTCTCTTCAGCCGCTGGGTGCCGAAATGACCGACGACTATCGAAACGAGGGCCCGCGCCGCGTCGGCCAGGTCAAGGAAGTCACCAGCCTCGCCAATCCCATCATCAAGGACATCAAGGCCCTCTCGCAGAAGAAGAGCCGCGACGAAAGCCGCACCTTCCTCGCCGAAGGCTTGAAGCTGGTGATCGATGCGCTCGATCGCGGCTGGACCATCCGCACCCTCGTCTATGCCAAGGCCGGCAAGGGCAAGCCGCTGGTCGAAAAGGTCGCTGCCCGCACGGTCGCCGCCGGCGGCCTTGTGCTGGAAGTGAGCGAAAAGGTCAGGTCCTCGATCACGCGGCGCGACAATCCGCAAATGGTCGCCGCCGTCTTCGAACAGCGCTGGACGCCGCTCAAGGATATCAATCCCAAGGGCTCGGAAACCTGGATCGCTCTCGACCGCGTCCGTGATCCCGGCAATCTCGGCACCATCATTCGCACCGCTGATGCCGCCGGTGCCGCAGGCGTCATCCTTGTTGGCGATTGCACCGATCCCTTCTCGATGGAAACCGTGCGCGCCACCATGGGCTCGATGTTCGCCCTGCCGCTGGTGAAGACCACGCCCGCTGATTTCCTCAAGTGGAAGAAGTCGGTGGATGCCCGCCTCGTCGCCACGCATCTCGCCGGCGCCGTCGACTATCGCACGATCGATTACAAGTCGAAGCCGGTCATCCTGATGATGGGCAACGAACAATCCGGCCTTCCGGATGAGTTGGCTGAGGCCGCTGACAAGCTCGCCCGCATTCCCCAGGTCGGCATGGCCGATAGCCTGAACCTCGCAGTCGCCACCGGCGTGATGCTCTTCGAGGTCCGCCGCCACCTGCTCGCCCTCGACGGAGCCAAGTGACCATGCTTGCCGCCTTCAACCGGCCCGGTCCGGTTCTGACCTTCATCGCCATCGCCCTGATCCTCGATCAGGTGATCAAATACGCGGTAGAAATCTATCTGCCCATGCATGAGCTGATCCCGGTTCTGCCGTTCTGGGCGCTCTACCGCACCCATAATCTCGGCGTCGCCTTCTCCATGCTGTCGCATCTCGACAGCTGGTTCATCATCGGCCTGCGCCTCGTCATTGTCGGTTTCGTCCTGTGGCTGTGGCGCAAGACCGGTCCGGAGCAGCATTTCGCCCATCTCGGCTTTGCGATGATCATCGCTGGCGCGCTCGGCAATATCATCGACCGCTTCACCTATGGCTATGTGGTCGATTACATCCTGTTCTACACGGACACCTGGTCCTTCGCGGTCTTCAATCTGGCTGACAGCTTCATCACGATCGGGGCGATCTGCATCGTCATCGACGAGATCATCCAGCACCGCAAGCCGAAGCCGCCGGAGGCCTGAGGGGCGGCTGAGGCTTCCGAAGTTTTGTCACTTTCCTGTAGCAGTCTCGTGTTTTAAGGCCCGTGACTTCAACGCTGGATAGATCCGATGAGCGTGGAACTGATCGAACGAGACCTACACCTGGAAAGCCCGGCTGCACTGCCTCTTGGGCTCTCTTCCACGCGTGATCTTCTGGGCCGCATTGGCAGCCTTGAGACACGCCTTGCCCGCACCGAACGCGAAATCGACGCCGCCCAGGCCGTGCGCTATCGTGTCTTTGTCGAGGAGATGAAGGCGCAGGTGTCGGCCGACGACGCGCGTCGCGGTCGTGAGGTCGACAGTTGGGATAGCGTCTGCGACCATCTGCTTGTGCTCGATCGGTCGATCGATGGCGACGCAGAAGATCAAATCGTCGGCACCTATCGCATTCTGCGCCATGAAGAGGCCATGGCCCATGGCGGCTTCTATTCCGGCTCCGAATTCCGCGTCGGCGATCTCGTCGCCCGTCATCCGCAAAAGCGCTTCATGGAGCTCGGCCGCTCCTGCGTGCTGCCGCAATACCGCACCAAGCGCACGGTCGAACTGCTCTGGCAGGGCTGCTGGGCCTATGCGCTCCAGCATCGTATCGATGCCATGTTCGGCTGCGGTTCCTTCCCCGGCACCCAGCCGGAAGAGCATGCGCTGGCGCTCTCTTTCCTGCATCAGAATGCGGTCGCCAAGGGTGACTGGGCGGTCGACGCGCTGCCACATCTCTACCGCGAGATGGACCTTATGCCCTCGGAAGCCGTGAATGCCCGCCGCGCGCTGTTTGCCATGCCGCCGCTGATCAAGGGTTATCTCCGCCTCGGCGCCATGGTCGGCAATGGCGCGGTCGTCGACCACGCGTTCAATACGACCGATGTGCTGATCATCCTGCCGATCTCCAGCATCTCCGGTCGCTACGTCAACTATTACGGCGCCGACGCCGGCCGCTTCGCCAGCGCCAGCTGATCTTTCCCTGCGCGCCGAGATGGGTCCCGGCGCGGAGGCGATCCCGGCAGGGAGATGAGGGGCGGCGAAGCCGAACCACGAAGTTCTCAACTCCTGCCGGTCACCGTCAAGCCACACATCCGGCGGGTCTTTCCCCGCCGACGTCCTGCCGACAATCAAGCGCTGCCACCTCGACCTTCTTCGCCCGCATCGGCACTTCTGGCACCATCGGCAGGTCAGCCAGTTCCCGGGCACTCATCGCCATCAGCGCCGGATGCCCTGACGGATCATGCCGCCAGTCCGGCTCGTTGCAGCCCAGCGCCTCGCGAATTTTCCTCCAGGAAAGCTTGAACATGGCAGCCCCTCCATGCGCCGTGTGACCGGCGCGATCGGTTCCGAGATGCTTGTTTTTCGGCTTTCAAGCGGCGAAATTCAATTGAGTTTTGTCCTGGCCGACTATAGCTTTCCTGTATGAAAAACCTCAATCAGGTACATCTGAACGGCCTGCGCGCCGTCGAAGCCGTCGCCCGCCTCGGCTCGCTCCAGGCCGCTGCAGACGAGCTTGGCGTTTCCATCGGCGCCGTCAGCCAGCAGGTGATCAAGACCGAGCAGCAACTCGGTCGTCCGCTTTTCGAGCGCACCAGTCGCGGCATGGTCCCGGTCGAGACAGCTGTTGATGTGCTGACACGCCTGTCGGATGGTTTCCGCCATCTGTCGGGTGCCGTGGACCTTGCAAAGCGCAGCGATGATAGTGTGTTGACCATCTCCGTCGCCCCGGTCTTCGCCGCCCGCTGGCTCGTCCACCGCATCTCCGCCTTCTCCGAGCGGTTTCCTGAGATTGGCCTGCGCATCGACGCCAATGATCGCCTGACTGATGCCAGCCAGACGGATGTCGATCTCCGGATACGTGTGGGGCGCGGCCACTGGCCGGGTTTCAAGGCCGAGCTGATCCTCGAGCAGCGTGTCGCGCCGCTCTGCACGCCGGCCATGGCAGCATCGCTTGAAAAGCCGGCAGACATTCTCGACCTGCCGAAGGTCATCGACGGGCGTGCCATGTTCACCTGGGATGTCTGGCTTTCTGCGGTGGGTCTCGAGGGTGCGGAGATCAAGGCCCGCCACATCTTCAGTGAGGCCTCGCTCTGCCTCGATGCGACGATAGCGGGGCAGGGGGTGATGCTCGCCTGGCAGACGATCGCATCCCACCAATTGCAGCACGGCCAGCTCGTCGCGCCCTTCGGTCCGGCGGTAAAGACCGGTCTCGGCCACTACTTCGTGACATCAGAGAATGCGCGCAGATCCGACAAGGTGGAGAAGTTCAAGCGCTGGCTGAAGCGGGAGCTGGACGAGGATATGGAGCGGCTCGCAAAAGCCGCCCCGGTTTTCGCTTGAGGCGCACAGGCTTGAATCAGACCGCCGCGTTATAGGCTGCAATCGCCGCCATGTTGACAATGTCGCTGTCTTTCGCGCCCATCTGGGCAATCTGCACCGACTTCTCAAGCCCGATGAGCAGCGGCCCCATCACGGTCAAGCCGCCCAGTTCCTGCAGCATCTTAGTCGAGATCGCCGCCGAATGGATTGCCGGCATGACCAGCACATTCGCCGTGCCCGACAGGCGGCAGAACGGATACTGCTCCATGCGGTGATGGTTGAGCGCGATATCCGCACCCATCTCGCCGTCATATTCGAAGGAGACGCCGCGACGGTCGAGGATCTTCACCGCCTCGCGCACCCGCTCTGAACGTTCGCCCGTCGGATGCCCGAAGGTCGAATAGGCAAGCAGCGCCACGCGCGGCTCAAGCCCGAGGCGATGGGCAACTCCGGCTGCCTCTTCGGCGATATCGGCAAGCTCCTCGGCTGTCGGCATGTCGTGCACGGCGGTATCTGCCACCACGATCGTGCGTCCACGCGCCAGCGCCAGCGAAACCCCGATCACCCGGTGGCCCGGCGCCGTGTCGATGCAGCGGCGCACGTCTTCGAGCGCCGTCGAATAATTGCGCGTCGTGCCCGTTACCATGGCATCCGCATCGCCCAGCGCCACCATGCAGGCGGCAAAGTGGTTGCGGTCGGTGTTGATCAGCCGCTGCGCATCGCGATGCAGGTAGCCCTTCCGCTGCAGCCGGGCATAGAGATATTCGGTATAGGCATCGACGCGGGTCGACATGCGGGCATTGACCACCTCGATGCCGGGGCGGTCGAGATCGATCCCGGCCCGCTCGGCGGTCGCCTTCAGCGGTTCGTCGCGGCCGAGCAGGATTGCGGTCCCCAGTCCCTGGTTGACGAAGGAGATCGCCGCGCGCATCACCTGCTCTTCTTCGCCCTCAGCGAAGACGACACGTTTGGGGTGGCTGCGCACATGCTCGTAGATCCGCTGTGTTGCGGCCGCGATCGGGTCGCGGCGGGCGGAAAGCTCATGCGCATAGGCGCCGAGATCCTCGATTTCCTTGCGCGCCACACCCGTCTCCATCGCGGCCTTCGCGACAGCAACCGGGATTGCCGAAATGAGGCGCGGGTCGAAGGGCACGGGAATGATGTATTGCGGCCCAAAGCGCGGCCGCTCGCCCTGATAGGCCGCCGCCACATCATCAGGTACGTCCTCGCGCGCCAGGCTCGCCAGCGCCCGGACGGCGGCAATCTTCATCGCATCATTGATCTGGCTGGCGCGCACGTCGAGCGCACCCCGGAAGATGTAAGGAAAGCCCAGAACATTGTTGACCTGGTTCGGATAGTCCGAACGCCCGGTCGCCATGATCGCATCCGAACGGATCTCGGCGACCTCTTCCGGCGTGATTTCCGGGTCCGGATTGGCCATGGCGAAGATGATCGGATTGTCAGCCATCGAGGCGATCATGTCCGAGGACAGCGCACCCTTCTGGGAAAGGCCGAACACCACGTCGGCCCCGACCATGGCTTCCTTCAGCGTCCGCCGGTCGGTCTTGACCGCATGCGCCGATTTCCACTGGTTCATGCCCTCGGTGCGGCCCTGATAGATCACGCCCTTGGTGTCGCAGAGAATGATGTTCTCGCCGTTGAAGCCCATGGCCTTGATCAGCTCGATGCAGGCGATGGCCGCAGCCCCCGCACCATTGCAGACGAGCTTGGTCGTCTTGAAGTCGCGGCCGGTCAGTTCCAGCGCGTTGATCAACCCGGCAGCCGCGATGATCGCGGTCCCGTGCTGGTCGTCGTGGAAAACCGGAATGTCCATCAGTTCGCGCAGACGGCTCTCGATGATGAAGCAGTCCGGCGCCTTGATGTCCTCGAGATTGATGCCGCCGAAGGACGGCCCGAGGTAGCGCACGCAGTTGATGAACTCTTCGACATTTTCAGTGTCGACCTCGAGATCGATCGAATCGACATCGGCAAAGCGCTTGAAGAGGACGGACTTGCCTTCCATGACCGGCTTGGAAGCGAGCGCTCCGAGATTGCCGAGGCCGAGGATCGCCGTGCCGTTCGAGATGACGGCCACCATGTTGCCGCGTGTCGTATAGTCGTAAGCCGTCGCCGGATCGGCAGCGATGGCCTTTACGGGAACGGCAACGCCGGGGGAATAGGCGAGCGACAGGTCGCGCTGCGTGGCCATGGCCTTGGTCGGCGTGATCTCCAGCTTGCCCGGCCGTCCCTGGGAGTGGAAGTCCAGCGCTTCCTGTTCCGTCACCGAGACCTTGGTCCGGCCGGTCGTCTTCTCGTTTACCATGCGTCCCCTCACCTTGTTGTGGGCAGCGAGCCTTGGTTGGCCCATCCTGGTTGTTTTTCTTCGTCCTAAGTCGTTAGTGTCACATCGCATCCTTTTCAAGAAAACATTGAGCCCGTGACGCTATACCAAGCCACCCCGAGTGATGTCCTGAATGTCGCCGAGCTGACCTCGGAGGAGAGCCGTGCGACGGCGACCCCGATGATGGAGCAGTATATCGAGATCAAGGCGGCCAATCCGGGCAGCCTGCTTTTCTATCGCATGGGCGATTTCTACGAGCTGTTCTTCGAAGATGCGGTCGATGCCTCGCGTGCGCTCGGCATCACGCTGACGAAGCGTGGCCAGCATCTCGGCCAGGACATTCCGATGTGTGGCGTGCCGGTCCATGCCGCCGACGATTATCTCCAGAAGCTGATCACGCTGGGCTTCCGCGTCGCCGTCTGCGAACAGATCGAAGACCCGGCAGAGGCCAAGAAGCGTGGCTCGAAGTCGGTGGTGAAGCGCGACGTCGTGCGCCTCGTCACGCCGGGCACGATCACCGAGGACAAGCTCCTCTCGCCGTTCGAATCGAATTACCTGATGGCGCTCGCCCGCATCCGGGGTGGCTCCGCCCCGCAACTGGCGCTCGCCTGGATCGATATCTCCACGGGCATTTTTCGCCTGGCTGAAACCACCGAGACCCGCCTGCTTGCCGATATCCTGCGCATCGAGCCGCGCGAGTTGATCGTGCCCGATACGCTCTTCCACGACGAGGAGCTGAAGCCAGCCTTCGATGTGCTCGGCCGTGTGGTCGTGCCCCAGCCCGCCGTGCTCTTCGACAGTGCCAGCGCCGAAGGCCGCATCGCGCGTTACTTTGGTGTCGGAACACTGGATGGCTTCGGCGCCTTCTCCCGCGCTGAAGTTGCCGCTGCTGCTGCTGCCGTTGCCTATGTCGAAAAGACCCAGATTTCCGAGCGTCCGCCGCTCGGCCTGCCCGAGCGCCAGAATGCAGCCTCGACCCTCTTCATCGACCCGGCAACCCGCGCCAATCTGGAGCTGGTGAAGACGCTCTCGGGCGAGCGCAACGGTTCGCTCCTGAAGGCGATCGACCGCACCGTCACCGGCGGCGGCGCTCGTCTGCTGGCGGAGCGCCTGATGTCGCCGCTGACGGACCCAGAGCCGATTGCGGAGCGGCAGGATTCGATCGCTTTCCTGTTGGCCGATGGCCTGCTCGTCGACCGGCTGCGCGACGCCCTGAAGCGGGTGCCAGACATGCCGCGCGCGCTGTCCCGCCTGGCGCTTGATCGCGGTGGCCCGCGCGACCTCGGCGCCATCGTCGCCGGTCTTGCCGCCTCCGCAGAAGTTGGCCGCCTGCTCGATCCCTCGACCCTGCCGAAGGAGCTCACCGAAGCACTTGCCGATCTCGCAGCCTTGCCCGCCGATCTTGGCTCCAGCCTTGCCGCCATGCTGTCAGATGAATTGCCGCTCCTGAAGCGCGACGGCGGTTTCCTGCGCGATGGCGCGATATCAGAGCTCGACGAACTGCGCGCACTCCGCGACCAGTCGCGCCGGGTGATCGCCGGACTGCAGCTGCAATATGCCGAGGAAACCGGCATCAAGTCGCTGAAGATCAAGCATAACAATGTGCTCGGTTATTTCATCGAGGTGACCGCCGGCAATGCCGGCCCGATGACCGAGGGTGACGAGGCGAAGTCCCGCTTCATCCATCGCCAGACCATGGCCAACGCCATGCGCTTCACCACCACGGAGCTCGCCGACCTCGAAAGCCGGATTGCCAACGCCGCCGGCCAGGCGCTGTCGCTCGAACTTGCGGCCTTCGACCAGATGGTGGCGCAGGTGATTGCCGCTGCCGAGCCGATCAAGGCGGCTGCCCGGGCGCTTGCCGTCATCGATGTCGCCGCCGGCCTTGCGGCGCTTGCCGAAGAGCAGGGTTACTGCCGCCCGCTGGTCGATGATTCGAGAATGTTCTCGATCACTGCCGGTCGCCATCCGGTCGTCGAGCAGGCGTTGCGCCGTCAGGCGGCCAGCCCCTTCATCGCCAATGATTGCGATCTCTCGCCCAACGATACCAAAGGCCCCGGCGCGATCTGGCTGCTCACCGGCCCCAACATGGGCGGTAAATCGACCTTCCTGCGCCAGAACGCG
>JARXAK010000122.1 GCA_029865885.1 Rhizobium sp. | reverse complement strand
GCAATGCCCGCGTCATGGGCGAATTCGGCGCCGTCTCGATCGTCTCCGGCAATATCAGGGGCCAGACCAACACGCTGCCGCTGCATATCGAACTGCTCTACCAGGATTACAACGCCGTCGGCGCTTTCGCGGCTGCCTCGATGCTCGCGACGCTGGCGCTCGTGACGCTGGTGGTCAAGGTCTTCCTCGAACGCCAGGGCGCCGGCCGCAGAAGCCGTCCGGCGACGCTCGCCGGCAACACTTCGGAGATGAATTCGTGAACATTCGCCTCGACACGGTCGTCAAGACCTTCGAAACCTTCCGCGCCGTGCATGGCGTCTCGCTCGACATCAAGAGCGGCGAACTGGTGGCGCTGCTCGGCCCCTCCGGCTCCGGCAAGACGACGATCCTGCGCATGGTCGCCGGCCTCGAATATGCCGATGGCGGCCATATCCATTTCGGTGACGAAGACGCGACCGACATTCCGGTGCGCGATCGCGGCGTCGGCTTCGTCTTCCAGCATTATGCGCTGTTTCCGCATATGACGGTGGCCGAGAACATCGCCTTCGGCATGCAGGTCTCCAAGGTGAAGCGCTCGACCGCCGACATCGATCGCCGCGTCGAGGAACTGCTCTCCCTCGTTCAGCTTTCCGGCCTTGGTCAACGCTTCCCCGGCCAGATCTCCGGTGGGCAGCGCCAGCGCGTGGCACTCGCTCGAGCCCTTGCCGTCGATCCGCGTGTGCTGCTGCTCGACGAACCCTTCGGCGCTCTCGACGCCAATGTCCGCCGCGACCTGCGCCGCTGGCTGCGCTCGATCCACGATGAGCTCGGCATCACCACGCTCTTCGTCACCCACGACCAGGAAGAGGCCCTCGACCTCGCAGACCGCGTCGTCATCCTCGACAAGGGCAAGATCGTTCAGCAGGGCACGCCGGAAGAAGTCTGCCGCCACCCGGCCAATGCCTTCGTCATGCGCTTCCTCGGCGACACCAATGCGCTGAATGCCACTGTTTCGGGCGGCAAGGCAACGGTGGACAACATGGTCTATTCGGCTGAAGGCCTGAAGGATGGGCCGGCGGAACTCTTGTTCCGCCCGACGGATGTGGTCTGGAGCGACGATCCTGCGAAGGGCGTGGCGGCGACCATCCAGCGGGTTCTCGACCGTCCGGGCTCGCGCCGGGTGCTGGCGAAGACGGCGGGGGACACGATCGTCGAATTCGACGTTTCCCCGGACTTCACACGCGTAAAGGGCGATGAAGGCTTCATCGAAATCCTGCGTCCGCGCATTTACGAGCTGTAAGCGGAGGGATACTCTGCTCTCCTGACTGTGGATGAGCTCGAGACCAGTGATGCTTGAGCTTTGAGCCAATCTTAAGGATTGTTTGTCAGCCTTTGCTTATGGGCGGCAGCACGACGATGAGAGATCGACTGAAACTGACCGGAGCGTCACTCGGGCTTGCGGCCCTGGTGGCCGGCTGCCTCTGGCTGATCGCCCATTCCTTCATCGCCCAAGCGAACCGGCAGCAGCTAAACGATATGCTGCAGGCCGCCGTGATCCGGCTGGAGCGCCAGATCGATCTTGCGGTCATCAGCATGGGGGAGCTTGGCGCGCAAGGTCCTTATGGATGCGCGCCCGCCGTCAGCAAGGCGATCGAAGACATCGCCTTCCGTTCCGTTTCCATCCGCGAGATCCGCGTAGCCTCAGCGAAGGCAGTGTGCTGGGGGGACAACGACCATGAGGAGATCTTCCGCGGCGCCTTGTCCGCCTCGAGGCCCGTGCCAGCCATCAATCCGGCCTATGAACTTGCCCCCATCGAGACCGCTGAGTGGAAGGGTCTGATGGTCCGCTGGACCAGCGAGGATGGCAACCTGGCAGCCTTCCTCGCAACGGATGGTCTTCTCTTCGACATTCTTCCCGGAGAACTGCGCGACCATGCGTATATGGACATGATGCTGAGCGACCAGCGCGTTGTCTCGCATTACGCGCCGGAGGGCGCCGGGGCTCCCGGGGCAGAATACAGTGAGTTCGGAATGGCATCCGAACGCTACCCGATCCATGTCAGGCTGTTGCTCGATGAGGACGTTGCCGCGTCTCGCGGCAGCGGCTTCGGCAGCGATATCATCGCGATCGCGGGCCTGTTTTCGCTGGGGCTCGGTTATCTCGGCGCAAGGGGGCTGATGCGTCCGCTGACGCCCCTGCAGGAGTTGGATCAAGCGCTGGCCCGGGGCCATATCCATCCCGTCTACCAGCCGCTGTTTTGCCTCGCGACAGGCGAGATGACCGGCTTCGAGATGCTGGCGCGCTGGACGAGGCCCGATGGAAGCAACATATCTCCGGCGGTCTTCATTCCGCTGGCCGAAGACAGCGGCCGGATCGACAGTTTGACCTTTGCCCTTCTCGACAGAGCCGGCGCCGAGATAGGCGACATGCTCAGGCGAAACGCCACGCTCAAATGTTCCTTCAATGTGACTCCTGACCAGCTTCTCGACACCGGTTTTGTCGAGCGGTTCACCGAAAAAATCGCAAAAGCGGGCCTCAATCCGAGCCAGATGGTCATCGAGATCACCGAGCGCCAGCCGATCTCCGACATCGAAGCCGCGTTGCGGGTATCGCGGGAGCTTGTCGATCTAGGCGTCCGGCTTGCACTTGATGATGCAGGGACAGGCCACAACGGGCTCTCGTCGCTGCATGCCCTGCAGGCCCATTATCTGAAGATCGACAAGTACTTCGTTGACGGCGTTGCACTCGACCGGAAATCGGGCGTGCTGGTCGAAGCGCTGATCTCGCTTGCCCAGCAGTTCGGCATGGAGGTCGTGGCCGAGGGGATCGAAACCGAGGAGCAGCGGATCAAGCTGCTGGATCTCGGCATCCGGGAAGGTCAGGGCTATCTCTACGCCAAGCCTTTGTCGGCCAACGACCTGATTGCCAAGGCGGATCAGAGCGCCAAGATCCTGCCGATGGCCGCCTGATCGCGCCGGCAGCCTCTCACTGCGTCGCAGCAGCCGTGACCAGCGCCTTGGCGTCCGCGCCGTCCCAGGCAGCCGGGCCGTTCATGCTGCCGATGAGGCAACCCTTGCCGTCGACAAGCAGCGTGACCGGCAGGCCGAAGGCAAGGCCTTCGCGCTTCAGCTGGTTGAAGACACCCATCGACGCGTCGCGGTAGAGGCCGAGCGCATCCACACCCGTCTCTTCGAGGAAGGTCTGCGGCTTTTCGACATCGCCCGTGTCGATGTTGATGGCGAGCACTTGGAAGGCCTCGCCGCCCGCCGCCTTCTGCAGATTGTTGAGGGCGGGCATCTCTTCCCGGCAGGGCACGCACCAGGTGGCCCAGAGATTGATCAGCACCGTCTTGTCGGCGAAGTTGGACATGGTCATCGGAGCGCCCGCCTTGTCCTGGAAAGTGAGACCCTGGATGAGCTTCGGCTCGCTGACCGGCACCATGGCGGCGACGTCGCCCTTGAGGTAAGGCGTGAGCGCCTCGGCTTTGGCAAGAGAACCCGCGCATTGCCCGGCATCTGCGGTCTCCACGGCATTGCCAGACATGGTCTCTCTCACGTATACCGCAGCCGCGCCGGCGACGATGCCGGCCACCGCCGCGATCGCAACCAGCTTGGTGGGGAAAAGACCGATACGTCTTTTTTCTGTCATGTCATTCTCCAGGACGGGCATTCCATGGCCGAGGGTACCAACGACACCAAATCCTCCAACCAGATGTGGGGCGGTCGCTTCGCCTCGGGGCCGTCGGCCATCATGGAGGAGATAAATGCCTCCATCGGTTTCGACAAGAAGCTTTACGCCCAGGATATCCGCGGCTCAAAGGCGCATGCGACCATGCTGGCGCACCAAGGCATCATCTCGGCCGAAGATAAAGACAAGATCCTTCACGGGCTGGACACGATCCTGTCAGAGATCGAAAGCGGCCAGTTCGTCTTTTCGCGCAAGCTTGAAGACATTCACATGAATGTCGAGGCCCGCCTTGCCGACTTGATTGGACCTGCCGCCGGCCGCCTGCACACCGCCCGCTCGCGCAACGACCAGGTGGCGCTCGATTTCCGCCTCTGGGTGAAGGAAGAGCTGCAGAAGACGGAACAGGCGCTCAGCGGCCTGATTGCGGCTTTCCTCGACCGTGCCGAAGAACATGCCGACACCGTCATGCCCGGCTTCACCCATCTCCAGACGGCCCAGCCGGTGACCTTCGGCCATCACTGCATGGCCTATGTCGAGATGTTCGGCCGTGACCGCCAGCGCGTGCGCCATGCCATCGAACACCTGGACGAAAGCCCGATCGGGGCGGCGGCACTCGCCGGCACCGGCTATCCGATCGACCGCCACATGACGGCACAGGCCCTCGGCTTCCGCGAACCGACCCGCAACTCGATCGACACGGTGTCCGACCGCGACTTCGCGCTGGAATTCCTGTCGATCGCCTCGATCTCAGCCGTACACCTGTCGCGGCTGGCGGAAGAAATCGTCATCTGGTCGACGCCGCAATTCGGCTTCATCCGCCTGTCGGACGCCTTCTCCACCGGCTCCTCGATCATGCCGCAGAAGAAGAACCCGGACGCGGCAGAACTGGTGCGCGCCAAGACCGGCCGCATCAACGGCTCGCTGATCGCACTTCTGACCGTGATGAAGGGGCTGCCGCTCGCCTATTCCAAGGACATGCAGGAAGACAAGGAACAGGTCTTCGACGCCGCCGAAAGCCTGGAACTGGCGATTGCCGCCATGACCGGCATGGTGACCGATATGACCATCCGCACGGACAAGATGAAGGCTGCTGCAGGTTCGGGTTACTCGACAGCGACCGACCTTGCCGACTGGCTGGTGCGTGAAGCCGGCCTTCCCTTCCGTGATGCCCACCATGTAACCGGCAATGCCGTTGCCATGGCCGAGAAGAAGGGCTGCGATCTCTCAGAGCTGTCGCTGGAAGAGCTGCAGAGCATCAATGCCGCGATCACGGCTGACGTTTTCAACGTGCTGACGGTCGAGGCCTCGGTCGCCAGCCGCAAGAGCTTCGGCGGCACGGCACCGAGCGAAGTCAGGAAGCAGATCGCCTGGTGGCGGGCCCGCAACTGATCTAATGCGTCGGGCTCAATCGCAGTTGAGCCCGCCCGACCAAATTTTAAACTCGGCTTGAGAAGCTAGAAACTTAAGAACATCACGGATTGGATGATTCTTCTTTTATGAGCTTGATCATTGAATGCCGCCAATAGACGCTCATACCGGCAAAGCCCCAAAACAATAAACCAAGGAGTAGCAAAACCGGCTGCACGTAAGAAATAACGATTTGCGCTTCCTTCGGCACTTCAGAAGCCAAAACCGTATCTTTGAATATGTCAAGCCAGAAGGCAATCAACGCAGATCCGAGAGAAAAGAATGCAGTGATACCGATATTAGCAAGGCCTATCTGCAGTAGCTCACTCTCGGTAACGGAATAGCAGCGCATTCTTCTAGCGGAATATATTGGCTCAACAGTTGCTCCATTGACGCCCTCGCTTTTCTCAATTTTCTGCTCTAAGGCCTCATCAGGTATCGCCTTTAGAGCATCAAGAAGATTTCCTTCATTATTTTCGCTTGGATGCATCAAGGTAAGCCGCAATTCGCTTCGTATAATGCTCTCTCACGTCTTCATCCTTCAAAAGGATATTCTGAGATCCCTCTTTGTAAACACGATGCCATGGGCCATCTTCTTCATGCGTCATTTCGCGCAAGTCCCACGCCGGAAAACGACGGTATCCGGCCCAAACCTTACTTAAGATTAGGTTTGTATCGTAATCATCCGAGGGTATGCGGGGAGTTGTAGTCTCCCATGTGTCAAAATCGATGTTGGTCGATCGCGTAGCGATCGGCTCTTTACGATAGTGCTTAAATTCGTCGTAGAGAGACTTCACTACAGGACCGTGCCGCCAGGCTTGAATCGACTCTGGAAAGAGCCTCTCTCCCTTAATAGCCAGATTCCACCCATACGCGATATAAACCAACTTCAAGAGCTTCAATGGAGTCATGGGAATAGACTCCTCCTCTGCTCTATCCAGAAAATAGTTTGCGACGTGTTGAGGTGTGTATGTGGTCATGGCTCCATTTTCAGATTGCTGAGTGGCGGACGTAGGCCCGAATAATGATTCCAACAATCTCCTCCCGAAAAAATAGATAGCAATTCAGCACCCACTTGACAAATTAAAAAAATACAGTAACGGGCGAGCTCCTTGAAAAGATTCCTATTTTTCTTGAGCGAGGCTGTTATGCAGCCACACGCAACTGATCACTCGCACTTGCGGAACACATCACGAGATCAGGGGTGCACAAGCGCCCCTTTTTTCGCTACAGCCATTCAGTCTGTTGAAGAATTGTCTTTGCCGGGCTGCAAATGGCGATTTCTGCGCTTCCGGTGCTCACGTACCAACGTACGCTCCGCTCCGGTTCTCGAAATCACCATTTTCGCCACGACCTAGGCAATTCTTGAACCGACTGATAGTGAAACAATATCTTCATGGACCGGGTCATGGTGAATTCGCTGAAACGCACGACACTCACGCTCTCTATTGCGCTGGCCGCATCGCTGGCCCTGTCCGCCTGCGGCCGCAAGGGCGACCTCGATCCGCCGAGCACGCCGGTTGACCAGCAGAACAAACGTGGCGTCGAGGTCCAGAAGACCCCGGACAGCCCCTTCCTCCTCGATCCGCTTCTTTGACAGGGCTTAACCCGTGAACCACTTCGAGTATCGCGACGGCGTTCTTTACGCCGAAGGCGTGGCCATTCCCGAAATCGCACGTGCCGTCGGCACGCCCTTCTACTGCTATTCGACGGCAACGCTGGAGCGCCATTACAAGGTGTTTTCCAAAGCCTTCGACGGCGTCGATGCCCTCGTCTGCTATGCGATGAAGGCCAATTCCAACCAGGCCGTGCTGAAGACGCTGGGACGCCTCGGCGCCGGCGTGGACGTGGTCTCGGAAGGCGAACTGCGGCGTGCGCTGGCCGCCGGCATTCCGGCAAACCGCATCATGTTTTCGGGCGTCGGCAAGACGCCGAGCGAGATGGATCTGGCCCTCGAAGCCGGCATCTACTGCTTCAATGTCGAGAGCGAGCCGGAACTGGAAGTCTTAAACCAGCGCGCCATCAAGGCCGGCAAAAAGGCGCATGTCTCCTTCCGCGTCAATCCTGACGTGGACGCCAAGACCCATGCGAAGATCTCGACCGGCAAGAAGGAAAACAAGTTCGGTATCTCCTTCGAGCGAGCCCGCGCGGTTTACGCGCGCGCTGCGACCCTGGAAGGCATCGAGGTCACCGGCATCGACATGCATATCGGCAGCCAGATCACCGATCTGCAGCCTTTCGAAGACGCTTTCCGCCTGCTGCGCGAGCTGGTCGAGACGCTGCGCGGCGACGGCCATACGATCGATCACGTCGATGTCGGCGGTGGCCTTGGCATCCCCTACAAGGAAGACAACAACCCGCCGCCCGAGCCGGACGCCTATGCGAAGATCGTCAAGGACCAGCTGTCGGGGCTCAACTGCCGTATCGTCACCGAACCCGGCCGCCTGATCGTCGGCAATGCCGGCATTCTGGTGACCGAGGTCATCTATGTGAAGGACGGCGGCGACAAGACCTTCGTCATCGTCGACGGCGCGATGAACGACCTCATTCGCCCGACGCTGTATGAGGCCTATCACGAGATCAAGCCGGTGGTGATTTCGGCGGCGAATGCCCCGCGCATCAAGGCCGATGTCGTGGGTCCCGTCTGCGAGACGGGCGACTATCTGGCGCTCGACCGCGAGATGGCGATGCCGAAGCCCGGCGACCTGATCGCCGTCGGTTCTGCCGGCGCCTATGGCGCGGTGCAGGCCGGCACCTACAACACCCGCCGGCTGGTGCCGGAGGTGCTGGTGAACGGCAACGAGTTCCATGTGATTCGCCCGCGGCCGACCTATGACGACCTGATCGCGCTCGACAGCGTGCCCGACTGGCTGGCCTGATCCATTCACAATTCGGCGATGAGGCGGGAAAAACTCCCGCCTTTTCTCTGCCGCCCTCGTCTTCGCCACAAAGACTGCTATCTTCGAGAACAATCAGCCGTGACTGACGCGCGGCGCTCTCGGAGACCAGACGGATGAGCTCTTCCCGCCCGGCCGGCCACAGGAAAGGCGCCTTCAAGGACGATCCGGCGCTGGCGCGTCGCGTTGGCCTGAAACGTGTGCTCGCCCGTTCCGTGCTGTTTGCCGAGCGTCTGCTGCCGCTCTTCCTGCCGGTCGCCGGCATTGCCGCGCTCTTCGTCTCGCTTGCCTGGTTCGGCATCTACCGCGAGGTTCCGGACCTCGTGCGTCTGGCGATCGTCTTCCTCCTGGTCTTCGCCTTTGTCGCCTCCTTCCTGCCCTTCCTCAAAGTTCGTCTGCCGAGCATTGCCGAAGCCGACCGGCTGCTCGAGGAACGCAACGGCCTCGCCCACCAGCCGGTGGCGGTCCAGGACGACCAGATTGCCGCCGAGACGCCCTTTGCCCGGGCGCTCTGGCAGGAGCACCAGCGGCGCATGGCCGAGCGCATCGCAGCGCTCGACGCCGGCCTGCCGCAGCCCGACATCGCCCGCTATGACCGCTATGCCCTGCGCGCCGTACCGGCCCTGCTCTTCGTCACCGCACTTGCCTATTCCGGCTCCAACGGGGCCGGCCAGATTGCCGATGCCTTCCGCCAGCACGTGCCGGAAAGCGAGCTACCGGCGATCCGCATCGACGCCTGGATCACGCCACCAGGTTATACCGGTCAGCCGCCGGTCTTCCTCTCCGGCCTTGCCACCCAGGATGCAGCTGGCGTGACCGTGCCGCAGAAATCCAAGGTCACGGTGCGCATCAGCGGCGGTGTTTCCGACGAGAAGGTTCTCTTCGTCAAGCAGTCGGACGGCGCCGTCCTTGATGTCGCCGAGAAGCAAGATCCCGCGCGAAAGCAGGCTGCCGGTTCCGAGACAGCCGAGACAAAGCCGGCTCCTGCACCTGTGGCAGCACCCGCACCGGCCAATGCCCAGATGGTGGCGCGGACCCACGAGCTGGAACTTAATGAAGCAGGCCAGCTCCGCGTCGCCGACCGCACCTGGACGATCGGCGTGACGCCCGACAAGGCGCCGGAAGTTGCCTTTGACGGCGTGCCGCGCCGCGCGATCAACGGCGCGCTCGAAATCGCCTTCACGGCCAAGGATGACTACGGCCTGCAAAAGGCCCATGCCGAGATCGTGCCACTGGAGGAACAGCCGGGCGCGACCCCGCTCTACCCGCTTCCGGACTACAAGCTCGACCTGCCCCGCCACAATGCCCGCGACACCAAGGGGGTCGCGAGCCGCAACATCACCGAACATCCGCTGGCTGGCCAGATGGTGAAGATCACGCTGGTGGCGACCGACGGCGCCGGCCAGACCGGGCGCAGTGAGCCGATCGAGATGCTGCTGCCCGGCCGCAACTTCAACGAACCGCTGGCGGCAGCCGTTGCCGAACAGCGCAAGGTCTTTGCGCTCGACACAAAGCAGATGCCGAAGGCAATCGAACTCAACGAGGCGCTGGTCATCCGGCCCGACGAGACGATCCCGGATCTGGGCAACTTCATCGCCATCGAAAGCGCTCGTGCCCGCATGGGCATGGCCGAGGGCGAGGAGCAGTTGAAGGACACGGCCGACTATCTCTGGGAAATCGCGCTCGGCATCGAGGATGGCGACCTGTCGCTCGCCGAACGCCGTCTGCGCGACGCCCAGCAGGCGTTGTCCGAGGCGCTGGAAAACGGCGCAAGCGACGAGGAGATCCAGCGTCTGATGGCTGAGCTGCGCTCGGCGATGCAGGAATTTCTCCAGGCGCTGGCTGAGCGCATGCCCAACCAGCAGGGTGAACCGCAACAGAATGCGGAAAACATGCTGCGCCAGCAGGATCTCGACAACCTGCTCGACCAGCTGGAGAACTTGGCCCGCTCGGGCAACCGTGATCAGGCGCAGCAGCTTCTGTCCGAACTGCAGCGCATGATGAACAACCTGCAGGCCGGCCGTCCACAGCAGGGCCAGCAGCAGCAGAACAGCGAGGCCCGCCGCCAGATCGACAAGCTAGGCGAGATCATGCAGCAGCAGCAGCGGCTGATGGACGAGACCTTCCGCCTCGACCAGGCGCTGCGCGACCGCATGCAGCGCGGCGACCCGCAACAGGGCGAAGAGGGCGCGGACGGTCAGCAGCAACAAGGACAGCCGCAGCAGGGTCAACAGGGGCAGCAGGGACAGCAAGGCGAGCAGGGCCAGCAGAACCTCGACGGCATGACCGCCGAACAGCTGCGCGAGGCGCTACGCCAGCTGCGCGAGCAGCAGGAACAGCTGGGCCGGCAGCTCGGCGAATTGCAGGAAGGCCTGAAGGGTCTCGGCATGGAACCGGGTCCGGGCTTCGGCGAGGCGCAGCAGGAAATGCAGGGTGCCGGCGAGGCGCTTGGCCAGGGTCAGGGCGGTCCAGCCGTGGAAGGCCAGGGCCGCGCCATGGAGGCCCTGCGCCAGGGGGCCCGCGACATGATGAACCAGATGATGCAGGCGCAACAGGGCCAGGGCGGTCAGGGCCCGCAAATGGGTCAGGGCCAGGGCAACCAGGACGACCGCGATCCTCTCGGACGTCCACGCGCCACGAACGGCCCCGATTTCGGCGAACAGGTCAAGGTTCCCGACGAGATCGATGTCCAGCGCGCCCGCGAGATCCTGGAAGCGATCCGCGAAAAGCTCGGTGAAAACGCGAGCCCCGAGATCGAGCGCCGTTACCTGGAGCGGCTGCTGGATATTCAGTGAAAAACTGACCGGCCTGCACCAACGAGAACGCCCGCATCAGCGGGCGTTGCTCCATGGCAGAATGTTCAGAAAACCTCAGCCAGCCAGCGCCATGGCGACGGCCTTGCGGATATCGGGGAGCGCGAAGGGCTTGGAGACGACATCGACGATCTTCACCGAGAGGTCGTCGGCTCGCTCGCGCTGCTCGGCATAGCCGGTCATCAGCAGGATCTTCATGTCAGGGAAATCGGAATGGGCGCGATGCGCGAGTTCGATGCCGTCCATGACGGGCATGCGGATATCAGAAAGCAGCAGATCGAACGCGCCTTCGGACAGTTTTTCGAGACCTTCGGCACCATCGGCAGCCTCATGTGTCTCATGCCCGTCGAGGCGAAGCGCCCGGGCCACGAAGGAGCGCAGGGAGTCTTCGTCTTCGGTGATGAGGATTCTCGCCATGGTTGAAATATGCTCCTGCGTGCTTCGTGCCTTGCAGGTGGCAAATCACCAGACTTTCCTTGTCGAGTGGTAAACGCCGGACCCCTCGTCCGGCGCGATGGTTAACAGCTCACTGCCGCAGGAGGGCGAGATGTTCCCTTTTGAAACCGCTTACGCGTCGCCGGTGACAACGCCAACGAAGGGCAATTCGCGGAAGGCATAGGCCACGTCCATGCCATAGCCGACGACGAAATAGTCGGGGCATTCGAAGCCGACGTAATCCGCTTCAAACTGTTCTTTTCGCTTCACTTTCTTGTCGAGAAGAACGACGATCGTGACGTTTGCGGCGCCACGCTCATACATCAGTTCCTTGGCGAAAAGCAGGGTGCGGCCGGACTCCAGAATATCGTCGATCAGGAGCACGTTGCGCCCCTTCACATCGCTGTCGATGTCCTTGATGATCTTGACGCCCTGCGAGACAGTGCCTGTGCCATAGCTGGACAGGGTGATGAATTCGACTTCCGGCGCAAGGCCCACATCATGCAACGCCCGAATGAGGTCGGCGGCGAAGATGAAGGAGCCCTTCAGCACCGAGATGACCAGGAGGTCGTCGCAGGGACCCTTCATGATGTCCTGAGCAAGCTCGAGATTGCGCAGCCGGATCTGTTCGGCGGTAAAGAGCGGTTCGATGTTCTTTCCGCGAACTACGGGCATGGGAAACTCCTTGCTGGTCGACCTCAGGTCCTTGAGCCGGCAGATGCCGGAAAGGCAAGGCCCTTAGCACACCGATCGCGCCTTAGGCACCCGCCTCTTCGAAGGAAAGCCTGACTTCCGGGATTTTTCCACCGGGATGCTGGAGCCGGGTGACAATGCCGCGGCTCTCGCCGCCATCAAGGCTGTCGACGGGCGGTTCGATATAGGTACTGGCGATGACCTGACCATCGATGAGAAGATCGGCGCGAAGCTTGGGAAGCGAGATTTCGCGTTCGCTGCGATTTTCGACGATCGCATTCAGCAGCAGAACCCGCATGCCGTTCCGGTCCTGGGCAGTCAGATTGACATGCGTGAAGTCGAGCGGCTTTGCGGCGATCTCCGGATGTTCACCACTGCCGAAAACCAGCTGGCCGGCCAGTGAGAAGATCGACACAAAGGCGATCGCGACGAGAAGCGAAAAGGCGACGTCGGACAGGCGCTGGAGACGCGTCTCTGCGGCATCGATGAGCGCGCGGCCCAAGGCGCTGAAATCCGTTGCGCTGGCGTCAGCAGGCGAACGGGCGGCAGATGCCTGAGATGGCTTTGGTGTGTCGCGAACCGTGACGAACTGGGCGTCGACGACGTCACGCGGCGCCATGCGCTGGTGAAGCGGCTCGATCCGCCTGCGGGCACGATCCGGCGGCAGGAGATCGAGGTCCGCAGCCGCGGCCTGCTTCTGTTGGCGGAAAGCGCTCATTCGTTCGGACCTTTCGCACAGCCAAATTCGGATACCCCGAAAGTCGGCGGTTGAAACGAATCCTCTCCAGACGTAAATTCAAATGGTTAATGCTTCGGAAAGAGGGCTGAGAAAGCCATGGTCCCCGGAGCCTGTTTACCGGCCGTTGACGATCATCGTTTACGAGCCCCAGACCTCGGACACGTCAGACTGGGCCCCCTTTGATCCATTTCGAAAATGTCGGCCTGCGCTATGGGATGGGACCGGAGATCCTCCGCGACCTGACCTTCGACCTGCCGAAAGGGTCCTTCCAGTTTCTGACCGGACCGTCAGGCGCCGGCAAGACCACCCTTCTGCGCCTGCTTTTCATGTCGCTGCAGCCGACGCGCGGATTGATCCGCAGCTTCGGTCGCGACATCACCAGCATTCCCCGCAGCGAACTGCCGATGCTGCGCCGACGTGTCGGCATCGTCTTTCAGGATTTCCGCCTGCTCGACCATCTCACCACCTATGAGAACGTGGCGCTGCCGCTGCGCGTGCGTGGCAAGGCCGAGCAGACCTATAGGCAGGACGTCATCGAACTCTTGAAATGGGTGGGCCTTGGCGAGCGCATCAATGTCCTGCCACCGGTGCTCTCGGGTGGAGAAAAGCAGCGTGTGGCAATCGCCCGCGCGCTGATCGACCGTCCGGAAATCCTGCTCGCCGACGAGCCGACAGGCAATGTCGACCCGCCCATGGCGCGCCGGCTGTTGAGCCTCTTCCTGGAACTGAACCGCCTTGGCACGGCGGTGGTGATTGCCACCCATGATCTGGCGCTGATGGACCAGGTGGATGCGCGCCGGATGATCCTCACCGACGGGCGGCTCGACATCTATGAATGAGACCCCCCAGAACACAAATCAGCCTCCCGCCCAGAAAAAACGCCGCGTCGAGATGACGGTGCGGCCCACCGGACCGATCCTCCCGCCCTCCAACATTCAGGGCAATGCCCTAATGGTGGTGATCGCGATCATGGCCTTCCTCGCCTGCCTGACGCTGGGCGCCGTCTCCATGGTACGCGCCACGGCCGCCGGCTGGCAGAGCCAGATCTCCCGCGAGATCACCATCCAGATCAAGCCAGAGGACGGGCTCGACATGGGAGCCGCCCTCGTCAAGGCACGCGATCTGGCGCTCACCTTCGTCGGCACCCGCGACGGCCAGATCATGGACGACAGCGCCACCGCCCGCCTGCTTGAACCCTGGCTTGGCACGGGGCTCAACCTCGAAGACCTGCCGGTCCCGCGGCTGATCGTGATTACCATCGACGAGACCAATCCGCCCGATTTCGAGGCCATGCGTGCGCTTCTGAAGGACGAGGTTCCCCAGGCCTTTCTGGACGACCACCGCACCTGGGTGGACCGCTTGGTGCAGATGGCCCGCACGACAGTGCTGATCGGCTCCGGCGTGCTGATCCTTGTCTTCACCGCCATGGTGCTGACGGTGGTTTTTGCCACGCGAGGCGCGTTGTCGGGCAATCGCCATATCATCGAAGTGCTGCATTTCGTCGGCGCCGAGGGCAGCTTCGTCGCTCAGGAATTCCAGAAGCACTTCCTGAAGATCAGCCTGAAAGGTGCTGCGACCGGCGGCTTTCTGGCTGCTGCCTTTTTTGCACTCGCAAGTTTCTGGCAGAGCCGCTCGCTGGCGACCCCGCAAAGTGATCAGGCAACAGCCCTCTTCGGCAGCTTCACGATCGGCTGGGGCGGCTATCTCGGCATCTTCGCCACCATGATCGTGATTGCCCTTTTGACCACGGTGACGGCGCGCATCACGGTCATGCGAACGATCTACGAGATCGACCTCGTCCGGTCCGACCCGGCCCGCACGGACGGCCTGCTGGACGACTGACAAAAACTCACATGTTGACTTGCCTTAAAGCCGCCTGTTCGCTGTGGGAAATCCCGGCTATTCACGGGCAATGAGCATGGATCGGATGACGTCAAATCAACCGTTGCGTGACGGCGACCGGCCCCATTCGCCGGCCGGCCTATTCGCACGAAAAGGCTTTATCCGCAGGGCTTTGCGTTATGGCGGCATGGCCTTGATCCTGACGGCTGCCGTGCTGGTCGCGGGCTTTTTGATGTTTGCTGATTCGGTCACCAACATGCGCCCGCCGGAGACGGTGAAGGCAGACGCCATCGTTGTTTTGACCGGGGGATACCAGCGTATCGAACAGGCGATCGATCTCCTGAAGCGCGGTTACGGCGAGAGACTGCTGATCTCGGGCGTCAATCCGGCGACGACGGCGGGCCAGATCCGCAAGGCGACGCGCACCTCTCCCGACGTCTTCGAATGCTGCGTCGACATCGGTTACGGCGCGATCGACACGATTGGCAATGCCAATGAGACGGCGATCTGGATCCGCGACAAGGGCTATCGCTCCGTGCTGGTCGTCACCAGCAATTACCACCTGGCCCGCAGCCTGATGGAATTGCGTCGCAGCGATCCGGAGACAAAGTTCATCGGCTATCCCGTGGTCAATGCCGACCTGAAGACCCGCGCCTGGTACAGCGAGCCGGATGCCATGCGCACCATGCTCGCCGAATACGGCAAGACGATCATCGCCTATATCAGAGGCCTGACCGGATGGAGCCGGGATCAGGGTCTGCGTCCGGAGGGCGAAATCACCGAATCTGGTCGCAGTTCCTGACGGCCTGCCGAAGCTAGCGCTTTTGCTGAGGGGACTTTTGCTCTAAGGACGACGTCGCCCGCCCTTGAGAGCCTCACGATATGATTGCGCTTCGTTCCATACTCTTCAATATCGCCTTCTACGCGAACCTGATCCTGCGGATGATCGTGCTGTCGCCGATCTATTTCCTGCTGCCGCGCAAGAAAGCCTTCTTCGTGCCGAAGGACTGGGCGCGCGCCAATCACTGGCTGATGGAAAAGATCGTCGGCACGACCTTCACGGTCGAGGGGCTCGAAAACATCCCGAAGAGCGGCGGCTATATCCTGGCGCCCAAGCACCAGTCCTTCTGGGACACCTATGCGCTGCTGCCCTGGCTGGATGACCCGGTCTATATCCTCAAGCGTGAGCTGATGTGGATCCCGGTTTTCGGCTGGTATGTTGCCAAGCAGCGGATGATCCCCGTCAATCGCGGCGCCAAGGGCAAGGTGATGGCCCAGGTGATCGAGCGTACCAAGCTGGAAATGGCGAGTGGCCGCCAGTTGATCATCTATCCAGAGGGCACACGTCGTCCGCCGGGTGCACCGCCCGAATACAAATATGGCATCGCCCGCCTTTACCGCGACATCAACGTGCCGGTCGTGCCGGTTGCCATGCATCCCGGCCTCTTCTGGCCGCGCCGCAAGTTCCTGCGCTTTCCCGGTCACTTCACCGTGCGCATCCTGCCGCCGATCGAGCCGGGCCTTGATCCCGACGTGATGCAGGCAAGGCTGATGCAGCAGCTGGAGGCTGCAAGCGACGAGCTGCTGGTGAAGACGGCCAAGGACAATCCGCATCTGCCGCTGCCACCGACCGCCGTCAACCGGCTGAAGGAACTCGGAGCGCTCTGAGCGCATTCCCCTGGAGGATCAGTCTCGGGATGTGTCTTGCGTGATCTGTGACGCAACGCTTTCGAGCCAGTGGTCGCGAATGCCAAGTTCGCGCATGTGCGAAACCGTGTTGGCGACATAGACCGGATTGGGACCGGAACGACCGACGGCGCTTTCGACGATGCGCGCCGCCTCCTCGATCGTGACGGCGCCGGCATATTGCGGATGGGCCCGGTCGATGACGTAGGTGAGCGCCCGCACGATGCGCCCGTCGGCGAGCGTCGTTCGCACCTGCCGCTCGAGATAGACGCTGGTGACGAGTTCGCGTTCGCGCAGATAGTCCACGGTCGATTGCCAGGCAGACGGCGCCACGCGGAAGGCGACACCCTTGCAGGAACCGCCGCGATCGAGCCCGAGCACGAGACCGGGGCGTTCCTCGGTGCCGCGATGGACATAGGAGCGGACGCAGAGCGAGCGACGATAACCGCCCAGACGGGCGAGCACCCGTTCTTCATGGGGGAAGCCCGGGTTCCACATGAGCGAGCCGTAGCCAAAGACCCAAAATTCGTCCATATCGCACGCCAATCCAAGACACGAAGTCATCGCAACGAGGAGCACCCCATGGCCATGTCGACCGCGCCGGAAAGCACGATCAGCCGAAAGGTTGTTCGGCTCGGCGTTTTGATCGTCCTCGTCATCGCTGTCTATAGTGTCGGCTGGTATTTTGCTGCGGAATTTCTGAAGAACCGCATTTTGACCTTCTTCGGTGGCGGAAATCCGGCAGGCGTCAGCGCGACCTGCGAGGATGCGAGGATGGGCGGCTATCCCTTCCGCTTCCGGCTGACCTGCTCGCGGCTTGCTTTCGACGATCATTTCCAGGGTGTGGCGGCCTCCTTCGGCCCCGTGCGCGCCGCAGCCCAGATCTACAATCCCGGCCACATCGTCTGGGAAATGGACGGTCCAGCCGAGATCCGCTCGGCACTCGGCTTCAATACCGCCCTGAACTGGACGAACATGCAGTCCAGTTTCCGTATCGGGTTCTCCGGCCTGTCGCGCAGCTCGCTCGTCATGGAAGGGCTGAGCGCGACGGTCACCTCGACCGTTTCAAGCCTGCAGCTGCAGGTGACGGCACCGAGCGCCCAGTCGCATGTCCGCCAGAACGAGGGCAATCTCGATTACGCAACGCTGATACGCGACATGGGCATCTCGATCGGTGGCACGAAGATCGCCCTGCCGCCTGTGTCGACAAGCCTCGACGCGACATTTGCCGACAAGGGCGGACTGCTCGATCCGCGGGTGGCGCAGGAGCAGAAGCTTTACGGCACCAAGGGCGAGATCCGCCGCATGGTCGTCGATCTCGGCGAAGGCCGCGTACTCACGCTGAGCGGCCCCTTCCAAGTTGGCGATGATGGGATGCTGTCCGGCCGCATCAAGGTCGAGATCGAACAGATCAACGCCTGGCGCGATGCCGTGAAGACGGCCTATCCGGATCAGGCCGACATGATCGACAATGTTGCAAATGTGCTCAGAGCACTCGCCTTCGGTCGCGACGACAGCGAGGCCGAGATCACCATAGAGAACGGCGTGGCTTCCCTCGGCTTCATTCCGCTCGGGCAGATCCCGCCGCTCTGAAGCAGCAGAACGCGGTCATTTGTCGAGCGCGTGACGGCCGAAGTCCGGCACGTCGACATCCTGGCCGGCCTGGACGATCGAACGGCGGATGGTGCGGGTGCGCGAGAAGAGTTCGAACAGCTTGTCGCCCTCGCCCCAGCGGATCGCCCGCTGCAGATAGGCAAGATCTTCCGAGAAGCGCGCCAGCATTTCCAGGATCGCATCCTTGTTGTGCAGGCAGACATCCCGCCACATGGTCGGATCGGAGGCGGCCAGACGCGTGAAATCGCGGAAACCCGAGGCGGAATATTTGATGACTTCCGATTCCGTCACCGCTTCCAGATCGTCCGCCGTGCCGACGATGTTGTAGGCGATGATATGCGGCAGATGCGAGACGATGGCGAGCACCTTGTCATGATGCTGCGGGTCCATCTCGTCACACAGGGATCCCAGCGCCTCCCAGAAACCGCGCAGGCGGGCGAGAGCGTCGGGATCGGTGCCTTCAAGCGGCGTGAAGATGCACCAGCGGCCCTTGAAGAGGCCGGGGAAGCCGGCATCCGGGCCGGACTTTTCCGTGCCGGCCAGCGGGTGACCGGGGATGAAATGCACACCGTCAGGCATATGCGGCGCCATTTGCGCGATGACGGAGGCCTTGGTGGAACCGACATCGGTGACGATGGCGCCGGGTTTCAGGTTCGGCGCGATCTGCTGGGCGACCGCCTCAGAGGCGCCGACCGGCACGGAGACGATGACGAGATCGGCATCCCTGACCGCCTCGGCAGCGGAGGCAACGTAAGACGTCCCAAGCTCCAGCTCTTCCGCCCGCTTCAGCGTTTCCAAGCTGCGGGTCGAAATGACCACATCTTTCGCCAGGCCGAGCTTCTTGACGTCCCGGGCGATCGACGAGCCGATAAGGCCGATGCCGATCAGGGCGATGCGGTCGAACAGGATTTCAGACATCACGTGCGTTCCATGAATTCGGTGAGGGCGGCGATTACGCCGGTATTGGCGTCTTCGCTGCCGATCGTCATGCGGAGTGCATTGGGAAAACCATAGGACGCGACCGCGCGCAAGACGAAGCCGCACGAAGTCAGGAAGAGATCGGCATCGGCCGCACGCTTTCCGTCCCGGTCGGGGAAGTGGATCAGGATGAAATTGGTGACAGACGGGGTGACCTCAAGGCCAAGTGCCGTCAGCGCCTCCGAGACGCGCGCAAGCCAGACCTGATTGTGCTCGACGGCTCTCGCCACATGCCCCTGATCGCGCATGGCAGCGGCCCCGGCGAGGAGCGCCGGTGTGTTGATGTTGAACGGCCCGCGCACCCGGTTCATCGCATCGATGATCTCTAAGGGGCCATAGATCCAGCCGATCCGCAGCGCCGCAAGCCCGTAAACCTTGGCAAAGGTCCGCGTCATCACGACATTCCGGTTGGCCGAAACAAGCGCGATTCCGGCCTCGTAGTCGTTGCGGCGAACATATTCGGCATAGGCGGCGTCGAGCACGAGGATGACATGCGGCGGAAGCTCTGCATGCAGCCGCTTGATATCGGCATAGGGCACATAGGTGCCGGTCGGATTGCCGGGATTGGTGAGAAAGACGATCTTCGTCCGCTCGGTGACGGCGCCAAGGATCGCATCGACATCGACCCGCCGATCTGCCTCGGGAACGGTAACAGGCGTCCCGCCGGCAGCCAGGATCTGGATGCGATAGAGCAGAAAGCCATGCTCGGTGATGACGGCCTCGTCACCGGGACCGAGATAGATATTGGCAAGCAGCGAAAGCAACTCGCCCGAACCATTGCCGCAGAGAATGTTCGCCGGGTTCAGCCCCTGCACCTCGGCGATCGCATCACGCAGGACACGTGCCTGACCGTCGGGATAGAGCTCAAGCTTTCCGGCTGCGGCCTGAAAGGCGTCGATTGCCCTGGGGCTCGGACCAAGCGGCGTCTCGTTGGAGGAAAGCTTGTAGACGCGCTGCAACCCGCCGGCATGCTCCTTGCCAGGAACATAGGCGGCGATCTCCATGACCCCGGGGCGGGGTACCGGCTTTGTCGAGGCGTTCATGAGGCTCATTCCCGACCGTCGGATGGCAAGAGGCCACCCCTTTACTTGGGGCTTGGGATTACTGCGGAAACCGCAGTTTGTCGAGGCATGTGGGTGTCGCGGCAAAGGGCCGGGCCAATTCAGGCATGCGGCGGCAGGTTACGCGTTGTCGGCACGCCCTGCGGGGCGAGCACCGGCGCAAAGACGCGGCGCGAGGCCCGCGAGGCGACGGGAAGGCCCTGATAGAGCCTCTTCTGCGCCTCCACCACGATGACGCCGGAAAAGGCCGGCCAGAGGATGCGGCCGAGACGCTCGAAGCCGCGCCGGAGCCTGAGGATCGCCCGGATCTTCGACGGCGGGAAGAACAGCGCTTCGGCCGAGGCGCCGGGCGTGAAATTGGTTTCGCGCAGGAGCGAGGTGAGCTGCCCGCGCGAATAGGGCCGGCCCGACCCGAAGGGCGTATGCTCCATGCGGGCCCAGACGCCGCGCCGGTTGGGCACGACGATGACGAGACGCCCGCCCGGTGCCAGCACCCGCCAGATCTCTTTCAGCGTCTCGCGCGGGTTCTCGGCAAATTCCAGCGAATGGACCATCAACACGCGGTCGACCGAGCTGTCGGGCAGTGGCAGTTCCTCATCGAAGACCAGCGTTGTCGCCGAGGGTTCGCCAACCGGCCAGTTCACGGCCCCTTGCCCTGCCGGCATGAAGGCCATGGTGCGCTCGGTATCGGCGCGGAAGCGTTCGAGGAAGGGAATGCAGTAGCCGAGACCGACCAGTCGCTCCTGCGGCAGGCGCGCCCAGACGGAAGAAATAGCCAGCGCAACCGACTGCTCCGCCACGCGGCCGAGCATCGTGTAATAGAACTGCCTCAGATCGACGATATCGACATGCATGAACTTATTGTTAGCAGCCCATCCTTGGACTTCAAGCCGTGAAAGGCTACATTCGAGAGAACGAGGTGGGACATAAAAAAGCGGACCAAAAATGAAATCACTGCAGATCGAGGTATTCCTCTGCCGAAGTGACAATTTCGGCGTGCTCCTTCATTGCGCGGAAACCGGGGAGACGGCATCCATCGATGCGCCGGAACTCGATCCCATCGTCAAGGCGGCGGAGAAGCGGGGCTGGAAAATCACCCATGTCTTCACCACCCATCACCATGGCGACCATGTCGAGGCCAACCTGGCG
>JARXAK010000028.1 GCA_029865885.1 Rhizobium sp. | reverse complement strand
AAGGCCGCCGACCGGGGATACCGGCGGCGGCCTTTTCTCATTTCAGACGACAGCAGATCAGGCGGCGAGGCGCTGGGCGTTCCGCGGGATCTCGACGTCGATCTCCAGGATCGAGACGTCTTCGTCGCGGTCCATCTTGATCTGCACCTTGTCGCGGTCGAATTCGACATGCTTGGCAATCACGGCGAGGATTTCCTCGCGCAGGATGGCGACCAGATCGCTTTCGAGCGAGGCCCGTTCATGGGCCAAGAGAACCTGCAGTCGCTCGCGCGCCATCGGGGCGGAACGCTGCTTGCGGAACAGGGAGAAAATGCTCATGCGGCCCTCCGCGCGAAGATCTTGTCGAGGAGGCCACGCTTCTCGCCAGGAATGGTGATCGGAACGGTCTCGCCGGCCAGACGACGGGCAGCGTCGAAATAGGCGAGTGCCGGGGCGCTGCGGACATCAGCGAGCGTGACCGGCGCACCGATGTTGGAGGCGCGCAGCACGTCCATGCTTTCCGGGATAATGCCGAGCAGCGGGATCGACAGGATCTCGAGCACGTCGTCGACCTTCAGCATGTCGCCACGCTGGGCGCGGGCGGCATCGTAGCGGGTCAGCAGCAGGTGCTTTTCCATGCGCTCGCCGCGTTCAGCCTTGAGTGTCTTGGAATCGAGCAGACCGATGATGCGGTCCGAATCGCGCACCGAGGAGACTTCCGGATTGGTGACGACGACGGCCATATCGGCATGGCGCATGGCAAGCGTTGCACCGCGCTCGATGCCTGCGGGGCTGTCGCAGATGATCCAGTCGAAATACTTCTTGAGCTCGTTGATGACCTGCTCGACGCCTTCGGCGGTCAGGTTGTCCTTGTCGCGGGTCTGCGAGGCGGGCAGCAGGAAGAGCGTTTCCAGCCGCTTGTCGCGGATCAGCGCCTGCGGCAGCTTGGCGTCGCCCTGGATGACGTTGACCAGATCGTAGACGACGCGGCGCTCGGCGCCCATCACCAGATCGAGATTGCGAAGACCGACGTCAAAATCGACGACGACGACCTTTTCGTTACGCTGCGCGAGCGCGGCGCCCAGAGCGGCTGTCGACGTGGTCTTGCCGACCCCGCCCTTGCCTGATGTCACAACAATCACTTTGCCCATGTTGTTCTCCTGTCTATCCCCGCTCAAATTCACGTCATTCTTTCAGTCATGATTGCATCCCCCTCCAGCCACAGCTGGACGGGATGCCCCTTCAATTCTGGATCCATATCGTCGGTCATCGCGTAGACGCCGTCGATTGCAACCAGTTCGGATTCGAACTTACGACAGAAGATCCTTGCGTCGGCATTGCCGACGCATCCGGCGAGCGCTCTGCCGCGCAACGCGCCGTAGATGTGGACGGAGCCGCCGGCGATCACTTCGGCGCCCGACTGGACCGAACCGATGACCGTGACATCGCCCTGGGTGTAGATGACCGACTGGCCGGAGCGAATGGTTTCGCGCACGATCATGGACGGCGCCGAAACCGGGCTCTGCTGCACGACCACCTGCGGCGCCGGCTGTTCGGCGGGCGGCTTCTCCGCCTTGTCCGCGGCCTTGCCAGCCGAGGCTTCCGGCGCTTCTTCGCGCGGGACCTCATAGTCGGCGGCGGGCTTGCCGCCCTTCAGCTGCGGCGGCATGCCGGGCTCGACCAGCGACGGGCGACCGCCCTCGATGCCCATGATCGAGACGTTGCGGGCCGCAAGTTCGGCGATCAGCGCCTTGAGCTGCGCACGGTCGATCTCGATCTCGGAGACGTCGAGAACGACGGGGCGACCGAGGAAGAAACCGGCCGACCGGGCCGCGAGATCGTCGAGCCGGACGAGCCAGTCGTCGAACGGCGGATCCGGCGTCAGGACGACGGCCAGGAAGGATCTGCCCTTGATGCGGATGGAGCGGGGTTCGGTTAGCACTTTGGTCATCTACGTAAACAAATCGTTGATGACAGAAGTACCGCCGATTTGGTTAACAAATGGTTAACGCGGCGATTTTGCCGTTAGGAAACAGGCGCATCGGGGACGTGAAAAAGCCGCCCGCAGCATGCTGCCGGGGCGGCTTGATGTTATACCAAGTGTCGATGATAGGAACCCTTTGAGGCCTCACGCGGAAGCCGGGCCAGCGATGTCTGCCGATCAATAATAGGGCGACAGGCACTGCTGACGGGCCCCGTTATACGGCTGGAAGGTGTTCGAATAGCTGTCGTAGGACCGATAGCGGGCCTGGCACCAGTCATAGTGACGCGGATTGATGCCGCCAGCGCGCGGCACCGCAGCGGCGCGCGGCTGGGATGCAATCGCACCGCCGATGATCGCACCGGCGGCAAAGGCTGCGAGCGGGTACCAGTATCCATCACGCTGGCGGTAGCCCGGGCGGCGCTCGCTGTAACCACGATGGCCGTTCCAATAACGGGCGCGCTCATCGTGGTCGTAGCGATCATAGCTTTCGTAACGGTCATAACGACGCTCGCGGTAGATCCGGATCTGGCCATCGACATACTGGACGCTCTTCGCATCGGTCGTGGTGCTGACCGGTGCTGTCGGACGGATGACCTGCGCCTGGGCGGGGACCATGCTCGTGACGGCGAGGATCGATGCGAGAGCGGCGACGGCTGTCGTCTTCAATACACTCTTCATGATATTTCTCCCTGCAAGTTTCTTTCGGCCGTCGGGAGCGGGCAAATTCCCGGTCCTCGACCTTGGACGAAAGGTTAACGGGGCCAGCCTGAACTCAGAATTAACGTCTCGTTCACGGCTGGCGCTCCGGCGCACCTGTGCCCGTCAACGGAGAAAGACGGGCTTTGTTCCCCGGCGCCAATCAATAATAGGGCGAGTAGCACTGCTGGCGGGGGCCGTGATACGGCTGGAACGTGTTGCTGCGCCAGTGATAGGAACGGTAGCGATCGGCGCACCAGCTATGATGGCGCGGATTGATGCCGCCACCGTAGTGAACCACATGTCGACGCGGGATCGGGCGGTCGACGATCACACCCGCCCGCATGGAGCGCGGCGAGAGCCACAAACCCTTGTGGTAGACGTAGCCAGGGCGATGCAGCCGTTGGCCATGCGCCCGGTAGCCGTGGTGGCGCTGCAGCACGGTGACACGCTCATAATGTCTATAACTGGTGTGGCGTTCGTAGATGCGGACTTCGATACCACCGGCATGCGCCTCAGGGCCTGATACCATGAACCCGGCAACGGCAAGGCATGCGGCAGCGAGAGCAGAAACAAGCTTCATGCGTGATCCCCCTTGACCCGGAGCCGCCCTTCGACCGCCCCGGCCCTCATGGCCAGGGTCTGGACTGAACGCAAACAGCGATCGGACAGCCTCCAGCAGAAGATGCTAATCGGCGGGGAAGAGCGCCGCAAGGGGCCGCCGCTGCATCAGCCGCATCCTCAAACGCGAGAGGGCGAATCCGGTCCGGAATCACCCTCTTCTCACGTGCATTTGATCAACGGATCGTCGCTTAGGCTTCGATCTCGATATCGCCCTTCGGCCGCGAACAGCAGGCGAGGATGTAGCCTTCATCGATTTCGTCATCGAGGATGCCACCATTGTGGTCCATCTCGACCTCGCCCGAGAGCTTCATGACCTTGCAGGTGCCGCAGAGGCCGGATTCGCAGGCTGCCCCGATGCGCACGCCAGCGGCGCGGGCCGCCTGCAGGACCGTATGGCCGGGGGCACAGAGGCCGTCCTTGCCGGACATGGCGAACGTGACCTTGGTCGGCTGTTCGCCATCGGCATACACAACGACTTCCGGCAGTTCCTGCTTGACCGGCTGGAAGGCTTCCTCGTGATACTGCTTCATGTCGAAGCCCGCACCTTCGAGTGCTTCGCGCACGGTCGCCATGAACGGGGCCGGGCCGCAGCAGAAGACGGTGCGTTCCAGGAAGTCGGGAGCAAGCAGCGCGATCTTCGCCTTGTCGATGCGCCCCTTCAGGCCCGACCAGAGCTGGCCGCGCGAGACCTGCTCGACGATGAAGCCCAGCGTCAGATGCGGCATTTCGCGGGCCTTGGCCTCAAGCTCCCAGCGGAAGATGATGTCGTCGGGCGAGCGCGCACAGTTCAAAAAGGTGATGTCGCTGTCGGGGGCACGGTCGCTCATGTCGCGGGTCATCGAGACCATCGGCGTGATGCCGGAACCGGCGGAGATGAAGAGATATTTCTTGCCCGGATATTTCGCATAGGAGAAGTCGCCGAGCGGGCCGAAGGCCTTCAGCGCCATACCGGGCTTCAGGTTGTCGAACATCCAGCGGGTGCCGATCGAATCCTTCTGCGCCTTGACCGTGACGGCGACCGTGTAGGGCCTGGAGGGGCTGGACGAGAGCGTATAGGTGCGCATGACCGGCTCGGGCCCGACGGGGATCTCGAGCGTGACGAACTGGCCCGGCATGTAGCGGAACCACAGGTTCGGCTTGTTCGGCTTGAAGGTGAAGGTCATCACGTCGGCGGCTTCCAGCGTGACGGCGACGCATTCCAAGAGATGCTCCCGGTCGGACCAGGGGCGCATCTCGTCGACATGGCGATACTGGGTGACGGCGATGTTCATGATCAAGCCACCGCAGACAGGCGGGCCTTGTCGCCCTGCAGGCGGCCCGTCATGAAGTTGGAATACCATTCGACGAACTGCATGACGCCACCTTCGTGATCGACGGAATAGGGACCGGGCTCATAGGCCGGCGAGCGGATGCCAAACGCGTTTTCCTCGACGATCGAGCGGTCCTGATCGTTGGTCATGTTCCAGACATGGGTCAGCTCTTCGAGGTCGTAATCGACGCCCTCGACGGCATCCTTGTTGACCAGCCAAGTGGTGGTGACAGCCGTTTCTTCTGCCGAGAGCGGCAGGACGCGGAAGGAGATCGCGTGGTCGCCAAGGATGTGGTTCCAGGTCGTCGGATAGTGGAAGAGCAGCATGGTGCCGATATGGCTGATCGGGACATCGGCGGAGAGCGGCTTCTTCACGGCGCGCTTGCCGGACATGGTGTAGCTCTCGGCATCCTGGATCAGCGGCATGCGGGCGGTGCGGAACTGGCCCGACGGGTCCATGCTGAAGGTGGACGGAAGGCCTGCGGCCTCGCAGCGCGCCCAGTGCTCCGAGATGAACGGGTCATCGCCCGCCCCTTGCACGCCGGTTGCGGTCGGGGCTTCCGGATAGGTGCGGCAGAGTTCGGGATGATTGCCGGCGCAGTGGTAGCATTCGCGGTTGTTTTCCCAGACGAGCTTCCAGTTGCCCTTCTCGATGATCGTATTCTTGTGGGCGACCTTGGCCTCCCACAGGCGATGCGGGCGCAGATAGGGTTCGATCGAGGCGCGCATGGGGGCGAAATCGGCAGGCTCATTGGCGAGACAGACGAAGATATAGCCGCCGACGCTTTCGCAATGAACGGTCTTCAGGCCGAACTCGGCCTTGTCGAAGTTCTCGCCCATCTGGCGGGCGAAGACGAGCGAACCGTCGAGGTCATAGGTCCAGTTGTGATAGGGGCAGACGAGCTTGGCAGCGGCGCCCTTGTCCTTGGTGCAGACGCGGTGGCCGCGATGGCGACAGGTGTTGTGGAAGGCGCGGATGACCTGATCCTTGCCGCGCACGATGACGACAGGATAATCACCGATCTGGGCGGTGAAATAATTGCCGGCGCGCGGGATCTCGCAGTCATGGCCGATGAACAGCCAGTCGCGATACCAGATCATCTCCATGTCGAGCTTGAAGTAATCCTGGTCGATGTAGAAAGGCTGCTCGAGCGAGAAGCCTTCGCGGCGGTTCTTCAGCTGGCGCAGCACGTTGGCCTGCAGGTCCATGTCGTCCTCTTCTTTCAAAACTCGGGCGAGAAGAGAGCGCAGCCTTGAGCACACCCCGGGAGCGGGTGCACATGGCTATCTCCGGTCGCCCGCCGCAACCTCAAATGTCCGTCTGCCAAGGCTGGTTTCCGGGCTCAGGAGTGGTCCATTTGCGGACCGCGTCGGCGCCTTCCCAGGATGCCCCAGTGGCTTTATGCCAAAACGCATTCTCCACCACCGTTGCGGGGGCAGCGCCGGATTTTGACCGGCTTCCCGATTTCCCGCCCTCCCTAGAGGAGCGGCACCTCGAGCTTGCCTCCATCTAATCACAGGGCTGAGGTCTGCGCTGCATTGCGAAACGACACGGTCGAAATCGTTTGCGACATCGCACAGGCGACACGCAAAAACGACACTCCGGCAAATTTCTCATTGTTTTCCGTCATCTGCAGCAACACTCACAATCCAGCGCCTGAAAATGTGGCGCAAACGAGCAACCGCAGGCGACTCTTAAGATTTGCGCTGCGGCAAGCCTCGCGAAACCTCTATGGTGCAGAAGAATACCATCAAATCATGATTAACCATGCTGCGCTAAGCTCAAGCAGTCAGTCCGGGTACCGTCAGAGCGTCAAGATGCAGAAATTGAGATACTACGCGGCTCCGAAAGCGGATGCGAAGACGGCGCCGTCTTCCAAGGCAGTCCATACCGAGTTCTTGAGGACCGGTCGGATATCGCGCAGCCGCGAGGACTGGCTGCCGGATGAACGACGTTACCTGTCCTATGAAGAAGTGGCAGCGCGCACCGGGCGCCGGCTGGAGCGGGCGGCAGAAACGACGCATGAACGGATCAACGGCTTTCACCAGTCGATCCGCTTCCCCAAGATCATCTTCCATCGGACGCTGAACGACAGCCCGCATCTGGGCTATTGTCACGTGACGGCAGCGCGGACGAACTTCGCGCAATATGCCGATGTCAAATGGGCCTTCTACATCGCCAACTTCTTTGCCGAACTCGGCGGCGAAGATGTTTTCTTCGAGCAGATCAAGCAGAATTACGGACGAATGTATTTCGCCGTTGCGATCAAGCCGGAGGCAGAAGCCAAGTCGATGGCGATTGACCGCTCGATCCGCAACAATGGCCTGCTGTTCCAGACAATCGATCCGAAAGAGGCGCTGCGCAACGTGCTGATGCTCGGCGCACGAGACGCCGAGCTCAGGAAGATCATCGCAAAGCTTTGAAAGTGGCCTTCGACGCTCAGGCGCCGAAACCGCCGACCGGCTTCTTCTTGTAAAGCAGCCAATCCTTCGAGACATAGTCGCTCGCCCCGTAGATCGTCACGGTGTCGCCGCCGGCTGCCTTGGAGGTGGCAAGCGCCTTTTCGGCGAAATTTGTGAAGTCGAAGGCGTTCGGGGCCTGTTCGGAGAAGCAGATGCCGAAAGACATGGCGAGCTGACCGACGCGGGCGCCGCTGGACGAGCCGACGAAATTGGTGGCCTTCAGCTTGGCACGGACAAGCTCGACAACACGGCTCACTTCCTCCTGGTCCGAGGTGTAAAGCAGCAGGCCGAAGCGGCCGGCATCGAAACGGCAGGCGAGATCGCCGCCGCCGGAGACGGCTTCCATCACCTTGGCGACCTGCATCAGGAAGCGCTCGGCCACAGCCGGGCCCATCTGTTCCTGGATGCGGGCATAATCGTCGATCTCGCCGATCGCGACACCACAAAGAACCGGCATTTCCGGGTTGATATAGATCTTGGCCACGGCCTTGTTGAAGGCGCGGCGCGATGCAAGGCGGGTCACCGGGTCGACGAATTTCGCGGATTCGGCTTCCTCGGCCTCGCGCTGCAGGTCGGCAAGAGCCGCCGTCTTGTCGACGACGGCGCGCACGACATTGCTGTTCTGGTGGGCGCGCTTTTCCGTCGCGGCCTTCAGCATCTTGATCGACTGGCCGAGCGGCGTTCCCTCCAGATCGGCCTCGGTCAGGATGGTCTTGGACGCATGGCCGATGACGCGACCGTAATCGGTCAGCGAAATCTTTTCTTCGTTGAGCAGGCTGATGAAGTTGCTCATCTCGGCGCGAACCTGGCCATTCTGGCGGCTCAGCAGCCCGTCCTCATGATGATGTGGCAGATATTTGCGACCAAGCTCGTCGAGCGCTTCCTGGGTCTTGATCTTGCCAAGGGCGATGAACTCGCGGACGAGCTCCGGATTGCTGCCGGAATAGGCCTCGTAGACCAGTTCGTAATTGCGCGGCAGACCGTCGATGCCCATTTGATGCATGGCTGTCGCGACACGAAGCGCAATGCTGGCGGCAGGATTCTTGACTTGCTGCATCTAGGGCTTCCCGATCTGAGGCATTTCCGGCTCTTCATCCGAACCTTAGGCAAAGTTCTCTTTCTTTCGGTTACATCGATACGTAAAATTTGAGCGGTTCGCGTTCCCCATGAAAAAATAGGGTAGAACCCGCGATCTTTCGCGTTGAAAAAGACGTTTGCCGCCTCGATCCACTCGGGATAAGGACGGGCAAAGGCAGACTGGAAGGCTCCAAGACATGGCGCGGATCATCCCGATCGCAACGGACACGGACAGAGCGGAGGCTATAGCGGCAGCCACCGATGTGCTCCTGCGTCATCGGCCGGTCGCGATCCCGACGGAGACCGTCTACGGGCTTGCCGCCGACGCCACCCACCCGGCCTCCATTACCTCGATCTACGAGACCAAGGGCCGCCCGCGCTTCAATCCGCTGATCTGCCATATGGCGGATCTTGCCATGGCGGAGCACTATGCCGTGTTCGATCCGATCTCGCGGCAGCTGGCGGAGGCCTTCTGGCCGGGGCCGCTGACTATCGTTCTGCCGCTCAAGGAGAATTCGGGCATCCATCCGCTGGCAACCGCCGGGCTCGATACGGTCGGCATTCGTGTGCCTGTCGGGTTTACAGCAGACCTCATCCGCAGCTTCGGACGACCGCTCGCGGCCCCGAGCGCCAATTCCTCCGGGCGGATCAGCCCGACGACGGCGCAGCATGTGGAGGCCGATCTCGGACAGAAGATCGAGGTCATCGTCGATGGCGGCCCCTGCCCCGTCGGTGTGGAATCGACGATCGTGAAGGTCGAAGACGGTGAGATCCGCCTGCTTCGCCCAGGCGGGATCGAGGCGGATGCAATCGAGGCTGTCACCGGCAAGGCGGTGATCCGTGCCAAGGTTTCCGGCACGGCGGCGATCGAGGCGCCGGGCATGCTCGCCTCGCATTATGCGCCAAACGCCTCGGTGCGACTGAATGCAACAGAGGTGTCCAGCGCGGAAGCCTTGATCGCCTTCGGATCGGGCGACATATCCGGGACATCAAGCGCCAAGGCCGTGTTCAACCTCAGCCCTGATGGCGATCTGGCGGAGGCCGCCAGCAATCTCTTCGATTTCCTAAAGCGTGCGGATGCAAGTGGCGCGACGGGCATTGCGGTTGCGGCGATCCCGGACGAGGGTCTGGGCGAAGCGATCAATGACCGGCTGATGCGGGCGGCAGCGCCGCGTGGGACCGAGGGATAACCAGGATGACCGTGACCATGAGCCTTGCCGAACGTCTGCGCGCCTTCATCGACATCGTCGGCGAGGCCAATGCGCTCACCGCTTCTGAGGACATCCGGCCCTTTCTGACGGAAAACCGCGGGCTCTATCACGGCGCCTCGCCGCTGGTGTTGAAGCCTGCATCGACACAGGAAGTCTCTGCTATCCTGAAACTCGCGTCCGAGACGGGGACGGCGATCGTACCGGTCAGCGGGCGAACCGGTCTTGTCGGCGGACAGGTGCCGCGCGAGGACGGTCACGACGTGCTGCTCTCGCTGGAGCGGATGAACAAGATCCGGGAAGTCGATCCCATCGCCGACGTGATCGTTGCCGATGGCGGGGCTGTTCTCGCCGATGTGCAGAAGGCGGCAGAGGCGCATGACCGGCTCTTTCCGCTGTCGCTCGGCTCGGAAGGCTCGTGCCGGATCGGCGGCAATCTTGCCACCAATGCCGGCGGTACCGCCGTGCTCGCCTATGGCAACATGCGCCAGCTCTGCCTCGGGCTCGAAGTGGTGCTGCCGACGGGCGAGATCTGGGATGGCCTCAGGCGCCTGAAGAAAGACAATAGCGGCTACGACCTCCGCGACCTGTTCATCGGTGCAGAGGGCACGCTCGGCGTCATCACCGGGGCAGTGCTGAAGATGGTGCCGCGCCCGCGCGGGCATCAGGTGGCCTATGTCGGGCTTGCCTCGCCGGAGGCCGCCCTTCAGCTGTTCGAAAAGGCCTCGCAGCGCTGCGGCTCGGCGCTCACAGGCTTCGAGCTGATGCCAAGGATCGGCATCGAATTCACCACCAAGCATATTCCCGGCGTGCGCGACCCGCTCACTTCCGTGCATCCCTGGTATGCGCTCGTCGACATCTCGACCTCGGATTCGGCCGAGACGGCGGAGACGATGATGCAGGAATTGCTGGCGGAGGCCTTCGAGGCCGGGCTCGTGTCCGATGCCGCGATTGCTGCCTCGCTTGCCCAGCAGGATGCCTTCTGGCATTTGCGCGAAAGCATGTCCGAAGCGCAAAAGCCCGAGGGCGGCTCGATCAAGCATGACGTCTCGGTGCCCGTCTCGCGCATCCCGGCCTTCCTCAAGGAGGCGGACGCAGCGGTGCATGCGCTGATGCCGGATGCCCGTATCTGCGCCTTCGGCCATCTCGGCGACGGCAATATCCATTACAATATCAGCCAGCCTGTGGGCGCCGACAAGGCGGCGTTCATTGCCCGCTGGCGTGAAGTCAACGCCGTCGTGCACGCCGTTGTCCACAAACACACCGGCTCGATCTCGGCCGAACACGGCGTTGGCCAGTTGAAGCGCGACGAGCTTGTGGCGAGCCGCCCGGCCATCGAAACCGAGCTGATGCGGCGGATCAAGCAGGCTTTCGATCCAGCTGGGATCATGAACCCCGGCAAGGTGATCGGCTGATCCGATGACCGGCTCCCCGCGCCTTTCGCTCCGGATCGATCTTTCCAACGGTGCGCGGCTGGGTCCGGGCAAGGCGCAGTTACTCTCGCTGATCGAAGAGCATGGTTCGATCCGGGCTGCGGGGGCGGCGATGGGCATGTCCTATCGGCGGGCCTGGCTTTTGGCGGACGAGATCAACCGGATGTTCCGTGAGCCCTCCATCTTCACCCGTCACGGCGGAAAAAGCGGCGGCGGCGCGGGATTGACGGCTTTCGGCGAGACGCTGCTCAAGGCCTGCCGGCGGATGGATGCGGAAAGCCGCAAGGCGCTTTCGGTGGATCTCGACTGGCTTCAGAGCATGCAGGCGGTGGATTTCGTGGCCGAAGGACGCAAGGCCGACGACGAAGGTTGAGCGCCAGGCCGCCGAGCTTACCCTTGCGACTGTCGAAAGAGGCCTTCCGAAGCAATCGACACCGTCTTGAACAGCAGGTGCACCTGTTTTCCGGGGGCAAGCGCCAGCTCGCGGCTGGAGCGCCGGGTGACTTCGGCGATCAGGGTCTGGCCGTGGCAATCGACGGTCAGTGTCACGCTGCCGCCCTCGCGCTCACCGATATCGACGATGCGACCGGACAGGCGATTGAGGGCGGAAAGCCCCTCGCCTGCCCCCGTCGCGACCACGATATCCGAGACGGGCACAAAGACACGGACGCGGGTGCCGATCGTCAGATGGGTTCGCCGCAGCAGGATCGGGCCGGCTTGCGACAGGGCTTCCGTCAGGCCGTCATCCTCGTGGTGGCCGGTAATCTCGGCCTCGATGAAATTGCCGGCCGGAAGATCGCCGGAGGCGCGGACCACGGTCGCGAGCGCTTGATCGGTTCGGCCGACGGCACTGGCCCTGCCTCGGTCGAAGGTCACGACCGAGGTTGCCAGGCGCGCGACCTCCTCGACCTGATGGCTGACAAAGAGGATCGGTACGCCGAACTCGTCGCGGATGCGCTCGATATAGGGCAGGATCTGCAATTTCAGGGCGCTGTCGAGGGCCGAGAGCGGCTCATCCATCAAGAGCAGCTTCGGGCTTGCCATCAGGGCGCGGCCAAGGGCGACGCGCTGCTTTTCACCGCCGGAGAGATGGGACGGGCGGCGGGCGAGCAGGTCGGTAATGCCCAGCAGCGCGGCGATGCGCGTCAGATCCTCGCGACGCTCGCTGGGTGGCAGCAGGCGTTCGCCGTAGCGCAGGTTCTGGACGACCGTCAGATGCGGGAAGAGGCGGCCTTCCTGAAAGACATAACCGATGCGGCGGCGATGCGGCGGCAGGAAGGTCGAGGCGTCGCTCCAGGTCTCGCCGTTGAAGGCAATGCGCCCTTCCTGAGGGCGGATCAGGCCGGCAACGATGTTGATCAGCGTCGTCTTGCCGGAGCCTGAGGCACCGAACAGGGCCGTCAGCCCCTCACCCAGCGTCAGATCGGCTTGAAGCGTGAAATCACCCTGGCGATGGCGGATGGCGAGTTCGAGCATCAGGTGGCTCCCACGCGGGCCGCGATGCGGCGCGACAGGAATTCGGAGGCAATGAGGGCACCGAGCGACAGGACGATCGAGATCACCGTCAGGCGCATCGCCGCCAGGTCGCCGCCGGGCACCTGGGTATAGGTGTAGATTGCCGAGGCGAGCGTCTGGGTCTCGCCAGGAATGTTGGAGACGAAGGTGATCGTCGCGCCGAACTCGCCCATCGCCTTGGCGAAGGCGAGGATCACACCTGCGGCGATGCCGGGCAGGATGAGCGGCAGGGTGACGGTGAAGAAGACGTAAGAGGGCGGTGCGCCCAGTGTGGCGGCTGCGGCTTCCAGCCTGCGGTCGACCGCATCGAGCGACAGGCGGATGGAGCGGACGAGCAGCGGAAAGCCCATGACGGCTGCGGCAAGTGCCGCCCCCGTCCAGCGGAAGGAGAAGACGAGGCCGAAGGTCTCTTCCAGAAAGGCGCCGACCGTGC
>JARXAK010000091.1 GCA_029865885.1 Rhizobium sp. | reverse complement strand
GTTCGGGCTTGCTGCCCATTGGCTTCGACAGTGACTACTTCCTGCTGCAGGATCTCGACAGCTGGCTTGCCGGCTTCTTCGTCTTCCAGGTGATGTTCTGCGGCACCGCCGCGACCATTGTTTCCGGTGCGGTTGCCGAGCGCATGACGCTGTCCGCCTATGTTCTGGGCTCGGTCATTCTGTCGACACTGATCTATCCGATTTTCGTCCATTGGGTCTGGGGTGCCGCACTCGGTCCGAATTCCGGTGCCTTTCTCGCCAATCTCGGTTTCGTCGACTTCGCCGGATCGACCGTCGTGCATGCCACCGGCGGCTGGATTGCGCTCGCCGCCTGTTTGGTGATCGGTGCCAGGCGGGGGCGGTTCGATGCCGAGGGGCGTCCCGTGCGCATCGCCGGCAACAATCCGGTGCTCTCGACCACCGGTGGTCTCATTCTGTTTTTCGGCTGGATCGGCTTCAACGGGGGCTCGACGCTGGCCGCCAATGCCGATGTCGCACCGATCATCCTGAACACGGTGCTGGCCGGCGGCATGGGGACCTGTGTTGGTTATGTGATCGGGGCCAAGCAGGATGGTGTCGTGCTGCCGGAAAAGGCGCTGTGCGGCATGCTGGGCGCGCTGGTCGCCGTGACGGCGGGCTGCCACATCCTGGAGCCGGGCGGGGCGTTGCTGGTCGGAGCGCTCGGCTCGATCGTCGCCGTTTTCGGCAACCAGTATGTCGAAGAAAAGCTGAAGGTGGATGACGCCGTCGGCGCGGTCGGTGTGCATGCCTTTGCAGGCGTGGCGGGAACCCTGGCTCTGGCTCTCCTTGCGCCGGTGGATCGCCTGCCGGCGGGCGGCCGTTTCGACCAGTTCTATGTGCAGGTCTTCGGTTCTGCATTGAACTTCTACTGGGCCTTCGGCCTCGGTTATGCCTTCTTCTGGACGCTGGACAAGCTGGTGCCCATTCGCGTGACGGCCGAGGCCGAAGATATCGGTCTGAACGTCGCCGAACACGGTACCCGCCTTGGTGTCGGCCATGTCGAGGACGCGCTGTCGAAGCTGGTCTCCGGCAAGGCCGACCTCGGAGATCGTCTTGAGGTTGATCCCGGCGACGAGGCCGAAAAACTGACCCGCCTGTTCAACAGCCTGATGGACAATATCCAGCAGCAGGAACGCAGCCGCAGCGAGCTCGAGACGCAGGTGCGTGATCAGGAGGAGGCCGAGCGCGTGACGGCGCTCGCCAACGCCACCTTCGAAGCGATCGTCATGCACGAGAACGGCATGATCATCGACGGAAACGAACAGTTCGAGGTGCTGACCGGACGCAAGGCCAAGGACCTCATCGGCACATCGATCCTCGATCTGGTCGATGAAGCCGGCCGGCGCCAACTGATCGAGGATCCGAATCCGGCTCCGAATGTTTCCCGCGAGTTCCAGATCGTCCGCCAGGACGGAGAAATGATCCCCGTGGAGGCACGCGGTCGCAATATCGAATATCGCGGCCGTCACATTCGCATCAGCTGCCTGGTGGATTTGCGCGAGCGCAAGGCCGTCGAGGGGCGTATGCGCCACCTCGCGCAGCACGATCCGCTGACCGGGCTTGCCAACCGGTCGCTGTTCACCGAGACACTGGCCTCGCATGTCGCCCAGGCCAATGATGGCTGGGGCTGTGGCGTTCTTCTTGTCGATCTCGATCACTTCAAGGACGTCAACGACCTCTATGGCCATCCGGCCGGCGACGAGGTGATCCGCGAAACCGCACGGCGCCTGACGGAGATACTCGGCCCCTCCGACATGGCGGCCCGCCTGGGCGGTGACGAATTCGCCGTCATCCTCGGCAACTGCCATTTCGAGGCGCAGATCGAGGATGTCAGCCGTCGCCTGATCGAATCCTTCCGCCAGCCCTTCGACACCGGCCAGGGCGAGCGCATCAAATGCGGCGTCAGCATCGGCGGCGCGCTTTGCCCGGAACATGCGGGCGAACTCGACGAACTGATCGGCCGCGCGGACGTGGCGCTCTATCACGCCAAGAAATCGGGCCGGAACACCTTCCGCGCCTATCGCCGCGGCATGGACGAGTTGATCGAGAAGCGGCGGGCGCTGGAGGCCGATATCGAACGCGGACTGGAGCGCGACGAGTTCGAGCTCTATCTCCAGCCGCGCGTTGCCGCCCGTGATGGTGCGATCGTCGGATATGAGGCGCTGGTGCGCTGGAAACATCCGGAGCGCGGCATGGTGCAGCCGGGTGATTTCATTCCGGTCGCCGAGGTTTCGGGCAAGATCATCGAACTCGGAGAATGGGTGCTGACCGAGGCCTGCCGGCTGGCCGCCGGTTTTCCAGCCCACCTGCACATCAGTGTCAACGTCTCGCCGGTCCAGTTCCGCCACCCGCAATTCCTGGAAGGGGTCGAGGCGATCCTCACCGCATCCGGCGTGTCACCCCAGCAATTGGAGCTTGAGATCACCGAAAGCGTGCTGATCGACGACGACCAGCGGGCGCGCCTGATCCTCGGGCACATGAAGACGCTGGGTCTGCGGATCGCGCTCGACGATTTTGGCACCGGCTATTCCTCGCTGAGCTATCTCAGCCGCTACCCCTTCGACGTGATCAAGATCGACCGCAGCTTCGTCTCGGCTCTCGGCACGGAAGACACCGCCGATGCGATCGTCCGCACGATCATCGATCTCGGCGGCGGGCTTGGCATGCGCGTGGTGGCGGAGGGCGTGGAAACCGTGGATCAGGCCCGCTATCTGAGCGCGGCCGGCTGCGACGAATTGCAGGGCTTTCTGCTTGGCAGGCCGCAACCGGTGGAGCAGATCGCAGGCGCCATTGTCGAGAGTGTTGCGGCTGAACTCAGGAAGATCGCGCGGCTTGGGCGCTCCCGCGACAAGCGGCCCGCCCTGATCGGGGTAGAGGCGCCGACGGTCCTGGCGGCTGGCGCCTGATACAGGGGTAAGCAAAGAGCGCGGCCAAAGACCGCGCTCCGGAAATCGTGGCGGCGATCAGGCGGCGCGAGCCAGTTCCTCGACCTTGGCCTTGGCCGAAGCGACAGCCTTTTCGGCGGCTTCCGGACCATAGGCGACGCCTTCGACATAAACCGTCTCGACGAGTTCGATGCCGAGGAAGCCGAGCACCGTCTTGAGATAGGGCTCTGCATGGTTCAGCGGTGCGCCGGGGCCCGAGGAGTAGATGCCGCCGGCAGCGAGCACCAGATAGGCCTTCTTGCCCTTGGCGAGACCGACCGGGCCGTTTTCAGTGTAGCTGAAGGTGAGGCCGGCACGCGCGATGTGGTCGATCCAGGTCTTCAGCGACGAGTAGATGTTGAAGTTGATGAGGCCGGTGCCGATGACGATCGTGTCGGCGGCCATCAGTTCGGCAACCAGCTTGTCGGAGATGGCCGCAGCCTCGGCTTCTTCGACCGTGCGGTCAGCAGCCGGCTTGCGGATGGCGGCGGTGAAGGTGCCGTCGACATGGTCAAGCTGGGTTTCGGTGAGGTCACGACGCACCAGTGCGCCGCCGGTCTGGGCTGCGAACTTCTCGGCGAGCTCGGTGGCGATCGCGTTCGAGAGGGATTCCGAACCGCGCGGGCTGGAGGTGACGAGCAGGATGGATGACATGTGCAATTCCTCGAATGATGGAGGCCTTTGGGAGCAGGCCTGCCATGCATCTATGCCCGAGCACGCATCGATGAAACTGTGATAATCTAGATCGGTCATATCGAATAACTGGATGGATGCCGCGACAGCATGGATGCCAATCCCACTCTCGACCAATTGCAGGTCTTTCTCACCGTCGCCGATGCCGGGAGCTTTTCTGCCGCGGCACGCCAGCTCAACCGGGCGCAATCGGTCGTCAGCTACACGATCAGCAATCTGGAGAGCCAGCTCGGCGTCACGCTGTTCGAACGGACCGGCACGCGCCAGCCGAGGCTGACGGAGGAGGGCAGGGCCATGCTGACCGATGCCCGCCGCATCGTCGGAGACCTGCAGGTCATGCGCGCCAAAGTGCGCAGCATGCATCAGGGGCTTGAGGCGGAGCTCTCGATTGCCATCAGCGTGCTTGTCCCGACGCCGGCTCTGCTGGCGGTCTTGCGCGATTTCCAGCGACAGTTTCCCTCGGTGTCCCTGCGCCTCGAGGTCGGCGAACTCGGGCGGCTGGTGGAACTGGTGATGAGCGGCAGGGCGACGATCGGGGTCGGTGGTGCGCCAACCCGCCAGGACGACACGTTGATCGTCAATCGCATCGGCCACAATTTCCTCCTGCCGGCTGCGGCAGCCGATCATCCGCTGGCGCAGCGGCGGGGCACGATCTCGCTGCAGGATGTGCGGGAAGAAACCCAGATCGTCGTCAGCGATGCATCCGACCTGACCTCCGGCCGCGACTTCAACGTCCTGTCCTTCAAGACCTGGCGGGTGAGCGACATGGCGACCAAACACCAGCTGATCCTGGGTGGTCTCGGCTGGGGCGGCCTGCCGGCCTCGGTGATCCGCGACGATGTCGCCCGGGGCCGCATCGTGCATCTCGACCTGCCGGCCTATGAACAGGGCTCCTACAACCTCTACGCCATCCACCGGACCGACAATCCGCCGGGGCCTGCGGGCACCTGGCTGATCCGGGCCTTTGAGGAACGGCTGTCGAACTGCCCTGCAGACATCGAAGCGACGCCACTTGCGAAGGCAGTTTAAGGAATCGATTCAAGGTATTGAATAGACTCAGCTGCCTCGCATCTGCTGCCGAGCAGGCCCTTGGTCAGCTTGGCGCAGACGAAGGGAAATCGCGCACAGCTAAGGGATGGAGCGTGACAAGTGCTGCGGAGGCGGCGATGCCGACAAGGACGGAGTGGCGGGACAGCGGGGCAAGGTCGAGCGAGGACGGCATGCAGGCCTGACAAGGGCAGGTGCTGAATGCGACAGCGCGTGCGTCGCTTTCCAGATGGTTGCACCTGTAAAATGACAGGGGTGAGACGCTGGCCCTGCGCGCTGTCAGACCGGCACCAGATTGCGCGGATCGCGATGGAAATTGCGGAAATAGGCGGTGATCTGGGCGACGGTATTCGTCGTCCGCTCAAACTCCAGCCCCATCTTTCCAGCGCGATACCAGCGCACCGTGCATTCCATATGTCCGAGTTCGGCGCAGTACACCGAAACGGTTGCACCGCGTTTGGCTTCGATCCAGCCCTCGAGGTGGATGGCCATGCCGGATTTGGAAATATCGAGAACGCGCATGGTGAGCTTCTGCCCGACGAATTCAAGAGTGCCCCTGATGTGACAGCGAATACGCTGGCTGCGCCGGCCGTCGGTGCTCAATTTGGCTGCTAACATGTCAATGCGCTCCGTCAAAAGGACTTGGTGAAACGCAGGAAGCCTCGGCCAGGCGCCTTAACGGCATCTGGCCAAACTCGTTAGAATGCGAGCGATCTCCCTAGGAGATTTTAGGTATTTGGCGAGTTGTCCCCGCGATTTACCGTTAATTGCGGGGGGCGGGAACGTGTCGCCGACGACTGCCATGCAATCGCCTGGCACAACCCGATTGGCGGACTGAAAGCTCCCGCTCAAATCAAGGTCATGTCTCGCCGAATAGAAACAAGTACAGGCAAGTTGTCTTTGCGACCCGGAATGTGTCGTGTGACCACGCGTTTGGAGGCCTTAAGGCCACGCAACGTCTGCTGGGGCGACCCATGCCCCAGATTGCAAACCTCAAGCGCTTCCGTATTAGTGCGCCCGCTATCAATCGGATTATTCAGGTGTCTTGGTATTTAACGCTTTCGATGGGCGGCGCGCTGATCTGCGCCGTGTTTGCTGCAACGAGCATCGCTTCGGCTTTGGCCCGCAAGGGATTTCCCCTGCCGCCGGAGGGACGCAGGATCGGCTGTGTCGATGGCTTGAGAGGCTATCTCGCCCTGGCGGTTGTCGCCCACCATTTCATAATCTGGATACAGGTGTTCCGGCTTGGCGGCGACTGGTCAGCGCCTGCCGTCAATCTGTTCAACCAGCTGGGTGCGGGCGCGGTCGCTCTGTTCTTCATGACCACAGGTCTCGTCTTCTACCCGACGATCCTCAAGGGCTTCCGCGCGACGTCGTGGCCATCGGTCTTCATTGGCCGGGTGTTCCGGATTATCCCCCTTGTTCTCTTTTCGGTCGTCGTGATCACGATCCTGATCATGGTGCGGACGGGTGAGACGCCAGGCCACGACTATCCATTGGCCGCAGCCAAATGGATCACGGCCTGGAGCCAGCCGCCGCTGCTCGGCTATCCAGAAAGCGGGCGCCTGAACGCGCATGTGCTCTGGACCCTCAACCTCGAATGGATCTTCTATCTCGTCGTCCTGCCGGTCTGCGCCCTGCTCGCGGACCTCGGGCGAGGGCGTTGGCCGAGCTGGTGGCTGCCGGTGGCCGTGCTGTTCGTCAGCATTGCGTCGCGCGCGATGCAGATCCCTGTCATCGGTTCGCGGTACCTGCCATTGTTTGCGATTGGCATGCTGGCTTTCGAGGTTCAGAACAGGCCCTGGCTGGCTGAAAGATTGCGCCATCCGGCAGTCGGTGCCGCAGCTGTGCTGGCGCTCGGGGTGGCGGCCTGCGGCTTCCAGTACCCCTATTCCTTCGCACTCCCGTTTTTTGCTTTCTTCTTCGTCTGTGTCGCCTGTGGCAACAGCGTGTTCGGGTTGCTGACCAAGCGCGGCGCCCTGGTTCTTGGTGAGTGTTCCTTTGGGATCTATCTCCTGCACGGCATAGCACTTGCCCTCGTTTTTACCGAGGGAGCCGATGTCGTCGCCCTGATCGCGACACCCTGGCTGCCGCTTCTGCTGCTGCCAGTCGTCCTTGCTGTGGTGCTGGTCACGCCTCTGACATTTCTGGTGATCGAAAAGCCGGCGATGAAGTTTGGTCGTGATCTGGCCCAGCGCTGGAAGGCTCGCGGCTCCAGGGCGGTCGCAGGTCCGCTGAACGTGGAGCCCTGAAGGGACCTAGCGGAAATACAGACAGCGCCAGAACCGGCTTTCACGCGCGTTGCCGTCGCCGATGCCGACACCGCAACGAGGCAGCGACTGCTTCGCCGAGGCCGCCCGTTTCAGCGCGAGAGCACCGGTCGGACTTCCTGGTGGAAGTTGCGGAAATAGGCGGCGACCTTGGCGATCGAATTGCTGTTGGGGCGGAACATGATGCCGATGCGGCCCCCATAGTTCCAGCGGACGACGCCTTCGAGATGGCCGATATCGTCATTCTCGATCACCACCTGGCTGCCGGCAGCAGCCGGGAGTTTGCCGGTAAGTTCGAGAGCGAGGCCGGTGCGCGAGATGTTGATGACACGCCCCACCGCCTCCTGCTGGAAATAGCGGATCCGGCTGTCGAGCCGGCAGCGACTGCGGGGAGATTTGCGAACATCCATGCCGAGATTGTTGCTCATAATGCCGTCCTGAATGAAAAGAATGGCGTGAGCGTACGCACGATCCATGAGGATGGCCTAAAACAATTCATTAGGATTGTCGGGATTGGCGCTCAAAGACCCAGATTGGGTCGCCTCATTATGTTGCGCGGGGCAAATCTCGAATCGATCTTGCTCACACAGCATCAGTCAGCACCGATCGCGTCGTTGCCAGAGCATTATCGGCGAAAACGGGCATTGCCGGCTGAAACGGGCATTGCCCTAGCGTTGCCGCCAGTAGTTTGGAACATCTATGCCTTGATACAGTGTCAAATCCAGTTCGAGCGGCACTTTATTCGCACCGACCAAGGCGCCGGCTGTAAATGCGCCATAGGCTCTGACCGTCAGTGTTGCCTCGCCGTCCAATGCAGGCACGCTGTAGTGGTTTGGGCTAAACGAGTCGTGCAGATAGAAATCGACGGGTTCATTCAAGCGGCGGGCCTTGTCTTCTGATCTGACAATCAATGTAATCTTCTGCCAGTCTCCTTTCACGTCAGAAGGTTGGGCGGATGCCGAGAGACGATATCCGTCTTGGGCGTCACGTCCGCCGAAGCGACCTTTCTGCGGGTCGTTCACCACGGTAATCGGTGGGAGAGACGGACCATCGACGGTCCGGGCGTCAATTGTGGTCGCCGCTCTTGAAGATCCGGTCTTGAGTTCCTGAATTTCGTTGAAGATCTGTCTCAGTTGTGTCTGGAAGATTTCGTCCATCTCCAGGGTGGCGTCTTTTGTCTTGACGATGTTCGTGCCGTTCTCTTCGATCTGTGCTTTCAACTCCGTGCTAATGCCATCTTTGCCGATGCTGATGCTGGCAATCTTCGGAGCAAGAAGTGCAACGATTGCAATCGCCAGATATGTCGCGATTTTCAAATGGTCTCCCGCAGACCTGCCGATCAACTCGCCGAAAACCAATACAATTGAGATCAAGGCGACAATTGGAGCGCCCCATTCCAATGACTTGCTATTCATGTCAGCCCCCTTTTGCATTCCCTGGGGCGAATAGTTGCTTATAACCCGCTGAACTACAACCCCACATTGGGGCGCTCGATGACCTCGCGCAGAGCAAAGCTGGAATTGATCTTCACCACATGCGGCAGGGCCGAGAGCCAGTCACGGTGAATGCGCTCATAATCTTCGAGGTCCTTGGCGGCGACGCGCAGGATATAGTCGTATTCGCCCGACATCAGGTAGCAGACGAGCACATTGGGACAGCGCTTCACGGCGGCCTCGAACTCTGTCAGCGTCTTGGCGAACTGGCCTGACAGCGAGATATGCACGATGACCATCATCTTGTAGTCGATCGCCTTGTGCGAAAGGCGGGCATGATAGCCGCTGATGACGCCTGCCTTCTCCAGCATGTCGTGCCGCCGCGAGCAGGCGGATGGCGACAGGCCCACCTTGTCGGCAAGCTCTGCATTGGTCATCCGACCATTCTCCTGAAGCGCCTTCAGAATGGCACGATCGATGGCATCCAGTTCCGCCATTCGTAGAATTCTCCGTTTTAGACCGATTTGACGCAAGAAGCTGCGAATTGTGTGCCGGCGAAGCCCTCACTTTGCAAGGACATTTTGCGCTGTCGGTGTTTGAATTTCCTCATCTGAAACAAAGCGGCTTCGGTCGCGGATAAGAGAGAGGAACGCCTCATGCGCGTCGGTTGCCCGAAGGAAATCAAGAACCATGAATATCGTGTCGGCCTGACCCCCGGTGCGGTCCGCGAATATGTGGCGCATGGCCATGATGTCCTGATCGAAACGGGTGCAGGCGCCGGCATCGGTGCCGATGATCACGCCTATATCGCCGCTGGCGCGAAGATCGCAGCCTCTGCCAAGGACGTGTTCGAAAAGTCCGACATGATCGTCAAGGTCAAGGAACCACAGCCCTCGGAATGGGTGCAGCTGCGCGAAGGCCAGATCCTCTACACCTATCTGCACCTGGCTCCGGATCCGGACCAGACCAAGGGCCTGATCGAATCGGGCGTGACGGCGATTGCCTATGAAACCGTGACCGACGAGCGCGGCGGTCTGCCGCTGCTCGCCCCGATGTCGGAAGTGGCGGGCCGTCTCGCCATCCAGGCCGGTGCAACGGCGCTGCAGAAGGCCCATGGCGGTCGCGGCATCCTGCTCGGCGGCGTGCCCGGCGTGTTGCCGGCCAAGGTCACCGTCATCGGCGGCGGCGTCGTCGGCCTGCATGCGGCGAAGATGGCGGTTGGCCTCGGCGCCGACGTCACGATCCTCGACCGGTCGCTGCCGCGCCTGCGCCAGCTCGACGACATCTTCGGCGGCCGCGTCCATACCGTCTATTCGACCATCGATGCGCTGGAACAGGAATGCTTCTCCGCCGATCTCGTCATCGGTGCGGTTCTGATCCCGGGGGCCGCTGCTCCGAAGCTCGTCACCCGCGAAATGCTGTCAGGCATGAAGAAGGGCTCGGTCATCGTCGACGTCGCCATCGACCAGGGCGGCTGCTTCGAGACCTCCCACGCGACCACCCATTCCGATCCGACCTATGTCGTGGATGGCGTCGTGCATTACTGCGTCGCCAACATGCCGGGTGCGGTTCCGATCACGTCTGCCCATGCGCTCAACAATGCGACGCTGGTCCATGGTCTGGCGCTTGCCGATCGCGGCCTGCGCGCGATTGCCGAGGATCGCCATCTGCGCAACGGCCTCAACGTGCACAAGGGTCGTATCACCAACAAGCCGGTGGCCGATGCTCTGGGTTATCCGGCCCACGCGCCGGAATCCGTGCTGAACGTCGCGTAAGGCCGCACTCTCCGGCAGCCTCACGTTGCGTCAAGTCCGCGAATGTACCCTTGTAAAGCGGCCGATCCGGGCCGGCCTTCCCCTCGGCCGGCCCGTTTTCGTGGGTGATATCAGCTCCGCTCGATCCGGCACTGGTAGCAATTGTTGCGGGCCGAGCGCACATGCACATAGGCGATGCCGGGATCGGCCAGCAGGCTGGCTGCGCGCGCCATGATGGCCTCTGTCTCAACCACGCCGCCGCTGCCATAGACGATCCGGTCATCTCTGCCATAACCGCGGACGATGTAGTCGGGGCTTGAGAGCATCGGCGGAAGCACCTCCTCCGTCTCATAATGCGGGCATTCCTGCGCATGCAGGAAGATCGGGCCGGTTTCGGCATAGGGCTGGAGCGTCGGGAAAGGGCGGTAGGCGAGCGTCAGATAGGCTTCGCCAGCCGCGATCTCTCCCAGGCAGTGCCGGCAGGGATTGCCGCCCTGCGAGATGCGCCGCTCAGGCGCGAGCCCATAGGCGTCCGGGGCGCCGTCACGGTAGCCGGCGGCCCGGTCGGATGGCAGGGCAAGAAAACGAATGGCGGATGTCATGGAGGCCTCCTTTTTGAGTGGTCGAGATCTACTTCCTCACCGACCGCTGCCTCCTTCGCCACCCGATTCCTGCGCGGGCTTTGCATCCAAAAATAATGGTTCTCTGATACCTGCAGTTCGCGTTAAATGCTGCGCTATGCAGAATATCGGGTGAGGGGTCCCATGAAGTCGTTGAAGTCCGCCTGGATCGTGGCGCTGCTCATGGTCGCGGCCATGCTGGTCGCGCCGTCGGTGCCGTTAAAGGCAGCTGAGCTGACCGACGAGCAGGTCGAGGAAGGGCAGAGATTCGTTGTCAACAATGCGATCTTCATCCTCTTTCACGAGGCCGGTCACATGCTGGTTTCGGAGTTCAACCTGCCTGTGCTCGGACGCGAAGAGGATGCGGTCGACGCACTTTCGGCGGTTCTGCTGCTCGGCGCCGAGGACGAGGAGTTGAACACGACGATGCAGGATGCCGCCGATGGCTGGTTCCTGCTCGACGAAGCCAATGAGGATGGTCCGCAGGAAGACGATTTCATGGGCACCCATGGCCTCGACCGCCAGCGCGCCTATGCGATCGTCTGCATGATGACCGGCGCCAATGCCGAATTCTTCAAGGTCTTTGCCGACTCGCTCGATTTCCCGCAGGAGCGCCGCGAGGAATGCGTGTTCGAATACGAGAAGGCGCGCGACAGCTGGATGAGCCTGCTGGCCGCCAATATGAAGGAAGGCGCCAAGACCAAGTTTACGGTCACCTACGAGCCGGCCGGCAATGAAGACCTGCAGGGCTTTGCCGACCTTCTGAAGGGCGCCGGCGCGCTGGAAACCATCGCCACCGTTTTCGGCGAAGGCTACAATCTGAAGGACGGTATCAAGATCACCGGCAAGACCTGTGGCACGGAAAACGCCTTCTGGTATGCCGGCGACCGTGAGATCACCTATTGCTATGAGATGGCCGCCTTCCACGCCGGCTTGATCTCCAACTGGTTCGAGAACCAGACTGCCGACCCGGACGCTGCAAATGATGCAGGCGGCGAGGAAGCGACTGACGAGCAGACTGACGCAACTGCCGTCAAGCTCAAGAAGAAGGAATGAGGGCGAAAGCCCTCAGCCGTCCCGCTTCATCAGCGCCAGCAGTTCCTGGTCGGTCATCGGATCGACCAGGGCGTTGAAGGTCCCGACCGGCGAAAAGCCGAACTGCTGGTAGAGCTGCAGCGCGCGGGGATGGTCGAGCGAATTGGTGGTGACGGTCACTGTCTTCGGATTGGTGGCCCAGGCCGCATAGAGACATTGCAGCAGGAACCACTTGCCGATCCCCAAGCCCAGCGCATGTTCGAACAAGCCGAAATAGGAAAGCTCGACGAGATCGTCGCTTTCCTGTGACAGTTCGTAGAAGCCGGCCGGCGCCCCGTTTACATAGAGAACCGAAATCGACACCTTCTGATGATGGATAATCGCCTTCAACTGCTCGTCGGGCAGACGCAGGCGCTCATACCAATGCCAGCGTGCCCCCACCTGGCGATGCAGGAAGCGGTAGAAGGAGAGCGGGATCTCATGCGTGCGCATGATTGCCGTCTGGATATTGACCGGAACCGGCAGACTGGATTTCGGCGGCGCCGTCATTTCGAGCCGCGTGACATGAGCCGTCAGCGGTTCTGATGTCTTCGAGCCGAGCGATGCGGCGGGACCGGTTGCGACCGGCGTGTCGCTCTTCGAGCCCCATTCCGACCAGGAGCCGTCATAAAGCGAATTGTCGGTATGCCCGAGGCTTTCGAGCGCCAGTGTGACGACCGCTGCCGTCACGCCGGAGCCGCAGCTGGTGACCACGGGATTGTTGAGGTCGATGCCGGCATCGGTGAAGATCGAGCGGAGCGTCGCGAGATCCTTGAGGCGACCGTTTTCAGACAGCGAGGCTGCGGGCACGCTGCGCGCACCCGGGATATGGCCCGAGCGCATGCCCTCGCGGGGTTCAGGCTCTTCGCCGGTGAAGCGGCCGGCAGGGCGGGCATCGGCAATCTGCTTGTCGCCTTCGTCGGCGATCCCGGACATCTGGTCGAAGGAGGTGAGTTTCGCCCGGTCGAACTGCGCCTCGAAGGTGACGGGTGCCGGCTCCGGCAGGTCCGTCTCGAGGCGGCGGCCCTCGGCCTTCCAGCCATCGATCCCGCCGTCGAGCACATAGACGCGCCGTGCGCCCATGACGCGGAACATCCACCAGACGCGCGGGGCCGAGAAGAAGCCGGGGCCGTCATAGACGACGATCGTGTCCTCGGCGGAAATGCCGAGCTGGCCGACGGCCTGGGCAAAGAAGGAGGGCGAGGGGAGAGAATGGGGCAGGCCGGTCGTGGTGTCGGCGATCACGTCCTGGTCGAAGAAAACGGCGCTCGGAATGTGACCGGAGGCATATTCGACGGCGCCGTTGCGGTTATGCGCCGGCAGATACCAGGAGGCATCGACAAGTTTAAATCCGGGCGCCCCGAGGTTCTTTTCGACCCAATCCGCCGAAACGACGAAACGGCTTCTCTCACCCGACATGCACTTCTCCCGTGACGTTCCTTGGGCTTAAGTCTCCGGGGCTCCAAAGCGAATGCGGAACCGGCGGTTCTCCTTGCCCTTCTTTTCGATTTTGGCGATATGAATCGCACCGACCTCCTGGGTCTCCGAAACATGTGTGCCCCCGCAGGGCTGGCTGTCAACGGCGGAGTTCTCGCCGATACAGACCAAGGACACCCGGCCAAGGCCGACGGGCGGCCGGACATTCTTCGACTTGACGATGCCGGGGTTCGCCGCAAGCTCCTCGTCGGTGATCCATTGCAGCGTGATCGGGTGGTTTTCACGGATGAGTTTCATCAGGTCCGCCGTCACCTGATCCTTGTCGATCGTCTCGCCCATGTCGAAATCGACCCGGCTTTCCTCTTCGCCGACGGCAGCCCCGGTGATCGGATAGGGGCAGACGACGGAGAGCAGGTGGCAGGCGGTGTGCATGCGCATCAGTCTGTAGCGGCGCGGCCAGTCGACATGCAGGACAAGTTTTTCGCCGACTGCGGGCAGGGGCTCGCCCTCTGCCGGTCGATGCAGGATGACGTCCTTGGTGGCGCCGTGGCGGGTTTCGCTGAGCTGGATGTGGCTACCATCTTCGCGCTCGAGAAAGCCGGTGTCACCCGGCTGACCACCGGAGGCGGCATAAAAGCAGGTCTGATCCAGTTCGACCGCGCCATCCTCATGCACGGATGTGACCACCGCCTCCGCCGTCGAGAGATAGAAATCGTCGCGGTAGAGGGCGATGGTGGTCATGGTTATGCTTTCCAAAAAGTCAGGCAGTCTCGAAGGGCATATCGAAGGCGGGGCGCTTTTCGAGCCAGACCGGGACCGGCAGGTTCTTCGAGCGCAGGAAGTCCGGGTTGTAGAGCTTCGACTGGTAGCGATTGCCGTAGTCGCAAAGGATCGTCACGATCGTGTGGCCTGGGCCGAGTTCGCGAGCCAGACGCATGGCGCCGGCAATGTTGATGCCCGACGAGCCGCCGAGGCAGAGGCCCTCGTTCTCGACGAGGTCGAAGACGATGTCGAGCGCTTCGGAATCGGGGATCTGATAGGCGAAATCGGGCGTGAAGCCTTCGAGATTGGCCGTGATACGGCCCTGGCCGATGCCCTCGGTGATCGAGGAGCCGGAGGATTTCAGCTCGCCGTGTCTGTAGTATTCGAAGAGGGCTGCCCCTTCCGGATCGGCAATGCCGATCTTCACGCCGGGCTTCATGTTGCGAAGGCCAATGCCGGTGCCGGCCAGCGTGCCGCCCGAGCCGACGGCGCAGATGAAGCCATCGACAGCGCCGCCGGTCTGCTCGAAGATTTCCTTGGCGGTGGTTTCTATATGGGCGTCGCGGTTGACGGTGTTGTCGAACTGGTTGGCCCAGATCGCGCCGTTGGGCTCGCTCTTGGCAAGCTCTGCGGCGAGACGTCCGGAGATCTTCACATAGTTGTTCGGGTTCTTGTAAGGCACCGCCGGCACTTCGACGAGTTCGGCGCCGAGCAGTTTCAGCGCGTCCTTCTTTTCCTGGCTCTGGGTTTCCGGGATGACGATCACGGTGCTATAGCCGAGCGCCTTGGCAACCAGGGTCAGCCCGATGCCGGTATTGCCGGCCGTGCCCTCTACGATCACGCCGCCGGGCCGCAAGAGCCCGCGTCGCTCGGCATCACGGATGATGAAGAGTGCTGCACGATCCTTCACCGACTGGCCGGGATTGAGGAATTCGGCCTTGCCGAGAATGGTGCAGCCGGTCGCCTGGGAGGCGCCTTTCAGCCGGATGAGGGGCGTATTGCCGATCGCCTCGAGCACGGAAGGATGGAATGCCATGATGTCTGCCTTTTTTGTCTGACGCGGACACTAGAACCAAAAGCGCGGGGAAGAAAACCGGGGAGCCACGCAATTTTGTCCTTCTGGACAAGATTATGCGGGCGAAACGGCTGGCGCGGGATGAAACCGTGTTTTCGGCCCAGGGGCAGGGATTGGCAAGGAATGGCTTTTCGCTGTGGGGCGGGGGGAGGGAAAATGCGTTCGGGGGAGCGCTATACCTGGAAGGCTTCCGGAAAATCACAGGCCACGCCGAGAGGTATGAAGTGTCTCAGATTGGCGGTAATCACGGTCAGCCCATAGGCCTTTGCTGTGGCGGCAATCAGGATATCGGCAAAGCCCGGATGCGCACCGCTCGCCGTGGAGGCATCATCGAGCCCACCGGCGATCCTGGCGACGATATGATCAACAGGGAGGATGTGGTCGCCGAAAGTAACGGTTATCGAATCGAGCCATGCACTCAAGCGCTGCGCCCGATCGACGCCGCCACGACGATGCAGGCGCCGCAGGCCCTTCTCTATCTCGGACAAGGTGATGGCCGATATATAGAGGACTTCACCCTGCTCCCGGAACCAGATTCTCGTCGCCTCGGAGGGCGCCTGCTTCCGATCCGGCGAAAAGAGCGAGATGATATTGGTGTCGATCAGGAAGCCGCTACTCAAGCTCGACGTCCCGCATGGGGGACGGATTACGCTCTAGATCGGCGGGGCCGGGATAGGACATCAGGAACTCGCCGAAGTTTGGTTTAGGCTTCGCCATCGCCCGTTTCGCCGCCTCTCCGGCTTCGACGCTGACCAGCATGGCAGCCGGTTTGCCGTGACGGGTGATCGTGACGAATTGGCCGTTGGCGGCGTCGTCCACCAGACTGGCGAATCCGGCCTTGGCATCGGCAACACTCATGCTCGACATGCTCGCCTCCAAAAATGACTATATGTGGTCAATTTAATGCGTGGCGGAGGATCGGGCAAGCGAGAGTTTGGTGAGAGAGGGGCAGTTCGCCGATCGTTACAAATTGAATGATTGCCTTCACCGGATTTTCACGCCTGACCGGGAAGTCTGCTGCTGATGCGGCTCAAGGTTGTGCGCGGGAGAAGTGATGCGAAGGATTTTCGTGGCTTTGGCCCTGTGTCTGCCGCTAACAGGCTGCGATCTGTTCGGTTTTCACGATTGGGAGTGGCACCAGAAACTGACGGTGTCCGTGATGACGCCGGAGGGGTTGAAGACCGGGAGTGCGGTGGTCAGTGTCAATGTCTATGACAGACCAAGCTGGTGGGGTCTCGGCGATTTCAGAGGTGCGGGTGCCAGCAGCCTGTCCGGAGAGGCCGTGACGGTCGATCTTGGCAACGGTCGCTACCTGTTCGCGCTGTTGAGAAATTACAGTCACGAGACGGCGCGCGAGACCTTCATTCCGAAAGAGGAGCAGCCCCGGACGAAAGCCGAGGTCATCGCGGTCTATGATCGGCTGGAGAAGATGCGCGGCTCGCGTGAGCTTGCACGAGAGCACTATCCGCTTCTCGCCACCTTTGACGACATCCATGACCCTGAATCTGTGCGCAGCGTCGACCCCGGCAATCTCACCACCACATTCGGCCCCGGCTATCGGCTGAATGCCATCACCTTATCGATCACCGATGAGTCAGTGACCAGGGGCGAGGTGGAGGAGGTTCTAACCAAAGACTTCTTCAGGTCTTGGGCAGCCATCCACAACGACGCGATGGCAGCCATCGGGATTGGGCACGCGTATTTCAAGACCTTTGCTTCTAAGCTCAGTAGGGACCAATTCATACGGCATTAGGGCGCGTCGAGTCTGCCTAGAGCCTCGATTTCACATACTTCCAGTGAGAAAATGTAGCGGAACACCCGCGCCCTCACTCCCCCCTCAACCCCTGAAACGCCGCCATCGCCGCATCCCTGGCCTTGCCGTGATCGACAATCGGCAGCGGATAGGTCTTGCCGAGGCTGACACCCGCCTCCTTTAGCACCAGCAGCGGCGCGTCAAACGGCCGGTGGATGAAGCTGTTGGGCATGTCCTTCAGCTCCGGCACGAAGCGGCGGATGTAAGCCCCGTCGGGGTCGAATTTCTCGCCCTGGCTCACCGGGTTGAAGATGCGGAAGAAGGGGGCGGCGTCGGCGCCGGAGCCGGCCACCCATTGCCAGCTGGCGGCATTCGAGGCCGGGTCGGCATCGACGAGCGTGTCGCGGAACCAGCGCTCGCCGCATCGCCAGTCGACGAGCAGGTCCTTGATCAGGAAGGAAGCGACGATCATGCGCACGCGGTTGTGCATCCAGCCGGTCTGCCAGAGCTGGCGCATGCCGGCATCGACGATCGGATAGCCGGTCTGGCCGCGCTGCCATTTTTCAAGCAGATGCGGCGCCTCGCGCCAGGGAAAGGCGTCGAACTTGTTGTTCCAGTTTTTGGTCGCAAGATCCTTGAAGTGGAAGAGCAGGTGATAGGAGAAATCGCGCCAGACGATCTCCTTGCGGAAATGGATATAGTCCTCGCTGGAATAGTCGTCGGACAGCCCGCGTGTCGCATACCAGAGCGAGGCCGGCGAAATTTCACCCAGCGCCAGATGTGGCGAGAGTTTCGAGACATGCGCCTCGCCAGGGAAATCGCGGCGGGTGCGATAACCCTTGAGGCCCGATTTGACGAAAGCCGCCAGCCGCTTGTGGGCGCCGTCCTCGCCGGGCTGCCATTCGGGTTCGAAGCCCTTGGCCCAGTTCGGCCTGGTCGGCAAGAGGTGCCAATCCGCAAGCCTTTCGCTGGTCGGCCAATGCCCGGGGGCGGGGAGCGATTTCGGCGCCGGGATCGGCTCGGGCGGTTCGCCGGAATTATCCAGCGCCTTCCAGAAGGGCGTGTAGACGCGGAAGTGACCGCCGGCGCCGGTCTTGAGCTTGGTCGGCTCGTGCAGGATCTGGCCGGCAAAGGTCCGCACCTCGACCCCGTCTGCAATCAGCTTGGCCTTCAGCGCCTTGTCGATGGCAATTCCGCAGGGATCGTAGCGGCGGTTCCAGAAGACGGCTGCGGCCCCGGTCTCGGCAATCAGCTCGGCAAGCACGGTCTCAGCCGCGCCGCTGCGCAGGATCAGTTGAGAGCCTAAGCCTTGCAGCGACGCCGCAAACGCTTCGAGGGAATGATGCAGCCACCAGGCTTGCGCCGCACCCAAGGGGCCGGTGCCGGTCTCTTGGGGCTCGCGTATATGGAGAGGCAGAATGCGGAAGCCTTCGTCTGCTGCTGCAGCAAGCGCTGCGTGGTCGGCGAGCCTCAGATCCTTGCGGAACCAGAGGATGAGCGTCCTTGGGGATTGGGGCATGCGTTGTTCTTCTTCGCTGGCTTTAAAAGCGATACGAAGAGGACCGGTGACAAGATCACGCTGCGGTCACGAATCTCTGCGGATGGCGTGCGCTTGCGGGCTGCGCCGTCAGGCGGCGGAGCGACCGGGAGCTGCCCGGCGGGCCTGCTCGGTGCGCAGCATGGCCATGATCTGCTGGGCATTTTCGCGCACATAAAGGCGGTGCAGCTTTTCGGCGACCGGAGCGGTCGTCAAAAGGCAGGTGTAACCCTCCCGCTCGTACCAGCGGAAGTCCACCACATTGTTCATATTGACGTAGAGCGGAAACCCGTCCCCATCGTGAAGCTCAAGCCACATCGGCCGTCCTCCTTGCATGCCTGTCCGTTGAGGCAAGGAGATAGCAGTGAAAGGTGAAGACGGGGTTTCGAGCGCGCTGAAGGCGGCATAACGCCTGATATGGTGAATGTGTCGGGCCGGAAAAGCAAAAGGCCCGCTGCCTTTGTGAGGCGCGGGCCTTGGAATAAGATGGCTCCCCGGGCCGGATTCGAACCGGCGACCTGTCGATTAACAGTCGAATGCTCTACCGCTGAGCTACCAGGGAACAGCCGCTTGGCGCGGTGTGAGCGGGGTAATAC
>JARXAK010000048.1 GCA_029865885.1 Rhizobium sp. | reverse complement strand
GGACGAAGCCTGCATGCGCCGTCCGGCTTGCCCGCCAACCGAAGATACGGCGGGCGAAGGCATTGATTACAAAGGCTACGTAGACGAAGCCCTGCCAGGGGGCGACATAGGTGAAATCGGATAACCACAGCATGTTCGGCGTTTTGCTTGTAGTAGACCCTAGAGCGCATCCACCTTACTCATGGTTGCATCCGCAGGATTTGAAGTAGTTGTCGCATTCCTGCGGTTAGAACATAGTGACAATCTGGCCGACGGTGTCCCACAACGCCTCGACGGTTCGCTCGGGTTTGGCGCGCAGCACCGCCTTCAGTTTGGCGAACGCCTTCTCGATGGGGTTGACGTTCGGGCTGTAGGGTGGGAGATAAAGCGACCGGCATCCCGCGCCTTCGATTGCGTACCTTCTGCCTTGTGTGCGGGCAGGTTGTGCATGACCACGATATCGCCTGGTACCAAGGTTGTAATGAGAGCCTGTTGCACATAGGCATGGAACGCGACCCCGTTCATTGCACCGCGAGGACCATGGGCGCGGCAATACCCGAGAGCCTGAGCGCTCCCGTAAATGTCGTCGCCTTCCAATGCCCGTGTGGTATCGGGGAGCGGCATCGCTCTCCACACAGGGCCCGCCCGCGAAGCCGTGACATTTTTGTGTTCAGGCCGGTTTCATCAATGAAGACGAGACGAGACGCACCGGATCGAGATCGAGCTAGTCGTCGAACCAATTTCTGCGACGCTTCAGAAGGTCGGGACGCTCCTGCTCCAATGCATGTGCGGTCTTTTTTGAAAGTCAAGCCGCGCTTTTGCAGCCAGATGTAAAGCGCGCTGCGGCCAATGGATATGGCTCCTCCCTCACTCAATCGCAGAACCATCTCGTTGCGCGTGATGTCCTTCTCCTCTTCGATAATGCCGACGATGTAGTCCTCGTGGGCATCGAGACGCGAGCCGCCGCATCGGCCCTGTTTTGCCGGGGTCAACCGACCCTGCCTCGCACTCGCAATCCAGGCAATGGCTCTCGAAATGCCAATCCCAAATCTTACTGCTGCTGAACGCGCCGACATGCTATTCCGTGACGTGGCCAGGACGCGGCTACGCAGATCATCGCTGAACGCTCATGACATATTGCCTCCGACCAAATCACCAAGTCGGAGCGATGGAATCAGAATTCGGAAAGTAAGGGAATCCTCAACCCGATTCCGTATTCATCGGACGTTCTCCAGTTCTCACGAGTTGGGTTCTCCGGCAAAGCCGGGGCGGTTCAACCAACCTCGTTGCAAGGCGATAAAACAGCCGATGTATTGAATCAGATTAAAATCTTTGATGTTGCTTGTTAAAAATTGAGAATACAATTCATGTCGACACAAAACATGTATAAGGTGTCTGTTAAAAATGCGCTCCGGCTAAAATTGAGGAGTGGTTATTAAAGCAGCGCCCAGAGCAGCCCAGTTCGCTCGAAGTTCATTTCGATCGGAATGTCGCTTTCAAAATTCGTGGAAAAGCGGAAATTACAGGTTGTCGTTCGCGCGACCGGTTTGCATACGAGATCCAAGATCTCCTTCAGGCTCACCTCGCCGCTGCGGAATAGTTCGCTGTTAGGACCCGAGCGCAGCAGATTTTCGAGCGACCGCATCACGAAATCCTGTGTCGGCAGCGTCGTGCCCATCAGCGAAGCGACCATAACGGTCACACGCGGCGCCCCGTCCTCGTCGATCACGAGACGATCGATATCCGAGATGACGAGCCCCATGTCGAGCAGTTGCGCATAGCCCTCATCGCAGACGGAGGCCTCCGAACAGAAGCTGATCAGGTTAATGCTGTCGACACCGTCGGCGATGTTGAGCAGCGGGAACGGCCGGTCGACGCGAGGCATGTCGGCTCCGAGGGCGACAGCCTGCCAGCCGAGGCTGGCGGCAAGGGAATCAAGCATATTCAATTCAAGTTGCTGGTCGGCATAGACCAGTTCGTAGCGCTCGTATTTGCTAAGCGCGTGGGCGGTAGTGAAACGGTCGCGCCCGTACCAGATAACATAGGGTTTGTTCGTAACCCCCGACTGACGTAGCCAGTCCTGCATGCGTGCCAGTACTTTTTGGTGCGCTTTCAGATCGGGGCCGTCGCGCAGCGCCAGAACCGTCGCCGTGTCGCGGTTCATGCCACCGGCCGCGCCCAGCATGAGCACAAGCGCAAGAAAGGCAGGGCCGGGGCGACGCAGCAGCACGGCGGTAGTAAATGCCAGCAGCAGCACCGTTAGAATGCTCCAGGCGCTTATGGGAAAGGACGGCATGCTGCGCACGGTGAAATCCAGTTGCTGACCGACGAGCAACGAGAGCAAACCGACCGCGATCACCGCAGGCAGCAGCCATTGGAAGGCACGCGCATCAGCTTGTTCAACGCGGCGGGCGAGCAGGATGCAGAGCGGGACAAGCGGCAGCAGGAAATAACTGGCATAGAACGAATATTGAAGAAAGAAGACCGAGCCGACCGGCAGCGACATCAGCGGCAACAGCGGCACGAGGGACGCGGCCATCAGCATACGCTCGGCACGATCGGCACTTCCACATCCCGAACGGAAGCGCAGGACGGCAACGCCCCCCAGAATGATAGCCGGCAGTACTACGAGACGGGTCGTATCGGTTGCCCAGTCCATGAACGGCACCACAAAATTTTGTCCCTCGCCGCTGAAGGCCGAGCCTACGGCGTCCCGCGTCATGCCGGGAAAAAAAAATGGCAGTCCGATGCTCGCGCCGGCGGTCGCCAGCGCCAAGAAACAGGCCACCGCGCCGACAAACATTGTCAGCGCCATCGCGCAGCCGTGGCTCAGGCTTTCGGCACGCAGGACAAGCACGGCTAGGGTGGCCAGACAGGATGTCGCACCGCCGAGCGGATGGGTGCACAGTGCAGCCAGGCAAAGCGCACCTGACACCAGCAGTCTCAGGTAACCCGACGATGGCCCGTGCGTGACGAGACACGCCAGCGCTGCCATCCCTAGCGCAATCACCGGACCATCGACATATCCCCGCGCGAAACTGGCGATCCAGATCAAATTGAGCCCGAAGGCCAGAGCCACAGTCAGCCTGGCCGCACCTCCCTGTAACACTCCGGACGCCATGGCATAGACGGAAACGAAGCCGAGGGAAAAAAAGGAGCCCACGAGCAGGGCATGGGCCAGAACGGCATCAACGGACTGGTAGAACAAGGCGCCCATCAGGACGAAGGGCAGGCGCGATCCCTGATAGTCGGCACGCTGAAACAGCATGTTTTCGGCCGGCGTCAGGAACCACTGGATGTACAGCCCGGGATCGACCCATCCGACGGTCGGATACATCTGCACCAGACCTGACAGGAACAACAGCGCCAGGAGGGCTAGGAGGGCAGCAATTGTGAAAGGAAAGACCATGCAATTGACCTAGAATTCGATCCGTGGCTTCAGCGCACCGTTTCATGCCTCCGTCGTCTGTCCGGAGTGATAACGGCATAGCCTAAACAAAACAACCGCCTCCATATGCTCTCTGTATCCTGTTCAGCGAACTTCGGACAGTGTGCTATTTCTATCGCTCCGCCTTCCCGACTTGGCGCAGATAGATCTGCAGCCGCGCGATCGATCCAGCCACGGAGCTATGCAGTCCCGTATTCGTCCCTGTCAAAGCGCTTCGGACGCGCTACGCGCCTGCGAGGCGAGACTGTGGCGATCTCCTCGTCCGGCGCGTTTGACGTCGCATGCGCATCAAGCAGTGAACCGCACCGGGTTTTCCGGAGGCCGTTTGGTTTAAGTTATGCAGCCATGGCTGGTTCGCCTAGCATGGCAAAATGCTGCTCCTCGGCTTCGGCTGGCGGGATGTTGCCGATGGGCTCCAGAAGCCGTCGATGGTTGAACCAATCGGCCCATTCGAGGGTGGCGAATTCGACCGCTTCGAAGCAGCGCCACGGTCCGCGCCGATGGATGACCTCGGCCTTGTAGAGGCCGTTGCCCGTTTCGGCGAGAGCGTTATCGTAAGAGTCGCCGACGCTTCCGACTGAAGGCTCAATGCCTGCCTCGGCCAGTCGCTCCGAATACTTGATCGACACGTATTGAACGCCCCTGTCCATGTGGTGAATCAGGCCGTCGTGAAAGGCCTGCCGCCATATTTGCCAGGACGACACTTGTAACCGATCTCAGCCTTGATCCCGGCAAGCCTTGTCAGACGCGCGACGCGGTTCGGGCAGCACATCTCGCCTTGGTCGAGAAGGTCGTCATGAAGCTTGCGCCTCTCGGCGATTGCGTAGCAATCGCCTGCCGACCAAGGGATAGCCATAGACCTTGCCGCTCTCTTCCCAAGCCTGAAACAGGAGTTCGGTCTGTCGTTTGTCCTCGCTGGCCCGTTTGCTCGACAGATTCTTCAGCCAGGCGTAGAACCCGCTCGGGTGAACATGGAGAAGCCGACACATCGTCCGCACCGAAAACCGCAGGCGATGCAGGGCAATGAATGCGTACTTCACTTTGCATCCCTGGCGAAGTGCGCGGCCACTTTTTTAGGATGTCGCGCTCCTCGGTGACGCGAGCCAGCTCCTTCTTCAGCCGCCTGATCTCCTCGGCCTCATCGCTGGCCTTGACGTTCGATGTGCCGAACTTCTTCTTCCACTCGTAGAGCGAATGCGGGCTGACCCCAGCCGCTGAGAGACCTCCGCGACCGGATAGCCCCGCTCCGTGATCTGACGCACCGCGTCGCGTTTGAACTCTTCTGTTGACCTGCCACTGCTAGTTCCGCCGCCAGGGATTTCCCCTCTCCCTCACTGCCTTGAATGTAGACCCGTTCGACTGTGAAGCCACACGCCGCCATCATCACCGCATGACCAGTCTGATGGTATGCGTCCAGTTCCAGCTTCGACAACTCCACTAGGCTACTCCTTCGAGCGAATTGGCTGGAGGCTACTACGTTCTACATCCATGGGAAGGCAGAGGATGGGCTGGATATTCTCCACCCTCTCCAGGCTTGCCAAGAGGATCAAGGAGGAGCGGCTATTTAGTGTAGTCCACTTCTTCTAACGCCATAAGCGCCTCCCAAAACCGAACTATCGCAGCATGTGCAGTGCCGTAGTCGGTCGTAGTTACAAAGTGCTCTGTGAGGACACCGGGGGCATGCTTCATAATTCTGACCCGTGCGTTCATCTCCCGGATGTACTGTACTTCAGGTAGAACAGATGCGGCGCTAAACAGAACAAGCGCTCTCTCAACCTCACTCGGGAAACCATTAGATTTTAAATTTAGATCCACGTAGTTCCTTTTCGCCATAGACGAAAAGTACTCCTTACATTCCTTTTCCCAAAGGTGATATTCGCGAAGATATGCACCTTGATAGAGGGTCTCGACAACCCATTCTCGGTGTTGAACCGAAAGCTGAGAGAACAGTTCATCCTCAGGAAACACCTCATCGGCTTGCGCGACAGCTTCATGAATAGACGCAATCGCGTACTGGACGGCATCCCTGCGATGCTCTGCCTGAACCCTAGGAACTAATGCTCCTGACTCCGAGTATGCCCTCTTCGGCCTCATTGACTCGCCCTCCTCTTTGACACTCCCAACTTAGGAGCAGGATCACCCGCAATTGGCCAGCCTCAGTGACGATCAACCGAGATAAGGCCTCGTGCCGGGGTCCTCGATGTTAAACCTCGGAAGCTTGTTGATCTCCCGGTCGACTACCTCCGAAGCTCACTTGCCATAGCCTTATCATGCATCGCTCTTGGAGCGGCTCCAGCAGGAAACAGTGAGCACAACATGAATAACTGGGGGAGTATGATGGGGGAGCAAAAACAGTATGGCGGAGAGGGTGGGATTCGAACCCACGATACCCTTGCGAGTATGCCGCATTTCGAGTGCGGTGCTTTCGACCACTCAGCCACCTCTCCGGTCACATTGGTCGGCGCTTGATGGCGCGGGCTGTCTCATAGCGGCAACTCACCCCCCATGCAAGAGCGAATGTGACGCTTTTTCCTGCTTTTGTCTTGACACCCCGAATGCCCTCACGTATGCGACGCTCGACTGAAAACGTGGGTGAACTGCGTCTTTTGTCCTTCGTCACGTGCGAAGCTCAACCGGTGGGTTTTCGAACCCGCTCCTCCGACTGGCAAAAAGACGGCCCCTCGCAAGGGGAGAGCCGGAACGAACATGAAAGGATAAAAAATGTTCGCAGTCATCAAGACCGGCGGTAAGCAGTACCGCGTCAACGCCAACGACGTGCTGACCATCGAAAAGCTGGAAGCCGAAGCTGGTGCAACCATCGAATTCACCGAGATCCTGATCGTCGGCGAAGGCGAAACCGCAACCATTGGCGCGCCCTTCGTGGCCGGCGCCAAGGTCAAGGCGGAAGTCGTCGAGCAGACCCGCGGCAAGAAGGTCATCGCCTTCAAGAAGCGTCGTCGTCAGAACTCGAAGCGTTCGCGCGGCCATCGTCAGCACCACACCGTGGTGCGCATCACCGACATCGTCGCAGCCTGAAACGCTGATAACTAGGTTTAAAGGAGCAATCCAATGGCACACAAAAAAGCTGGCGGTTCCTCGCGCAACGGTCGCGATTCCAATTCCAAGCGCCTCGGCGTGAAGAAGTTCGGTGGCGAAGTCGTCATTCCGGGCAACATCATCGTGCGTCAGCGCGGCACCCAGTGGCATCCGGGCGCAAACGTCGGCATGGGCAAGGACCATACCCTCTTTGCACTCACGACGGGCAATGTGGACTACCGTACGAAGGCCAATGGCCGCGTATACGTGTCGATCATGCCGAAAGCCGAAGCAGCGGAATAAGCCGGTAGCGCTCTAAAACAGCCGGCGTCTCATCGACCCGGCTGGCCGCATCAGGTTCAGTTCAGAGAAAAAGGGGAGATGGGGCGCCATCTCCCCTTTTTTCTTGTCCAACGAAGGAGACTGAACCATGCAAAGTCTGATGTTGAGGGATGACCAATCACGGTCGCCCGAAGAACGGCCAAGGCCCGATCGGCCGAGGAGCGATTGCCCTGTCTTATTGTCGCAAAGGCTGGTCCTGCGCGCACCCCACATCGAAGACATCGACGCCCTTGCCCATCTCGCCAACAACGCCGCCATCGCCACCATGGTGGCGCGCATGCCGCATCCCTACACGGCGAAAGACGCGGCCGACTTCGTGCGACGCACGAATATCGGCGAGATCGGCAAGTGCGTCTATGCCATCACCAAAGCGGACAATGGCGAATTCCTCGGTTGCTGCGCGCTGGAGCCCAATCCGGCAGATGATACCATCCTGGAAATGGGCTACTGGCTGGGCGAACCCTACTGGAACAGAGGTTATGCCACGGAAGCGGCCCATGCACTGATCGACATGGCCTTCCGCACCCGCGAATGGGTGAGCCGCATCGATGCGCGCTGCCGGGTGACCAATATCGCCTCGCGCCGCGTCATCCAGAAGTGCGGCTTCCAGTTTCAGGGCACCGGCATGGTCGGCAATCTCGCCATGGGTGGCTCGGTCCCCGTCGAATGGTACAGGCTCGATCGCAAGACCTGGCTGTCCCTGAAGAGCTGGGGGGAAATGCGATGAGCGCGATGCTGGCAGAGAGACTGACCCTCACGCCATCGACACCTGGGCCGTGCCCGGTCATCGAAACCAATCGCCTCGTCCTGCGCCCACACCGGATGCAGGATGCGGATGCGATTGCGAACTCGCTTGGCGATTTCGCCGTCGCCCGCATGCTGACGCGCGTGCCGGTTCCCTATGATCGGGAGGACGGACGCGACTGGCTGAACATGGTGACATCGGGCCTGAAGCCGGACTGGCACTTCGCAATCACCCTGGATGGGGTCCATGTCGGGGTCGTCTCGCTGGAGGTCCGCCATGGCCTTTGGCACATCGGCTACTGGCTGAACCGCTTCTACTGGGGCAAGGGCCTCATGTCAGAGGCGGTCGAGGCAGCGCTCGATCGCTTCTTCCGGCGTTTGCCACAGGCGGAAATCCTCGGCGGTGCATTCGCCGACAATCCGGCCTCGCTTCGCTTGCTGGAAGCGCGGGGCTTTCGTACCATCGGCGTGCAGGAGGTGTTTTCGAAAGCCCGCAATGCGATGTCACCACTGGTTGAATTCCGCCTGTCACAGGCCGATTTCGCCGGCCGCCAGCACAAAGCATAGCCAGCAATACTCCGGGCGCCCGGCGCCCGGAGTTCACGCCTCCGCGAGATCGACCCAGACCGGCAGGTGGTCGGATCCCTCAGCCGATACATCCACCCGGCAGGTCTTGAGCCGGGAAACGAGACCACCACTGACAAAGCAGTAATCGAGATGCATGCGCCGCGACCCGTCCTCGCTGATCCAGCTATAACCGTCTTCCGGGCGGGACTTCAGATGCGCTTCGGCATCCGTGGGAAGGCCGGCCCTGGGCGCGCGTCCATAATAGGCGTCGTTTCGCCCGACCATGGCGAGATATTCGGGGCTCTCCGGCTCCATGTTGAAATCCCCCATGATCAAAAAATCCTCCGGCAGCGGCGGATCGGTGACAGCGAATTCGATTGCCCCCGTGAGCGACCCGCCCTCGGCGAGATAGCCGCAGACGCGCTCCTTGAGAAAAGCGATCTGCGCAATGCGCTCGTCCGGCGAGACATGGTCGAGATGGACGGAATAGACACGCAGCGCACCGCAAGGGGCCTCGATCACGGCTTCAAGTGCGCCCCGCTGCAGATTGAGCTTGTCGAAGGTGCGGCTGCGCGGCAGAAGCAGGTTGCGGCTGGCACGGATCGGATAACGCGACAGTACCATGTTGCCGAACTGGAAGCGCCGCTCGCGCATCCTCCCGTCGATCGTGGCATGGTCGACCAGGACATCACAGGCCGGGCCGAAGGCTGCGAAATAGGCGGGAAAGAGTGCCGAGAAGGTCTCGACCAGATCGGCGTAACCGTTTCGGCTGTAGCCTCGTGTGACTTCCTGAAGAGCGATCACGTCCGCGTCGCGGATGCTGTCGGCGATCCGATCAGCGTCGAAACGCCCGTCCTGACCGAAGCCATACTGGATGTTGTAGCTCACGAACTTCACGATACTCTTTGACCTCCGCGCAAAGCGGCTATATCGATGGCCGCAACTCTCCGCGCAGACCCTGACAGAAGAATTGACGGCAGCAAGATGAAATTTCTCGACGAGGCTAAGGTATATATTCGCTCAGGCGACGGTGGCGCCGGCGCTGTATCATTTCGGCGCGAAAAGTTCATCGAATTCGGCGGACCTGACGGTGGCGACGGCGGCCGTGGCGGTGATGTCTGGGTGGAGGCCGTCAACGGCCTGAACACGCTCATCGACTTCCGCTTCCAGCAGCACTTCAAGGCGAAGACCGGCACCCATGGCATGGGCCGCAATCGCACGGGCGCCAATGGCGAAGACGTGACGCTGAAAGTGCCTGTCGGGACGCAGATTTTCGAGGAAGACAACGAAACCCTGATCGTCGACATGACGGTCGAGGGCCAGCGCTTCCGCATCGCCAAGGGCGGCAATGGCGGCTTCGGCAACGCCCATTTCAAGACCGCGACCAACCAGGCGCCGGACTGGGCCAATCCTGGTCTCGAAGGCGAAGAAAAGACCGTCTGGCTGCGGTTGAAGCTGATTGCAGACGCCGGCCTCGTCGGCCTGCCCAATGCCGGCAAGTCCACGTTCCTCGCCTCGGTCACCCGTGCCCGGCCGAAGATTGCCAACTATCCCTTCACCACGCTGCATCCGAACCTCGGCGTCGCCACCATCGACGAGCGCGAATTCATCTTGGCCGACATTCCCGGCCTGATCGAAGGCGCCCATGAAGGTGTCGGCATCGGCGACCGCTTCCTTGGCCATGTCGAGCGCACCCGCGTTCTGCTTCACCTGGTTTCTGCCCAGGAAGAACAGGTCGGCAAGGCCTATAAGACCGTGCGCCACGAACTCGACGCCTATGGCGGCGGCCTTGAAGACAAGCCGGAGATCGTTGCCCTCTCGCAGATCGACGTACTCGACGAAACGGAACTGAAGAAGAAGGCGGCAGAACTGAAGAAGGCCTGCGGTCAGACGCCTCTCCTGCTCTCCGCCATCACCAGCAAGGGCATGACGGATGCCTTGCGCGCTCTGCGTGACGTCATCGTTGCGGCCCAGGGCAACCGGCCGCTTCCCGAGAAACGCGAAAAGAACCGCCGCAATCGTGACGACGACGGCAATCTTGAAGCCAGTCTGGACGAAGAAGGCGACGACTGATGTCCACCCGGCTGCGCTCGCTCTCCCGCGTCAAGCGGGTCGTCATCAAGATCGGCTCTGCCCTTCTGGTCGATCGCGGTTCTGGCATCAGGAAGGATTGGCTCGATGCCATCTCGGATGATATTGCAGCCCTGAAGGCGCGTGGCACCGATGTGCTTGTCGTCTCCTCGGGCGCCATCGCGCTCGGGCGCACCGTGCTCGACATGCCCTCGGGCGCCTTGAAGCTCGAAGAAAGCCAGGCCTGTGCTGCCGTCGGCCAGATTGCGCTTGCCCGCCACTGGTCGGAAAGCCTCTCGCGCCACCAGATCGTCGCTGGCCAGATCCTGCTGACACTCGGCGATACGGAAGAGCGCCGTCGCTATCTGAACGCGCGCGCCACCCTCAATCAATTGTTGAAGATCGGCGCCGTCCCGATCATCAACGAAAACGACACGGTGGCAACGACCGAAATCCGCTACGGCGACAACGATCGCCTGGCCGCCCGCGTCGCCACCATGGCCGGTGCCGACCTGCTCGTTCTGCTCTCCGATATCGATGGCCTTTACACCGCGCCTCCGCATCTCGACCCGGACGCGCAGTTCCTCGATACGATCGAGGAAATCACGCCATCGATCGAAGCCATGGCCGGAGGGGCAGCGTCGGAACTGTCGCGTGGCGGCATGCGCACCAAGATCGACGCCGGCAAGATCGCGACCAGCGCCGGCTGCGCCATGATCATCGCTTCGGGCAAGACGATGAATCCGCTCTCGGCCATCGAAAACGGCGCCCGCCATTCCTGGTTCGCAGCCTCCAAGTCACCCGTCACGGCACGCAAGACCTGGATTGCAGGACAGCTTCAACCGGCCGGAACCGTGCAGGTGGATAATGGTGCCGAAGGCGCGCTGCGCTCGGGAAAAAGCCTTCTGCCCGCAGGTGTTCGCTCCGTCTCCGGCGCTTTTCATCGCGGCGACACCGTTTCGATTGTCAATGCCGAAGGCCGCGAGATCGCCCGTGGCCTCGCGGGTTACGATGCCGACGAGGCGCGCCGGATCTGCGGACGCAAATCCAACGAGATCGAGAAGATCCTCGGTTATGCCGGCCGCGCCGCGATGATCCACCGGGATGACCTCGTCATGACAGAACTCGGCCAGCGCGATATCGCTGCTGGTGAGCGGAAGGATGCCGCCCATGCTTGATACCGTGTCGAACCAGAATTCCGTTGAAGGCATGATGCTCGACATCGGTCGCCGCGCCCGCGCTGCGGCGCGCCCCTTGGCCATTGCGTCGACCGAGGCGAAGAATAAGGCCCTTCTCGCCATGGCGGATGCCGTGATGGAGGCCGAGGCCGAAATCCTCGCGGCCAATGTGATCGATCTCAAGAACGCCGCAGAATCGGGCGTTGCCGCATCCTTCATCGACCGCCTGACCCTGAATTCCGCCCGCGTCGCCGCCATCGCCCAGTCGATGCGGGAGATTGCCGAATTGCCGGATCCGGTCGGCACCGTCATCAGCGAATGGGACCGCCCCAATGGCCTGCATATCGAGCGCGTCCGCACGCCGCTTGGCGTCATTGGCGTCATCTATGAGAGCCGTCCGAACGTGACGGCCGATGCGGGAGCGCTGTGCCTCAAGGCCGGCAATGCCGTCATCCTGCGCGGTGGCTCGGACTCGGCCAATTCCTCGCGCACCATTCATGCCTGCCTGGTCAAGGGGCTCGAGGCGGCCGGCCTGCCCGCCGATGCGATCCAGCTCGTGCCGACAACCGATCGTGCCGCTGTTGGAGCTCTGCTTTCGGGCCTCGAAGGGTCCGTAGACGTGATTGTGCCCCGCGGCGGCAAGAGCCTCGTTGCCCGCGTCCAGCAGGAAGCCCGCGTGCCGGTCTTCGCCCATCTTGAAGGCCTCTGCCATGTCTATGTCGATGGTTCCGCCGATCTGGACATGGCGAAGAAAATCGTCGTCAACGCCAAGATGCGCCGCACCGGCATTTGCGGCTCTGCCGAAACCCTGCTCGTCGACAGTGCAGCGATTGCCACGCATCTGCAGCCGCTGATCGAAGTCCTGGCGGAAGCCGGATGCGAGATCCGCGCCTCTGCCACCGTAATGCGGGTCGTTCCCGGCCTGAAGCCGGCAACGGAAGAGGATTGGCGCACAGAATATCTCGATGCGATCATCTCTGTTGCCGTGGTCGACGGCATCGGCGGAGCGATCGACCATATCGCCCGCTATTCGTCCAACCACACCGAAGCCGTGATTGCCGAAGACCCTGATGTCGTCGAGCGCTTCTTCAACGAGATCGATTCCGCGATCCTCTTGCACAACGCCTCGACGCAATTTGCCGATGGCGGCGAGTTCGGCATGGGCGGCGAGATCGGCATTGCGACCGGCAAGATGCATGCGCGCGGCCCCGTTGGCGTCGAGCAGCTGACATCCTTCAAGTATCGCGTGCGCGGCACCGGCCAGGTCCGTCCCTGACGTGGCGGAAGCGGTGCTCGCCCATCGCCATCTGGTCATGCCGCATGTCGAGCGCGGCATGGTGATCGGCCTGTTCGGCGGCTCCTTCAACCCGCCGCATCAGGGACATCTGCTCGTCGCCGAGATTGCCTTGCGGCGTCTTGGCCTCGATCAGCTCTGGTGGCTGGTGACGCCTGGAAATCCGCTCAAGAACAAGACGGAACTTGCACCCTTGCAACAGCGCCTGGAGGCTTGCGAGGCGCTCGCCAAGGATCCGAGGATCAAGGTCACGGCATTCGAGAAAAGCCTGGGCACGAGCTACACGGCGCGCACGCTCGAATTCATCCGGGTGCGCAATCCGCAGGCCCATTTCATCTGGATCATGGGCGCGGACAATCTTGCCGGTTTTCACCGCTGGCAACGCTGGCAGAAGATCGCCACCACCTTCCCGATCGCCGTCATCGATCGTCCGGGGTCAACGCTTGCCTATCTCTCCTCGAAGATGGCACGGACCTTCGACTATGCCCGCGTCGATGAGGAGGATGCCGGGGTCCTCTGGCAGAAACAGGCGCCTGCCTGGACCTTCATCCACGGGCCACGATCGACGCTGAGTTCGTCGGCGCTGAGGGCCGCCGCGAATATATCCTGATCGCGCGCAGTTTGATCTCGTCGCAGCAACCATGTCTTGAAAGATTGGCGGATCGATGCCACCTTTTGTCTGCGATCCCAGTTAGGGAATCGCAGACGTGCTGTTCTGTTTTGCCAAGGAAAGGACGAACTCTGACAACAGTACACACCAAGGGACGCGCTTCCCGCGCCATCCCGAAGAGCATGGAACGTGGCGCCGATGCCGCAGCCCGTGCGCTTGAGCTGGTCCTCGCAAGTCTCGAGGACTCGAAGGCAGAAGACATCGTCTCTATCGACATTGCCGGAAAATCGGCGCTGGGCGACTACATGGTGGTCGTGTCCGGGCGCTCGAACAGGCATGTCTCGGCGATCAGCGAACATCTCATCTCCGACTTGAAGGACGAAGGCCTGGGCTCCGCCCGCGTCGAGGGCCTGGAGGCTGGAGATTGGGTCCTGATCGACACGGGAGACATCATCGTGCATGTGTTCCGACCCGAAATCCGCGAGTTCTACAACATCGAAAAGATGTGGGCCGCTCCGGACATCGAGGATCGCCTGCACTGAAACGGCCGGCCGTCGTCAAGGACGGTCCCGAAGCCGGATTGACACGGCAGTGCTCTTGCTGCCGATAGAGATGGTTTTGTGACCTGAACCTGGGACTGCCCGCATGAAGATAGGCATCTATGCCGTGGGCCGGCTGAAAGCCGGTCCGGAGAAGGAACTCGCGTCCCGTTATCTGGACCGCTTCGCCAAGGCCGGACCGCAATGCGGCCTCGAATTCACGCGCTCCGTGGAGCTGAATGAAAGCCGCGCCGGCAACGCCGACACCAGAAAGCGCGAGGAAGCCCAGGAGCTTTCCCGCCAGATCCCCGACGGTGCCCTCCTTGTGGTCCTCGACGAGCGCGGCAAAGCCCTCGACAGTGCCGAATTTGCAAAGTTTGTCGGCGACGCAGCCGATAACGGCCAGCGCGACATGGCGTTTGTCATCGGTGGCGCCGATGGCATCGACCCTGATCTGCGCGATCGGGCGCGCCTCGTCCTCAATCTCGGCAAGCTCACCTGGCCGCACCAGCTCGTGCGCATCCTGATCGCCGAGCAGCTTTACCGGGCCGTCACCATCCTGACGGGACATCCCTATCACCGCGTTTGAGCCAAGAGAGGCCGATGGCCAAGGCAATGCTTTGCCTTGTTCGCAAATCAGCGTATTTTCCCGCCGAACCGGATAGAGCCCTTGCCCACCGTCGCCCAAGACATAACCCGCCTCCTGAAAGGCCGCCGCCGAAAGGCGGGCCTGGCGACGGCCTGTGTCCTGGCTGGCATGCTCGCCTCCGCATCCCCCTTTGCAACGCTCGCACAGCAGAGTGCGAACCCGGCTCAGGCTGCTCCGGCACCCGGCACCGGCGAAACCACGGGAGCCCTGCCGGCAGCGGCAACTGAGACCAGTGACCGCATCGTCGCAGAAACAGCGCCAGATCCGGCGCTCGAATTGCGTGCCAAGCGTGACCAGGTGAGCTCCGAGCTGCAGGAAATTGCCACCAGCATGAAGCTCTCGGAAGAGAAGGCCGCAGAGCTGCAGAAGAGCATTGAGGAGCTGGACAAGACCTCGGAAAGCCTCAAGTCCGCTCTGATTGACTCCGCAAAACGGCGCAAGGACATCGAAAAGCAGATCAGCGACGGCGGGAAGCGGCTGGCTGATATCGGTCTGCGTGAGGACCAGATCCGCGGCTCGTTCCGCGAACGCCGGGCCGTGCTCGCAGAAGTTCTGGCAGCCCTTCAGCGCATGGGCCGCAACCCGCCACCGGCCCTTCTCGTCAGTCCCGAGGACGCGTTGGGCTCGGTCCGCACGGCCATCCTGCTTGGGGCGGTGGTCCCGGGTATCCGCCATGAGACGGACAAGCTGGCCGCCGATCTCGAAGAGTTGATCGCGCTGCGCGACGCCGGCAAGAAGGAGATGGACGGTATGGTGGCGGCGATCGCCAACCGTCAGGAAGAAGAGCGGCGGATGGATCTGCTCGTTGCAGAAAACGAGCGTCTCGCACGCACCAATTCGCTCCAGCTCCAGGCGGAACGCAAGCAATCGGAAGCACTTGCCGAACGCGCATCGACCATGGAATCGCTCATTCGTTCGCTCGAAAGCGAGATCACCTCGGTCCGTCAGGCAGCCGACCTCGCCCGCGCCGAAGAGGCCAAACGCAGCCAGATGAGCGAGGAGCAAAGGGCCCGTGCCCTGGAGCTCGCCCAGTCCGGATTGCCCGATAAAAACCGCATTGCGCCAGCATATCCTTTCTCTGAACTGAAGCAGAAACTGGACTTGCCGGTTGCCGGCGAAACCCTGCGGCAGTTCGGCGACCCGGACGGGACGGGCCACCAGGCGCAGGGCATCGTCATTGCCTCTCAGCCCGGCGCGCTGGTCACGGCACCGGCCGATGCATGGGTAGTGTTTGCTGGAAATTTCCGAAGCTACGGCCAGATGATCATTCTGAACACGGGCGACGGCTATCACATGGTACTCTCAGGCATGGACCAGATCAGTACCAGTCAGGGCAAATTTGTGCTGTCAGGGGAGCCACTGGCGACCATGGGTGAGAAAAGAGTGGCGAGCGCGACTGCATTGGCGCTGGAAACAGATCGGCCGACTCTTTACATTGAACTTCGGAAAGACGGTAAACCGGTTGATTCCCGCCCCTGGTGGGTGGGAGGCGATTCTGGAAAGGCACAGAATGATACGTAGGGTCTCTCTTCTCCTCGTCGGCGCACTCATGGGCGCAACCGCGATGAGCGTCATCTATTCCGCAGGTGTCCCGGCCCAGGCGGCGGGTGCGTCCACCTACAAGGAATTGTCAATTTTCGGCGACGTCTTCGAGCGCATCCGCGCGCAATACGTGACGCCGCCGGATGAGAACAAGCTGGTCGAAAGCGCCATCAACGGCATGCTGACCTCGCTTGATCCGCATTCGGTCTACATGAACGCCAAGGACGCGGCCGACATGCAGACCCAGACGCGCGGCGAGTTCGGCGGCATCGGCATCGAAGTGACGATGGAAGAAGAGCTGGTCAAGGTCATCACCCCGATCGATGACACGCCGGGCGCAAAGGCTGGCATTCTGGCCGGCGACTTCATCTCCGAGATCAACGGCGAGTCGGTTCGCGGTCTGAAGCTCGAGGAAGCAGTCGAGAAGATGCGCGGCGCGGTCAATACCCCGATCAAGCTGACGATCCTGCGCAAGGGCGCCGACAAGCCGCTCGATATCACGGTGACCCGTGAAATCATCCCGATCCGCGCGGTCAAGTCCCGCGTCGAAGGCGATGTCGGCTATCTCCGCGTCATCTCCTTCACCGAGAAAACCTATGACGATCTGGAAGCTGCGATCGAGAAGATCAAGAAGGAAGTCCCTGAAGACAAGCTGAAGGGCTATGTTCTTGACCTGCGCCTCAACCCGGGCGGCCTGCTCGATCAGGCGATCTACGTCTCCGACGCCTTCCTGGAGCGTGGCGAAGTGGTGTCGACCCGCTCGCGCGATCCGCAGGATACCCGCCGCTTCAACGCGACGGCAGGTGACCTGACAGACGGCAAGCCGGTCATCGTCCTGGTCAACGGCGGCTCGGCCTCGGCCTCTGAAATCGTCGCCGGCGCCCTGCAGGATCTGAAGCGTGCGACCGTGCTCGGCACCCGCTCCTTCGGCAAGGGCTCCGTCCAGACCATCATCCCGATGGGTGACAAGGGCGCGCTGCGCCTGACGACGGCGCTCTACTACACGCCGTCGGGCAATTCGATCCAGGGTACGGGCATCGCGCCCGACATCAAGGTCGAACAGCCGCTGCCGGAAGAGCTCCAGGGCAAGGTCCGCACGGAAGGTGAATCGGCGCTGCCGGGCCACATCAAGGGCCAGAACGAAAACGAAGAGGGCTCCGGCTCCGTCGCTTACGTGCCGCCGGAAGCCAAGGACGACGTCCAGCTAAACTACGCACTCGACCTGCTGCGCGGCGTAAAGACCGATCCGGCCTTCCCGGCCGATCCGCAGAAGGCCGCACTGCAGTAAACACTTGAACCGACCGCCCGCGTGTCTCAGATACGCGGGCGGTCGTTTTCGTTCCGGACGGCCGGCATCACTGGAAGTTTCGCATGGATCTGCATGCACCGCTCGGTAAGGAGCGAAAGGACAAGAAGCGTGGCGGAAGACGCTTCGGCCTGTCCACGGTGACGTCTGCCCTTGCCGTTGTCGCCCTGTCCGGCCTGTCGGCCTGGACGGCACTTGCCCCGACGGCGCTGCGCACGGAGCCGCCGATCAATCTCACACCAGCACCACCGGATGTCGCCGCGGTTTCAGAAACCACGACGAGCCGTGAACCCACGGATGAACCCGCCGGCATCACGACGAGCGGCCCGAATGACGGCGCCGTGCTCCGTCGCACCACCACGGCAGACGGCAATGTCGTCACCACCTTCAGCCCCAATGGCCGTCAGGGTCCGGTGGTGATTGGCGCGACCTCCACCCAGGATCCGCGGCTCGCCGGCCAACCCAACGAAGACCTGATCGAGCTGACGGACGCGGGCGAACTGCCGACGGTCTCGGCCTCCGGTCTGCGTCCCATCGATTTTTACGCCAGACCCTGGTCGGGCGCGCGCGGAACCCGCATCGCAATCGTCATCGGCGGCATCGGCCTCAGCCAGACCGGCAGCCAGACGGCGATCCGCGAGCTGCCGGAGGATATCACGCTCGCCTTCGCCGCGACCGGCAACAGCCTGCAGCGCTGGATGCAGGAAGCCCGCCGCAAGGGTCACGAGATCGTCCTCCAGGTGCCGATGGAACCCTTCGACTATCCCGCCAATGATCCCGGACGCGGCACGCTTCTGTCCGAGAAAACGGCGGCGACCAACATCGCCAATCTCCACCAGGCCATGGCGCAGATCACCAATTATACCGGCATCATGAACTATATGGGCGCCCGCTTCCTCTCCGACGACAAGGCGATGGATCCGGTCATGCGCGATATCGGCAAGCGCGGCCTGATGTTTTTGGATGACGGCTCGACAGCCCGTTCCCTCTCGGGCGATTTTGCCAAGGCCATCGGCTTTCCGCATGCCTTTGCCGACGTGATGATCGACGCGCAGGTCGATCGCCAGGCAATTTTGGCCAAGCTGGACGAGCTGGAACGGATTGCCAGGCGCAACGGTCAGGCAATCGGGGTCGGCGCCGCCTTCGACGAAACGATTGCAGCGGTCGCCGAATGGCGTAATGAAGCGGTTGCCCGCGGCATCGAATTCGTCGGCGTCTCAGCACTCGCCAACGACAACAGACCCTGAGGACATCATGACCGAGCCCCAATCGACCAAGCCCAAGGTGAAGGCCGAAGACCTGCCCTATCGCCCCTGTGTCGGGATCATGGTGCTGAACCGGGAGGGCCTCGTCTGGTCCGGCCGGCGCATCCCGGAAGGCAATTCCGAATATGACGGTTCGCCACAGCTCTGGCAGATGCCCCAGGGTGGGATCGACCCGGGCGAAGACCCGCTGCCGGCCGCCATGCGCGAGCTTTACGAGGAAACCGGCATCAAAACGGTGTCGCTGCTGGCCGAAGCCAGCCGCTGGATCAATTACGATCTGCCTGCCGAGCTGATCGGCATCGGCTTGAGGGGCAAGTTCCGCGGCCAGACCCAACGCTGGTTCGCCTTCCGCTTCGAAGGCGACGAAAGCGAGATTGCCATCAACCCGCCGCCCGGTGGACACGAAGCGGAATTCGACGCCTGGGCCTGGAAGCCGATACAGGACCTGCCTGATCTCATCGTGCCTTTCAAGCGCCGCGTTTACGAAGACGTCGTCGCCGAGTTCGCCCATCTGGCAGGATGAGCGAACCGGCAGCCAAGATCAGGCCCCGCTTGCGATCTCGAACCCTTCATCGGCCCAGCCGGTCATGCCGCCGATCATCACCTTGACCCGGCGCCCGAGCCGCGCAAGCCTGAGCGCCGCGCGGTCCGTGCCGTTGCAATGCGGCCCGGCGCAATAGACGACGAAGAGCGTATCCTCGGGCCATTCCGCCATCTTCCGCTCGGTCATCTTGCCATGCGGCAGGTTGATGGCGCCTGGCACATGTCCCCGTTCGTAAAGCTTCGGTCCGCGCACGTCGAGAAGCACGAAGTCCGCCTCGCCCCGGCTCATCGCCTCATGCACGTCCCAGCAATCGGTCTCGAAGGCAAGCCGCGCCTGATAATGCTGCGCGACGAGGGCGGGATCGGCGGCGGGAATTTCACTGACGAGGCTTGGCATGGCAGGCTCCTTTCGATGTTTGATGAAGAGACCTTGCCTTTTCAGAGGATTTTGGAAAACTGGCGTGAATGACAACATGCGTAAAGATCACGCCAATGACGCCAGCATCGCCTTTCCCATCCTCGCCGCTGACAGGACCACGCGTCGTAACGCTCGCCTATGACGGCCTCTGCACCTTCGAATTCGGGGTTGCCGTGGAGGTCTTCGGCCTCTCGCGACCGGAAATGGGAGAGCGCTGGTATCGCCACGCGACGGCCGCGATCGAGCCAGGACCTCTGAGGGCCGCCGGCGGTCTGACGGTCAGCGCTTCGGGCGGGCTCGATCTTTTGGCAGAGGCGGATCTGATCGTCGTGCCCGGCTGGCGTGGGATCGACGAGCCTGTTCCGCTGTCCTTGATCGAGACGCTGCGGGCGGCCCATGGGCAGGGTGCGCGCCTGATGTCGCTTTGCTCCGGCGTGGCGGTGCTGGCCGCGACCGGCCTCCTCGATGGCCGGAAAGCCACAACCCACTGGCGCTATGCCGATAGGATTGCGCAGAGGTATCCCAAGATCCATCTCGATCCCGACGTGCTCTATGTCGACGAAGGAAAAATCCTGACGGCCGCCGGCAGTGCCGCCGGCATCGATCTGTGTCTCCATGTCGTCCGCCGCGATTTCGGCACCGAGGCCGCCAACAGCGTTGCCCGTCGTCTTGTGGTCCCGCCGCATCGGGAAGGCGGACAGGCGCAATTCATCGTAAGGCCCGTGCCGCAGGAGCGCGAAGGACAGCGGATGGGCCCGCTGATCGACTGGATCGAGGCCAATCTGCAGCGCGAGGTGACACTGACCGAAATGGCCGCACGGGTCGGAATGAGCAGCCGGACCTTCCAGCGCCGCTTTCGCGACCTGACAGGCCACAGTCCCGGCGAATTTCTCATGACCCGCCGGCTGCGCCATGCCTGCGACTTGCTGGAGCGCAAGGCAAGCCTGTCACTCGACGATATCGCCATCGCTTCAGGCTTCGGCACACCGGCGACGCTGCGCCATCATTTCCGCACCCGGCTGCAAACCAGCCCCGCCGCCTACCGGGCCCGGTTCGGGCACGAAGGCTGAAATACCCAGGATAATTAGCCGAAATCAGCGATCGGCAGCCGCAGCCTCTTCAGCACTTTCCTCGATCCGCTCCATGTCGTCATCGGAGAGACCGAAGTGATGACCGATCTCGTGGATCAGCACATGGGTGATGATATCGCCCAGCGTCTCCTCGTTTTCGGCCCAGTAATCGAGGATCGGCCGACGATAGAGGATGATGCGGTTCGGCATCATGCCGGTTTCCATCGAGAAGCGCTCGGAAATCCCGCGTCCTTCGAACAGGCCGAGCAGGTCGAAGGGCGTCTCGAGCGCCATGTCTTCGAACACTTCATCGGTCGGAAAATCGGCGATCTCGATGATGAGATCGCGGCTGAGGTCGCGGAACTCCTGGGGCAGGTGCCCATAGGCCTCGATCGCCAGCGACTCGAATGTGCTGATCGTCGGGGCGTGCCGTTCGCGCCAATCCTCGCTCTGGTCTATGCGGGCCATGGATACTCCTTACTGCCGGCACATATAGGATGTTTAAAGCAGCATTTCGAGAGTGAATTCAACCAAGGAATAAATTCTTATCTGAATCTGGTTGACTCTTTTGTGAAGCTCTGGAATCCATAAGAACAAATAGAGAACAATTGATCAGGAGAGATCGTCATGGGCGAGAGCCCTCAGGCGCGCGAGACCCTTTTTGCCTTGCGGGAGGCGATTGCCCGGATCGAGGGAAAGCCTGACCATGCCGCGCGCCTGACAGCGCAAGGCACGGCGCCCGGATCTGCGTCGAGCGGTTTTGATCAACGGCTTGAACAGCGGGATCTCTTCGACACCCTGATGCGGGATATGCTGGCCCGCGGCGCATTGCTGGAGCTGCGCGGGCAGAAGCTGCAGCAGGCGGGAAGCGTGACCGGTTTCGGCCTCGCCATGGCCCTGATGGCCGCAGAAACGACGAAAACCCGCAGGCAACGCCTGCTGTTCGTCGCCGATCCTCAGGTCGTGCGGGAGGCAGGCCTCGCCTATGCGCCCGGCCTTCTGGATTTTGGCCTGACATCGACCGCCCTGGTGCATGCCCTGCCACGCCGCATCGAGGATGCGCTCTGGCTCGCCGAGGCAGCCCTTGCCTCCCGTGCCTTTTCCACCGTTCTTCTGGAGGTGAACGGCAATCCGAAGAAATTCGGCCTCACCGAAAGCAGACGCCTGAGCCTCAAGGCGCGCGCCACCGGTTGCAGGCTGTTGGTCCTCCGCCAGGCAGGAGAGGAGGAGGCCTCCAGCGCCCTTCTTCGTCTGTCTGTCGAACCCGCGCCGGCGGCGGCGCGATATCTCGCAGACGGCTCCCTGCTGGGCGGCAGCATCGGCTCACCCGTCTTTCGCATCACACCTGAGAAATCCCGCATCCCGGGCTCACCCGAACTCATTCTGGAGTGGAATTCCGATGACCGCCGCCTTCGCCTTTTCGAACAACTCGCCCCCTCAGGCCTCGGATCGCCGCATTCTGTCGCTGTTTTTCCCAAGGCTCCCGACCGACCGTATCGCCCGGCGCCGCTGGGGTCTCTCCTGGCGTTTACCCCCCGCCTCGACCGCGCATCCTGAGCGGGCGCCGCTGGCCTGCGCTGGTCGTTCCGCCAACGCCATGCGTATCACCGCACTGGACGAAATGGCGGAAAGCTTCGGCCTCAGGATCGGACAGGGGCTGGCGGAGGCCCGCGCCATCTGTGCAAACCTCGACGTGGTCGAGGCGGACCCAGCCGCCGACCGCGCTTTGCTCGATGCGATCGCCGACTGGTGCGACCGCTACACGCCGCTGGTGGCCCTCGACGGCGAAGACGGCCTGATGCTGGACATTACCGGCTGCGCCCATCTCTTCGGGGGGGAGGAGCGGTTGATCGAGGATGTCAATCGTCGCATGACGGCTTTCGGCCTCACCGCCCGGATCGCCGTCGGCCCAACCCCAGGCCTCGCCCGGGCCTGCAGTCGATTTGATGGTCCGCAACGGATCGCCCCCTCCGAGACCGCAGTTGCACTCGCGCCCCTTCCGACCGCCGCCCTCAGGCTCGAACCAAAAACGGTGATGAACCTCGCCCGCGTCGGCCTGAAGACCATAGGCGACCTTCTCGCAGCTCCGCGTCCTCCGATCACCCGCCGTTTCGGCCCTGAACCCATGCTTCGTCTCGACCAGGCGCTCGGACGAGAAGGCGAACCGATCTCACCCAGACGGCATCTGCCGCTCTTGTCGGCTGAACGCCGTCTCGCAGAACCGATCATGACCGAGGACCAGATCCTGGATCTCGCGGGTCGCCTGGCAGCCGGCTTGAAGGCCTCGCTCGAAGCCCGTGGCGAAGGGGGCAGGCTGTTCGAGCTTCTGGTCTTCAGGGTCGATGGCAGGGTCTTTCGGATTGAAGTGGGAGCATCCGATCCTTTGCGCGATCCAACCCGCATCCGGGCCTTGTTCCAGGAACGGCTCTCCGTCATTCATGATGATCTCGATGCCGGCTTCGGATTCGAACTCATCCGCCTCAATGTTCTCCTGAGTCAGCCCTTCGAAGTCCGCCAGCCCCACCTTGCAGACGAGGAGGGCAACCGCGAAGACCTCACGCGTTTCCTCGACCAGGTCACGGCCCGTCTGGGCGACCGGGCGCTGCGTCTGCCCATTGCCCTCGCCAGCCATTGGCCGGAGAGGGCAACGATGCATGCGCCGGCTGCGGATGCATTGAAAGCTGCCGATCTTCCTTTGTCGCAGACGGAGACACCGATGAGGCCGGTCCGGGGCCTGCGTCCCTTGCGTCTGCTTGATCGCCCCGAAGAAGTGGAGGTCATGTCCATGGTGCCGGATGGCCCACCGGCCAGCTTTCGCTGGCGCCGTGTGCAGCGTCGCGTCGTCAGGGCAGAAGGGCCGGAGCGCCTGGCTCCGGAATGGTGGGTGGATGGCGAAGATGCCCCACCGCGGGATTATTTCCGCATCGAGGATACAGATGGCCAGCGCTTCTGGCTTTACCGCGAGGGCCTCTACGAGCGGCGGACCGTGACGCCGAGCTGGTTCCTGCAGGGCTTCTTCGCATGAGGCATGACCATGGATACACAACCGTTTTACGAGATCGGACTGCGCAGCAATTTTTCCTTCCTGGACGGCGCCTCTCATGCCGAGGAACTGGTGGAGCGGGCCCTCCTTCTGGGCCTGTCGGGTCTTGGTCTCGCGGATCGAAACACGGTCGCCGGCGTGGTGCGCCTGCATGCGGCCGCCAGGCTGAACGGTCTCGAATTCCGGCCCGGTGCCCGTCTTGTTTTCGACGATGGCACACCTGAGCTGCTCGCCTATCCGATGAACCGCAGGGGGTGGGGCAATCTGTGCCGCATGCTGAGCGAAGGCAATCTGCGCTCGAAGAAGGGCGTCTGCACGCTTTGGGAAACGGATCTGCTGACATGGGACAAGGAGCTTCTTTTCGTCGCCATGCCGCATTCGATGCCTGAAAAAGCTGACGTCGAGGCTTTCGAATCCCGGCTGTCATCGATCCGCCCCCGGCTCGGGGATCGTCTTTATCTGGCCCTCGTTCCCCGCCATGACGGTTCCGACGAAAAGACGTTTGCGGAACTGGATGGAATTGCCAGACGGCTGCGCATTCCACTGATTGCCACGAACGACGCCCTCTACCATGCACCGGATCGCAAGCCTGTGGCCGACGTGGTCGTGGCGATCCGCGAGCATGTGACAATTGCGCAGGCCGGTTTGCGCCTGCACGCCCATGCCGAGCGCCACCTGAAAAGCCCCGCTGAAATGGCACGGCTGCTGCGTGCCCGGCCGGAGGCCCTGGTCAACAATATCAATTTCTTTAGCCGGCTTCAATTTTCTCTGGATGAGCTGTCGCACCAGTATCCCGACGAGATCTTCGACGGTGAATCTCCAGCCCTGGCCTTGCGGCGGCTGACCTATGAAGGCGCCAGCAAGCGTTATCCGGACAGCATTCCGCGCAAGGTTCTCGGCCTTCTCGACTACGAACTGAAGCTGATTGCGGAAAAGCGCTACGAACCCTATTTCCTCACCGTCTACCGCATCGTCTGCCATGCGCGCCAAGCCGGCATTCTGTGCCAGGGCAGAGGCTCTGCCGCCAATTCTGCCGTCTGCTTCTGCCTTGGCATCACCGAGGTGGATCCGCAGAAGACGACACTGCTGTTCGACCGTTTCATTTCCACCGAACGCGACGAGCCACCGGATATCGATGTCGATTTCGAGCACGAGAAGCGGGAGGATGTGATCCGCTTCATCTATGACACCTATGGCAAGGAACACGCCGCCCTGACGGCCGCTGTCATCAGTTACCGTGCCCGGTCTGCCGGCCGCGAAGTGGCCAAGGCCTTCGGACTGTCGCAGGACGTGCAATCGGCGCTGGCCGGATCGATCTGGGGCTGGTGGACGAGCGACTTCACCGAGGAACAGGCGAATGCCGCAGGCCTCGACCTCAAGGATCCGACGACACGCCGCGTTCTGTCCTATGCCCAGGCCATGCAGGGCTTTCCCCGCCATCTCTCACAGCATGTCGGCGGCTTCGTCATCACCCGCGACCGTCTCGACGAGGTCGTGCCGATCATGAACACGGCCGATGGGCGTTTCATGGTCGAATGGGACAAGGACGACCTCGACACGCTGAAGATCCTGAAGATCGACGTGCTGGCGCTTGGCATGCTCACCTGCCTCGCCAAGGCCTTCAACTTGCTGTCCACCCATTACGACCGTCACGAGACACTGGCCTCGGTCAATCAGGATCAGTGTCCGCAGGTCTACGACATGATCTGCCGCGCCGATACGCTCGGCGTCTTCCAGATCGAAAGCCGCGCCCAGATGAGCATGCTGCCGCGGCTGAAGCCTCGAGAATTCTATGATCTCGTCATCGAGGTTGCCATTGTTAGACCGGGTCCGATCCAGGGCAACATGGTCCATCCTTACCTGAAGCGCCGCGAGGACAAGCTGGCCGGCCGGTCGATCGACTATCCGAGCGATGAACTGCGCACCGTCCTGGAACGGACCCTGGGTGTGCCGCTCTTCCAGGAGCAGGCGATGCAGATCGCCATCACGGCTGCAGAATTCACGCCCGCCGAAGCCGATCGCCTGCGTCGCGCCATGGCCACCTTCCGTCGCACCGGTCAGGTCTCGAGTTTTCAGAAACGCATGGTCGAGGGCATGGTGCGGCGCGGCTACGATCCGGATTTCGCGGCCCGCTGCTTCAGTCAGATCGAAGGCTTCGGCGAATATGGCTTCCCGGAAAGCCATGCCGCCTCCTTCGCCCTGCTGGTCTATGTCTCCTGCTGGTTCAAGGCCTTCTACCCGGACATCTTCTGTGCGGCGATCCTCAATTCGCAACCCATGGGCTTTTATGCCCCCGCACAACTCGTCCGCGATGCGCGCGAACACGGCGTCGATATCCGGCCCGTCGATGTCAATCACGCAAGCTGGGACTGCCTGCTGGAAGGGGGCGAGAACGAAGCTTGTGCCTTCGATCCTGCCCGCATCGCCGCCCGCCATAGATCCATGGCCGGCGTCATCAGGTCGGAAAAGGCGGTTCGGCTCGGATTTCGCCAAATAAAGGGCATGCCGGAAGAAGCCGCCACACTGCTCGTCTCGAGACGCGGCTCAGGCTATGATTCCGTCCGCGACCTATGGCTGCGGACACGGCTCCCCCGCGCGGTCATCGAAAAACTCGCCGATGCGGATTGCTTCGCCTCCCTTGGGCTGTCGCGTCGCGATGCGCTCTGGGCGGCCCAGGCCCTGGATGGCGAAGCTGCTGTCGAAGTGCTGCCGCTCTTCGAAACCGCACCCCAGGAGGATCTGCAGCGGGAAGCCGAGATGGCCCTGCCCCGCATGCTGCCAGGCGAGGAGGTGCTGAACGATTATCGCACCTTGACCTTCTCCTTGAAGGCCCACCCCGTCTCGTTTCTTCGGGAGGCCATGCAGCGAGCCGGTCTGAAGTCTGCAGCCGATCTGGAGAACCTCCCTTCTGGAGCAAAGGTCGAAATTGCCGGCCTGGTCCTTGTCCGCCAGCGGCCGGGCTCGGCCAAGGGCGTGATCTTCATGACCCTTGAAGATGAAACCGGCACGGCAAATGTCATCGTCTGGCCGAAGGTCTTCGAGCGCTACCGACCGGTCGTCATGGGCGCGCGCCTGGTGGCCTTGCGCGGACGACTGCAGAAGGCGCATGGCGTCATCCATGTCGTGGCCGACCATCTGGTCGATGCCAGTTCTAGGCTCGGCCTGCTGCTTGAAGAGCTAAAGACCTTCGACACGCTGGCTCATGCCGACGAGGTTCGTCGCCCAGGCGTCGATCAACGGCAGGCAAAACGAGAGAAAATTCCGCATCCAGCCCTGCCCGCCGCTCCTCCGCCCGGCCATCCGCGTCGCAGCGCCATGGCGGACCTCATGCCGAAGGGGCGAAACTTCCATTGATGGTTCGATATTCCGGAACGATCACATCTGCAGCGCTATCCGCGATTTTTCTTGACAAAGGGCATCTGGTTTAAGAAAAAGGCGACAGTGAATGTCATGTTTGACGAGTGCCCCGACCATGCTGGTCTGCAGCTGCAATTACATCACCGACAAAGACATCAAGGCGGTCATCACCGAGATGCTTGATGAGGACTGTTGGCAGTTGATCGTGCCTGGCAAGGTATACCATGCCATGGGCAAGCGCGGACGCTGCTGTGGCTGCTTCCCGAATGTCGTAGACCTGATCATTCGGACCACCGAAGAATATCACGCCTCGCGCAAGACCGAGGAATCCAAGGTCATCAACTTCATGGAACGCCTCAAGCAGTTCCACGAAGAGCAGAAGGCTGCGCTCGCCGAGCGGCGTCAGGCGATGCAGACCGCCAAACGTGCTGCCGGCTGATACGCATTCCAAGGCGCAGCCCCGCAACGGTCGCAATCCCCTTCCCCTTCCATTCCCTTTCATTTTCCCTTTGAAAATCCGCCAAACCTTGTGAAACAGACAGGCTGCACGTGCATCATGCGCCTGCAGACGAATGTTTCACGCCTTCCTCCAGAATTAGAATCTTTCTAAAAAGGGCTCGACAGGGCGGCGCGCTGGCGCTAGAGTTGCACCATTCAATTCACACAAGGGAAGAACACAATGAAGGGTGATCCGAAGGTCATTGAACGGCTCAACGAGGCGCTGTTCCTGGAACTCGGCGCGGTCAATCAGTACTGGCTGCACTACCGTCTGCTCAACGACTGGGGCTACACCAAGCTCGCCAAGAAGGAGCGCGCCGAGTCGATCGAGGAAATGCAGCACGCTGACAAGATCATCGACCGGATCATCTTCCTCGAAGGCCATCCGAACCTCCAGACGGTCGCACCGCTGCGCATCGGCCAGAACGTCAAGGAAGTGCTGGAAGCCGATCTCGCCGGCGAATACGACGCCCGCACCTCCTACAAGGCCTCGCGTGACATCTGTTATCAGGCAGGCGACTATGTCTCGATGAAGATCTTCGAACAGCTCCTGATCGACGAAGAGGGCCATATCGACTTCCTCGAGACCCAGCTTGAGCTCCTCTCCAAGATCGGTGAAGAGAAATACGGTCAGCTCAACGCAGATTCCGCCGACTCGGCCGAGTGATCTGCATTTGCACGCTTAGCGAAAGCCCCGTTCGCGGGGCTTTTTCCATTTTTTGGAGGTCGACGCGGATCGTCAGGCATTGCGTGATGCAATGATGGCCTCTGTCGCAAGCCGCAGTTTCCGGGCCTGGTTGAAGATCGCGATCGCAAGACCGACCCCCGCAATCTGCAGGACAATACCGATTGCTTCCCACATCGTCGGCAGGCGCGCCTCGTAGAGAAAGCCAAATGCCAGACCGAACACGGTCTCTGCCACAATGAGCTGGGCGGCAAGGGCAAGAGGCATGCGCGTCGCGGCGATCAGCCACAACCATGTGGCCATCAGTGAACCGGCAAGCCCCAGCAGCAGGGCCCAGAAGACGAAGCGGCCCGTACCCTCGACCCCCGCCGCCATCAGGTCGGGGAAGGTAGCAAACGGCAAAAGACAGAGCACCCCGATACCGGCGCCCATGCCTTGCACGGCCGTCCAGTGAAAACTCTGCGGCGGGTTCGGCCCATTCATGACGACGGAATTGATGAGCCCGTAGGCGACCCAGGTGGACAGAGCAACGAAAGACAGGAGGATCCCGAGCAAGAGAGCTCCGAGTTCCGCCGGTTCGGTCCGCGCCAGGGTGTCGACATTGACGACGCTCACGCCGATGAGAATGAGCACGAGCGGCAGCGTCAGACGCGACCAGGGCAGCGACCGGTCCCGCGCATTGGCAATCACCGCCAGGACCACGGGCATCAGGCCCACGATCAAGGGCGGAATGGCCGCACCGGCCAGGAGCACGGCAAAGGCCGCCGCGAGGAAGTAGCCGATATAGCCCACGGACCCGAGAGCCAGGCCGATCAACCACATCGGACGGCTGAAACCCCGCGGGCGCAGACGCGGATGGATCATCAAGACAAGACAGCCGAGCGCAAAGGCGCCGTAACGCATGACAGTCAGATCGAGAGCCGAATAGGGGTCGATCAGCCTGGGAGCCACGAAGGTCAAACCCCAGAGGGCGCAGGTCAGGAGACCGGCGAGAATGCCGAGCAGCATGGAAGGCTCCGGAACGAATGACGGATTGGCGTGCCAGGCCCCTTGCTTGATCAGGCACTGCAATCGTGAGGCTTGAATTTGATCCTATCCCCCCGGCAGCCGTCAAGCAGGGCAGCGACACCGGATGTCGCAGCACTCACGATCTGGCGGAAACAGGGAGGGCCCTCGTGGATCAGCGCTCGCGTCTTGCCATGAAGGCGAGCCGTTCGAAGAGGTGAACGTCCTGCTCGTTCTTCAGAAGCGCGCCGTGAAGTCTCGGCAGGGCATTCTTCACCTCGCCGCGCAGATCGGCCGGGTCCACGTCTTCCGCGACCAGCAGCCGGATCCAGTCCAGCGCCTCCGAGGTGGAAGGCTTCTTTTTCAGGCCCGGCGTCTCGCGGATCTCGTAGAATTGCGTGAGCGCATTGCGCAGCAAGGTCTTCTTGATGCCGGGATAGTGAACCTCGACGATCCGCTCCAGGGTCTCCGCCTCCGGGAAGCGGATATAGTGAAAGAAGCAGCGGCGCAGAAAGGCGTCGGGCAGTTCCTTTTCGTTGTTTGAGGTGATGATGACGATCGGCCTTATATCCGCCTTCACCGTCTCGCCGGTCTCATAGACGTGGAACTCCATGCGATCGAGTTCCTGCAAAAGATCGTTCGGAAACTCGATGTCCGCCTTGTCGATCTCGTCGATCAGCAGGACACATTTCTTCCCGGCCGCAAAGGACTGCCAGAGTTTGCCCTTGCGGATATAGTTGTTCACGTCGTTGACGCGCGCATCGCCAAGCTGGCTGTCGCGCAGGCGGGAGACGGCATCATATTCGTAGAGGCCCTGCTGTGCTTTCGTCGTCGACTTGACGTTCCACTCAAGCATGTCGAGACCGAGTGCGGTCGCGACCTGACGCGCCAGTTCCGTCTTGCCGGTGCCAGGCTCTCCCTTGACCAACAACGGCCGCTCAAGCCGGATCGCGGCATTGACGGCGACCATCAGATCCTTGTCGGCCACATAGTCGGCGGTACCGGTAAACTGCATGATGTCTCGACCTCTTCCTTGAACGGGCTGAAACCTAGTCAGAGGACCATTCCGGTGCAAGTGATGCAGCCAGTTTCACCCTTCCGGGCAGATAAAGCTTGTGTTTTTGCTGCGTTCTGACACGCTGATTCCACGAAAGCTGATGCGTGCCTTGTTTGCAAATGCCCATTCCGCGAGGTCGGAACACCGGGCGCCGGGCATCACCGACCTTCTCCACGACCACAATTCCGCAGGCCGAAAGATCGGTTTGGCCGCCATGGCCAGCCGTCTGCCAGGCCACACCTTCCCATGGACCCTTCCGGCATATCGCGCCGGACGGCTCTCTCGACCGCAGCATCCCACTGCAGGAGACCCCATTGACCAGACACCTATACTCGATCGGCGACCTGCTGATGCTCAAAGACGGCCCCGTCCGCCTCGCGCGCAGCAATGGCATCTGCAAGGTGCTTGCGACCCTGCCGGAGACGGGCGGCAGCAGGCAATATCGCGTGCGCTTCGAAAGCGAGAGCTTCGACCGCTGCATCAGCGAAACCGACATCGACCAAAGCCGCAGCAAGGCATCCGCCCGGGCACCGGCCACTCCGAAGAAGGAAACCACATCATGGCTAAAGGCCAGCAGCGTTCGAACCGCGAAGTGAGAAAACCGAAGCAGGACAAGGCCAAGCCCTCCGCGCCTCCGGTTTCAAGCTTCACCACGCAGATCAAAAATGCCGAAGCGGCTGCGCCCAAGAAGCGCTGACTGATGGGCATGGCGGCTCCGCCGGAGTTCGCCAGCCCTCACCTGTCCTTGCGGCACCCCAATCTCAAAGCTTTCGCCTTTCCCTTTTCACCGAAGATGCGGTATGGGCAGGCGCATGAGCGCGAACTCTTTCACCCTTCTGCTGGGCGGCAACCTGACCGTCACCGATCGCCTGCGGGCGCTGACGCAGGGCAGCCGCGTCATCGCGGCCGATAGCGGCATGCGCCATGCCATCGCGCTCGGCCTCACGCCGGAGCTCTGGGTTGGCGATTTCGATAGCAGCGATGCCGCCCTGATCGGGCGTTTCCCCTCTGTCGAACGACGCACCTACCCCGCTTCCAAAGCCGTGACCGATGGGGAAATCGCGGTAGCCGAAGCGATTGCACGGGGTGCAACACGCTTGATCTTCGCGGGCGCGCTGGGTGGTGAACGCTCCGACCACGCCCTGCAGCACTATCTGAACGCCCTCGGCCTTGTCGAAGACGGTTACGAAGTGGTGCTGACATCGGGTGAAGAAGAGGCCTATCCCTTTGCCGAAGAGAGCGAGCTCACGCTCGAGTTGCCGAAAGGCGCGCTCTTTTCCGTCCTCGGATTTACGACACTCGAGGGCCTCACGATCCGCAATGCCCGCTATCCGCTGAAGGATTTCCAGTTGCCCTTCGGCTCGTCGCGCACGATATCCAACATCGCTGAGGGACCGATCGCGGTCTCGCTTTCCCGTGGTCGGGCCATGCTGCTCACCCGCCCTTATGACCTTTCCGGAGCCTGATGCCTTGGCGCCTCCCATTCTGAAACTCGACGATATCCAACTCTCCTTCGGCGGCACGCCGCTGCTCGCCGGTGCCGGCCTACAGGTCGAGCCGGGCGACCGGATCTGCCTCGTCGGCCGCAACGGCTCCGGCAAGTCGACCCTCATGAAGATCGCCGCCGGGATCGTCGAGGCGCAATCCGGAGAGGTTTTTCGGCATCCCTCGTCGACGATCCGCTATCTGGAGCAGGCTCCCGACTTTGCGGGCTACGCCACGGTACAGGCCTATGCCGAGGCAGGCCTTGGACCGGGCGACGATCCCTATCGTGTCACCTATTTGCTCGAGCATCTAGGCCTGACCGGCCAAGAAGATCCGACCCGGCTCTCCGGTGGTGAAGCCCGCCGGGCAGCGCTTGCCCGCGTGCTGGCGCCCGAGCCCGATATCCTGATGCTCGACGAACCCACCAACCATCTCGACCTGCCAACGATCGAATGGCTGGAAGGCGAATTGTCGAAGAGCCGCAGCGCGCTTGTGCTGATTTCCCACGACCGTCGTTTCCTTGAAAAGATCTCGACCGCCACCGTCTGGCTGGATCGCGGCCTGTCGCGCCGGCTGAACCGGGGTTTTGCCCATTTCGAGGAATGGCGTGACCAGGTGCTTGAGGAAGAAGAGATCGAGCAGCACAAGCTGGGTCGCCAGATCGAGCGCGAAGAACACTGGCTGCGCTATGGTGTCACCGCGCGCCGCAAGCGCAACATGCGCCGCCTCGGCAATCTTCAGGCGCTGCGCGCCAACTACCGGGGCCACAAGGGCCCGCAGGGTACGATCCAGGCATCGGCGACCGAAGGCAAGGAAAGCGGCAAGCTCGTCATCGAGGCCGACAAGATCATCAAGACCTATGGCGATCGCGCCATCGTCGCGCCCTTCTCCATCCGTGTCCATCGCGGCGACTGCATCGGTCTGATCGGCCCGAACGGGGCCGGCAAGACGACGCTCCTGAAGATGCTGACGGGCCAGCTGGAACCGGACGCAGGCTTGGTGAAGCTCGGCACCAATCTGGAGATTGCGGTTCTCGACCAGAAGCGCGAGGACCTGAACCCTGATGATACGCTCGCCCATTACCTGACCGACGGCCGTGGCGACAATCTGCTGGTCAATGGCGAGCAGAAGCATGTGACCGGCTACATGAAGGACTTCCTCTTCCAGCCGGAACAGGCCCGCACCCCGATCCGCAACCTTTCGGGCGGCGAGCGCGCCCGCCTGATGCTGGCGCGGATCATGGCGAAGCCCTCGAACCTCTTGATCCTCGACGAGCCGACCAACGACCTCGACATCGAGACGCTCGACCTCCTGCAGGAAATCGTGGCCGGCTATTCCGGCACCGTGATCCTGGTCAGCCACGACCGCGACTTCCTCGACCGCACCGTCACCTCGACCATCGCGCCGGCCAATCCGGACGCACCCGATGGTCGCTGGATCGAATATGCCGGCGGCTATTCCGACATGCTCGCCCAGCGCAAGGGCGTCGAGGACGAGCGTAAGCGGGTCGAAAAGGCCGAGAAGGCGAAGGCCCAGGAAGCCTCCGGCGGCAAGCCGGCCGATGCAGGCGCGAAGGGCAAGGGCAAGCTCTCCTTCAAGCAGAAGTTCGCGCTGGAAAACCTGCCGAAGGAGATGGAAAAGGCAGAGAAGGAGATCGCGGCCCGCGAGGCAAAGATGGCCGATCCCAACCTCTTCACCAAGGACCCGGCGACGTTCAACAAGCTCGCCGCCGAAATGGAAAAGCTGCGCGCCGATATCACGCGCATGGAAGAGGAATGGCTGGAGCTTGAAATGCTGCGCGAGGAACTGGAGGGCTGAGGCTTTCCGGTCTCGGCCATCAGGCCTGAGCGTGTCCTGACTTCTCCAGATGAACGGCCCTCGCCCCTGTTGCATTGGCAAAGGCGTGGGACCGGCCAAGATAGATCAGGGTCGTCCCGGCAAGATCGGTCGACAGGATTGTCGTGAGCCGGCTTTCGGTTTCCGGCTCCAGCCCTTCCAGAATATCCTGCATCACCAGCCAGCGCGGTTTCCGGAGCAGGATATTGGCGAAAGCCAGCGCCATCTGCTGGTCCTTGTCGAGGATCCGCTCCCAGCGTGCCTTTTCATCGAGACGGCGGGCAAATTCGTCGAGGCCAACCTTTTGCAGGACAGAGACCAGGGCTGCGTCATCCACCTGCGCAGAAAGCGATGGATAGGTCAGAAGGCTGCGCAACCGGCCTTCGGGCAGATAGCTTGCCTGCGGCACGAAGACGAGTTCGTCCTCCGGCAGCAGGATGCGTCCCTCGCCATAGGGCCAGAGCCCGGCCATGGCGTGGAAGAGCAGCTTTCGGTTGACGCCCTGGTCGCCATTGACCATCACGCGGTCGCCAGCGGAAATCACCACATCCCTTTCCTTGAGATGAAAGGCACTCTCACAGGCATCGCCGTTGACGCGGACGCAGATTTCGAGACCGTCCAGCCTGAGCGTGCCATCTTCGCTCCGCGCCAGCGTCAGCCGGCCCGCGCCGCCCTCGTTTTCACTCATGGTGGTCAGCGCGGCTCGGAGCACAGTGACCCGCATCAGGGCTGCGCGCCAGTCGGCGATCTGGCCGAAATTGTCGACATACCAGCGCAAGGCCGAATAGACCTGGGTGAAGGCGGCAGCGGCCATCATCAGGCCGCCAAAGGAGATGGTCCCGGCAAAATAGGCGGGTGAGGCAATCAGGATCGGCACGATGATCGCAAGCCATCCGAAACCGGCCGTTACCCAGGTAAGATTGGTGAGCGCCAATGCCAGATGGCGGATCGACATCAGCACCCCATCAAGCGAATCATGGATATGCTGCCGCTCGGTCGCCTCACCGCGCGTAACCGCGATCGCCTCGAGGTTCTCGTTGGCGCGCATCAGCGAAAAGCGCAGATCCGCCTCGCGGGCGTAGCGATCGGCATTCAGCCGCGAAAGCTTACGTCCGACCAGCTGGCTGAGCAGCGACGCGGCGAGCGCATAGATGAGCGCACCCCAGACCATGTAGCCCGGGATCTGGAAGCTCCAGTCGCCAATCCTGAAGGTAAACGCGCTGGACAGGCCCCAGAGAACCCCGATGAAGCTGACGAGCAGGATCGTCGCATTGAACAGACCGATCGACAGCGACGTCGTCATTTCGGCAAGCTTGCGCGCATCCTCATGCAGCCGCTGGTCGGGATTGACACCAAGCGGGCTCGAAACCGAAAGCCGGTAGGCCCGCGCCCCATTCAGCCACTGGTCCACCACGTCACGCGACAGCCCCTCGCGCATGTGAAGCGCTGTCATCTGGTTCAGCCAGGCCTGCACGACATTCAGCACCAGCAGCACGCCCGCAATGATCGCGAAGTTGCGCAGCTCGGTCAGAAACGCCGGCAAATCCCGACGCTCAAGCGCATTGTAGAAGGGTGCGTTCCAGTGATTGAGCTGGACGGTGCCATAGACGGTGGCGAGGATCACGACGACCAGGGCAAAGGCAAAGCCGAGAATGCGGTTGCGGGCATCGGATTTCCAGAAGCTGTCCAGCGCCATGCCCAGCTGACGGCTGAGACTGGCCTCGACCTCGGCGACGACGCGGTCCGTTTCGTTCATGCCGTTCGACTGCAAGCCTGCCATGCGCACCGATTCTCACATATCCCGATATCCTTGTAACACAGGCAAAGTGTCAATTTCCTCATGGCTGTGACGATGCGGTGAATTGTCCCCACCTTGCGCTCACACAGCCGGCGCGCTATCTGAGAACTGCTCTAACGGGGTGCCTTCCGATCCTAGACGACCGGAATGCTGAGAGGCAGCGATGCCAACCCGCGGAACCTGATCCGGTTAACACCGGCGGAGGGATTAGACGCGTCGATCGCAAAGCGCCCTATCCCGATATCAATTGTTTTTTGGAGGAGGGCGTCATGCCGTCATATCTATCCGTATTCCTGCGCTCCGGCCTTGCGGCAGCCATCCTGTCCACCGGGCTGGCCCTGCCGGCCACCGCTGCCGACAAGACACTCACCGTCTACACCTATGAAAGCTTCGTTTCCGAATGGGGTCCCGGCCCCAAGGTCAAGGAAGCCTTCGAGAAGACCTGCGCCTGCACCGTCAACTTCGTCGGCGTTGCCGATGGCGTGGCGCTTTTGACCCGTCTCAAGCTGGAAGGCGAGACATCCAAGGCCGATGTCGTGCTCGGGCTCGACACCAATCTCGTCGAGGAAGCCAAGCAGACCGGCCTCTTCGAGCCACACGGCGTCGATGCCGCAGCTGTAAAAGTGCCAGGCGGCTTCAGCGACGAAGTCTTCCTGCCCTATGACTACGGCCATTTCGCCGTGATCTACGACACCGAAACGATCAATGCACCGCCGACGAGCCTGAAGGACCTGGTCGAGGGCGACCCGTCCCAGAAGATCGTCATCCAGGATCCGCGCACCTCGACGCCCGGCCTCGGCCTGCTGCTCTGGGTCAAGTCGGTCTATGGCGACAAGGCACCGGAAGCCTGGGCCAAGCTCAAGGACCGCGTCCTGACCGTCACCCCAGGCTGGTCGGAAGCCTATGGCCTGTTCACCAAGGGTGAGGCGCCGATGGTGCTCTCCTACACCACCTCGCCGGCCTACCACATGGTCGCCGAAGAGACCGACCGTTACCAGGCTGCCGAATTCTCCGAAGGGCATTACATCCAGATCGAGGTCGCAGGCCTTCTGAAGAACGCGCCGGAAAAGGAGCTCGCCCGCCAGTTCCTCGCCTTCATGCTTCAGCCCGGCTTCCAGGACACCATCCCGACCAACAACTGGATGATGCCGGTCGCCGCCACGTCCGAGCCCCTGCCGGAAGCCTTCGGCAAGCTCGTCCAGCCAAAGACCACCTTCCTGATGGAGCCGGCAGACGTCGCTGCCAACCGCCAGGCCTGGATCGACGAGTGGCTGCAAGCCATGACGCTGAAGTAAGACCGGATGCTCCGTCCGCTTCACCAGTCGAGACGCCAGAGGCTGCCCGCACTTGCGGGCGGCCTTTTCGTATTGCTGGTCGTGGCGAGCTTTGTCGGCGTGGCGCTCGCAGCACTGCTGGCAGGCCGGCTTTCCGGCAATCTGCTCTCGGCCTTTGCCGATCCGGTCGTGCGATCGGTCCTGTCTTTCACCCTCTGGCAGGCCTTCCTGTCGACCGTCATCTCCGTCGGCTTGGCCCTACCCGTTGCCAGCGCGCTTGCCCGACAGCCGGATTTCCCCGGTCGGATCTGGCTGATCCGGCTGATGGCCGTGCCCATGGGCCTGCCCGTTCTGATCGGCGCGCTCGGCCTGATCGGCATCTTCGGCCGCAGCGGCATCGTCAATGACGCGCTGAGTTCTCTCGGCCTCTCCCAGCCGATCTCGATCTACGGCCTGACCGGCATCCTCGTCGCCCATGTCTTCTTCAACCTGCCGCTCGCGACACGGCTGATGCTGTCCGCACTCGAACGGGTGCCGGCGGAATACTGGCGCATGTCGGCAAGCCTGGGCTTGTCGCCACTCTCCACCTTCCGCTTCATCGAATGGCCAGTGCTGGCGCGCGTCATTCCCGGCGCGGCAGGGCTGATCTTCATGCTCTGCGTCACGAGCTTCACGCTGGTTCTGATCTTCGGCGGCGGACCGGCCGCAACCACGATCGAGGTCGCCATCTATCAGGCGCTGCGCTTCGACTTTAATCCGGAACGGGCCGTCTCGCTCGCACTCCTGCAGATCACCGTGACCGCCGTGATCCTCGCGGGGTTGAGCCTTCTGCCCGCAGCCTCCGATACCGGCGTGACCAGCGGCCGCCGCTTTCCCCGCTTCGACGGGAAAAGACCACTGGTGCGCCTGATGGACGGCTTGCTGCTTCTTCTGGCCGGTCTGTTCCTCGTCCTGCCGCTCGGCCAGGTGGTCGTGTCAGGCCTGCAGGCCGATCTCGGTCGGATCGTCTCACAACCCGCCTTCCGTGAGGCAGCGCTGACCAGCCTGGCTGTGGCTCTGGCATCGGGACTTTTCGCCACCCTGCTCGCCTATGCCAGCGTGGCAGCCCGAACCGAGATCGCTTCGGCACGACAGCGAAACGCTGGCAGCGCCACACTCTCCCTCGCCCTCGCCACCGTATCCTCGCTTGTCCTGCTCGTTCCGACCAGCGTGCTGGCCACGGGATGGTTCCTTGCCCTGAGAACGCGCGGTGACGTCGCGACCTTCGCGCCCTACGTGGTTGCCGGCATCAATGCGCTGATGGCCCTGCCCTTCGCGGTCCGCGTGCTCGAGCCCGCCTACCGGGAACATCGCGCCCGCACCGGACGTCTTGCCGAAAGCCTCGGGCTCTCGGTTGCCCAACGCTGGCGCCGCGTCGATTGGCCTGTTCTGCAGCGCCCATTCCGCACGGCACTCGCCTTCGCCATGGCGCTGTCGCTCGGTGATCTCGGCGCCGTCGCCCTGTTCGGTTCAGAGAACATCACGACGCTGCCTGCCCTCATCTACGCCCAGATGGGCAGCTATCGCAGCACAGACGCCGATGGATTGGCCCTCCTTCTCGGCATCATATGCCTGGCCCTCGCCCTGATCGGTGCCCCGGCAACACAGGACAACGCCAATGAGCGGGAGCGACCCGATGCACGATGATCCTTCGACCGGCATTCGCCTCGACAAGGTGCGGCTTACCCTCGGCAACAGCGACTTCCACTTCGACTGCAGCTTCGAGCGCGGCAAGATCACGGCGATTGTTGGCCCCTCGGGTTCGGGCAAGTCGACCCTGCTCAACCTGGTCTCGGGTTTCGAGCAGCCGGACAACGGTCAGGTCGAGATCGGGGGGCGTGTCGTGACCGACTTGGCACCGGCGGAGCGTCCCGTTTCGCTGGTCTTCCAGGATAACAACCTGTTCGCCCATCTCGACCTCTTCACCAATATCGGTCTCGGCATCCATCCCGCCCTGCGGCTGACACCGGCCGATCGCAAGGCGATTTCCGACGCGCTGGTGCGGGTGGGGCTTGCTGGCTACGAGCGACGGCTGCCGGGCTCCCTTTCGGGGGGCGAGCGACAGCGGGCGGCCTTTGCCAGAGCGCTTGTGCGCCGTCGCCCCGTGCTGCTGCTCGACGAGCCCTTTGCGGCTCTGGATCCCGGTTTGCGCGCCTCGATGGTGGAACTGCTGGCAGATCTCCACGCGGAAACCAGGTCCACGATCCTCCTCGTCACCCATGACCCGCGTGACGTCGAGCGGCTGGCAGACAATGTCGTCTTTATCGAAGACGGGCATGTTCTTGTGAATGCAGCCACCACGGACTTCCTGGCCACGAGAGATATAACCGCCGTGCTCGACTTCCTCGGCACAACGGCAATAGCACCCTGATCGCCTTAATTTGGTCGTCCGCGCCTGCCATGCGCGTTTGGAATAGTTGTTCCGTCACGAAGACCATTGGTCATTTCCGTCGGCGTGACTATCTTCTGGAGCATGCGGTGTTTTCGCACTATGTGAAGGGCTGCCGGATCGGCAAGATGCGATGTCGGCAAAAGGCAATTGGATGCTGCACCCGGATATCGGCCATGCCGGCGATATCAGGGCACAGGGTGAAGGGGCAGGATGCAGTTTTTGAGCCGGAACAGCGCTATGGCTGCCGAAAGGGATCGGCGGCGCCGGCCTTTCAGGCTCGCGTCGAGTGTTGCCGCGCTCATCTCCGCTGGCCTGGTGCTGTCGTCCTGTCAGTCGCTGTTCGAACAAGCCTATGAGCCGTCGGTCGCACCCTCCAGCAATCCGCAGATCGTCGACGAAGTGCAGAAGGGGGACCCGCGCGCCCAGATGGGTGCCCGCGAGCATCCGCGCATCGTCGCCTCCTATGGCGGGGAATATTCCGACGCAAAGACCGAACGCCTCGTCGCCCGCATTGCCGGCGCGCTGACGGCGGTCTCGGAAAATCCGAACCAGTCCTACCGCATCACCATCCTCAATTCGCCGGCAATCAACGCCTTCGCGCTGCCGGGTGGCTATCTCTACGTGACGCGCGGTCTCCTGGCACTCGCCAATGACGCCTCGGAAGTGGCCGCCGTGCTCAGCCACGAAATGGCGCATGTGACGGCCAATCACGGCATCGAGCGGCAGCGCCGCGAAGAGGCGGAGGTGATTGCCAGCCGCGTCGTTGCCGAAGTGCTCTCCAGCGACCTTGCCGGCAAGCAGGCGCTCGCCCGTGGCAAGCTGCGTCTCGCCGCCTTCTCCCGCCAGCAGGAACTGCAGGCCGATGTCATCGGCGTGCGCACGCTGGGCGAAGCCGGCTATGACCCTTACGCCGCCGCCCGCTTCCTTGATTCCATGGCGCGCTACAGCCAGTTCACCTCTGTCGATCCCGATGCCGACCAGAGCCTGGACTTCCTCTCGAGCCACCCCAACGCGCCGCAGCGTGTCGAGCTTGCCAAGCGCCATGCCCGCGCCTTTGGTCCGGAAGGCACCCATGGCGAGACAGGTCGCGACTATTATCTGAACGGCGTGGACGGCCTGCTCTATGGCGACAGCCCGCAGGAAGGCTTCGTACGCGGCCAGACCTTCCTGCACGGCCAGCTCGGCATCCGCTTCGACGTGCCGCCGGGCTTCCAGATCGACAACAAGGTCGAGGCGGTCTTGGCCACCGGTCCGGGCGACGTTGCCATCCGCTTCGACGGCGTCGCCGACAATCAGAAGATCAGCCTGCCGAACTATATTTCCAGCGGCTGGGTGACCGGCCTGCTGCCCGATACGATCCGCACGATCACCGTCAATGGATTGGAAGCCGCAACCGCACGCGCCTCGGCCGACCGCTGGGATTTCGATATCACCGTGATCAGGATCGGCCCGCAGATCTTCCGCTTCCTGACCGCAGTGCCAAAGGGCAGCCCGGCGCTGGAAACCACGGCGGCACAGCTGCGGGCATCCTTCCGCCGGATCACCTCGCAGGAAGCAGCCTCATTGAAGCCGCTCCGCGTCCGCGTGGTAACGGTCGGTTCTAACGACTCGGTCGGAACCTTGTCGGCACGCATGATGGGCACCGATCGCAAGCTCGAACTCTTCCGCTTGATCAATGCACTCGGCCCGACCTCGACGGTCACCCCGGGCATGCGCGTCAAGATCATCTCCGAGTAACATCAGGAGGCTGTGGCCAACAAAAAAGCCGGCACGCATGCCGGCTCTTGATGGTGATGGCGACCTAACTCAATAGGCCATTTCGTAGCGTGCGGCCGCGGGTGCCTTGTCGCTCAGAGCGATCTTGAGCTTCTCAAGCGCCCGGGTTTCGATCTGGCGAACGCGCTCCTTCGAGATGCCGAGCTCGGCGCCGAGTTCTTCGAGTGTCGCACCGTCTTCGGTCAGGCGACGCGCCTTGATGATCCGGCTCTCGCGTTCATTGAGGCGGTTCATCGCGTCCTTCAGCCAGCCATGCCAGCGTTCGCCATCGATGATCGATGTAACCTGCTCGTCCGGCAGCGCCTCTTTGCTCTCCAGCATGTCGAGTTGTTCCGTCCCTTCACCATTGCGACCTGCAACAGGGGTCTGCAGCGACGCATCATTGCCGGACAGGCGCGCATCCATCGACTGCACGTCAGCGAGGCTGACGCCGAGCGCCGAGGCGATTTCCTGATGAATGGCCTGGTCGGAGAGGCGATTGTCGCCCTGGGCAAGCTTGGCGCGCAGGCGGCGCAGGTTGAAGAACAGCGCCTTCTGGCTGGAGCTGGTGCCACCGCGCACGATCGACCAGTTGCGCAGGATATAGTCCTGCATCGAGGCCCGGATCCACCAGCCGGCATAGGTCGAGAAACGCACTTCGCGACCGGGATCGAAACGGGCCGCCGCTTCGAGAAGGCCGATATAACCTTCCTGGATCAGATCGTTCAGGGGCAGGCCGAAGCCGCGAAACTTCGAGGCCATGGCAATCACCAGACGCATATGCGCCTGGGCGATGCGGTTGCGTGCGCCCTGATCGTCCTGTTCCTTCCAGCGGATGGCGAGGTCCAATTCCTCCTCGCGCTCCAGATAGGGCTGGGACATGGCATACTTGATGATGTGTCTGTCAGCGGATGTGGCTTTCATCGAACATCTCCATGGTCTCTCGGGACCGCTGGCCTCTCGCAGGCCTTCTTGCCGGCATTGGAACCTGAACGGCTGAGCCTCGGTCAGGTTCCAATCAGTGAGGCAAGGGCGGTGGTTGCGTCGCTCTCATCTGCTTGTCTGACCACTACTACGCGGCCCGTGCGACATCGGATTGCCGCAGGGGGTGCGACCTTCTGTCAGGCAGGGGTGATCACGGGGAAGTGAGAGACGCGGCGGGCGGGCGAGGCCAGGAGGAGCCGGAAATGCAAAACGGCGCGGGTTGCCCCGCGCCGTCGCATGAAAAGTCAGTTGCTGTGGCTCAGGCCGAAAGCGCCTTGAACTCTGCAAGGATCGCATCACCCATTTCGACCGTGCCGACCTGACGGCAACCCTCGGCCATGATATCGCCGGTGCGGATGCCCTTGTCGAGCACGTTGGCGATGGCCTTCTCGAGGCGATCGGCTTCCGTGACCATGTTGAAGGAGTAGCGCAGGCACATCGCAAAGGAGGCGATCATCGCGATCGGGTTGGCGATGCCCTTGCCGGCGATGTCAGGTGCCGAACCATGCACGGGCTCGTAAAGCGCCTTGCGCTTGCCGGTCTTGGCATCCGGCGCGCCGAGCGAAGCGGACGGCAGCATGCCGAGCGAGCCGGTCAGCATGGCGGCAACGTCGGAGAGCATGTCGCCGAACAGATTGTCGGTGACGATGACGTCGAACTGTTTTGGCGCGCGAACCAATTGCATGCCGCCGGCATCGGCCAGCATGTGGTCGAGCTTGACGTCGGAGAACTTCTCCTTGTGGATCGCGGTCACGACCTGGTTCCACAAGACGCCCGACTTCATGACGTTGCGCTTTTCCATCGAGCAAACGGCATTGTTGCGGGTGCGGGCCAGTTCGAAGGCGACGGCAGAGATGCGCTCGATCTCGTAGGTGTCATAGACCTGCGTATCCACGGCACGCTTCTGGCCATTGCCGAGATCGGTGATGGTCTTCGGCTCGCCGAAGTAAACGCCACCGGTCAGCTCGCGGACGATCAGGATATCGAGACCCTCGACCAGTTCCGGCTTCAGCGACGAGGCATTGGCAAGCGCCGGATAGCAGATCGCCGGACGCAGATTGGCGAAGAGTTCGAGATCCTTGCGCAGACGCAGCAGGCCGGCTTCCGGGCGAGCCTCGTAAGGCACGTCATCCCACTTCGGACCACCGACGGCACCAAAGAGCACGGCGTCAGCGGCGAGCGCCTTTGCCATATCGGCTTCGGAAATGGCTGCCCCATGCGCATCATAAGCGGAACCGCCGACCAGACCTTCGTCGGTAACGAAGCCGGCGCCCTGCGCCTCGTTCATATAGGCGATGATCTTGCGGACTTCGGCCATGGCCTCGGGGCCGATGCCGTCACCGGGCAGCAGGAGAAGATTGCGAGCCGTCATGGAAACCCTCCACTCGAAAAAGAAGTCGCGGCTTCTTACGCGCGGGACAGGGCCTTTTCAAGCGAGATAGGCCGGAAACGGTACGGTTTGCTGCGCTTGCCCAAGCGGCAGGGATGGTTGACCCTGAAGGTTTCGAGGTCCAAAACACGGCATCCCTCTACCATGTTCGAGTGCCCCATGCCGCTTTCTCCGCTTCATATCGAAACGCCACTCCTGCGCACCGCAGCCGACTACAGCAAAAGCGGCCTGCCGCTATGGCTGAAACTCGACGCCCTTCAGCCATCCGGCAGCTTCAAGCTGCGCGGCGTCGGCCTGCTCTGCCAGCACGAAGTCGCCAAAGGGGCGCGCGAGATCTTCTGCGCCTCCGGCGGCAATGCCGGCATCGCGGCCGCCGTCGCCGGCAAGGCGCTCGGTGTCCCCGTGACCATCGTGGTGCCGGAAACCACCTCCGCCGAGGTCCGTGCCCGGATTGCTGCAACGGGCGCCAATGTCCTGGTGCATGGTGCCGTCTTCGACGAGGCGAATGCCCATGCGGTGGCCCTCGCGGCCGAACGCAAGGCGGCCTATGTCCACCCCTATGATCATCCGCTGCTCTGGGAAGGTCACGCGACCCTGATCGACGAAGTGGTCAAGGCCGGTGTCGCGTTCGACTGCGTCGTGACGAGCGTTGGCGGTGGCGGGTTGCTCGCCGGTATCGTCGAGGGTCTCAGGCGCAACGGACTGCGCGAGATCCCCGTCATTGCGGTCGAGACGGAAGGTGCCGCCTCGTTGAACGCCGCGGTTGTCGCCAGGGAACGTGTGACGCTCCCGGCCATCACCTCGATCGCCAATTCGCTCGGTGCGCGCCAGGTCGCGCAACATGTCTTCGATCTGGTTGAAACGCATCCGATCGAAAGCGTCACGGTGACCGACGCCGAGGCCGTTGCGGCCTGCCTGAAATTCGCCGATGCCCAGCGGATCCTCGTCGAGCCGGCCTGTGGCGCAGCGCTCGCCGTGGCTGACGTTCATGTCGATCTGCTATCGCGTTACAAGGCACCGCTCATCGAGGTCTGCGGCGGGATCGGCGTGTCGCTCGCAGCGCTTGAGGCCTGGCGCGCCCGTTTCCTCTAAGGCCAAAGAAAAAGCCGGGCGCGAGCCCGGCTTCATCACTTCAGCGCTTGAGCAGGGCTCAGGCCCAGGGACGCTGGGCGGCGTTGGACTGCTCGAAACTCGCAATGCTCGACGCCTTCTCCAGCGTCAGGCCGATATCGTCGAGGCCGTTCAGCAGGCAGTGGCGCTTGAAGGCGTCGATTTCGAAGGCGATCTTGCCTCCGTCAGGACCGGTGATTTCCTGGGCTTCCAGATCGACCGTCAGCACGGCATTCGAACCACGGCTGGCATCATCCATCAGCTTGTCGAGGTCTGACTGGCTGACGACGATCGGCAGGATGCCGTTCTTGAAACAGTTGTTGTAGAAGATGTCGGCAAACGAGGTCGAGATCACGCAGCGGATGCCGAAGTCGAGCAGCGCCCACGGCGCATGCTCGCGCGAGGAGCCGCAGCCGAAATTGTCGCCGGCAACGAGGATCTGGGCATTGCGGTAGGCCGGCTTGTTGAGAACGAAGTCTGCGTTCTCCGAACCATCTTCCTTGTAGCGCGCCTCGGCGAAGAGGCCGGTGCCGAGACCGGTGCGCTTGATGGTCTTCAGATAATCCTTGGGGATGATCATGTCCGTGTCGATGTTGACGACCGGAAGCGGTGCCGCGACACCGGTGAGCTTTACGAACTTGTCCATCAGTCTGCCTTCGATCTGGCTAATGCGCGTGTGATGCCTCGCCCATAGAGCAAAACCGGAAAAAGTTGAAGGAGAATCTTGAAGAGACTGTATCGTCATCTTCCGCACACCCAAGGGCATCTCACCCGATTGACGGCTGAGATGATGGATCGGCCAGCGGCCAGATCAGAGATCGATGATCGTGCCCTTGCCGTCGTTCCAGACGCGCACGTCATCGCGACGCTTCGCCTTGACGTAGACCGGAGCGCGCTTCGTCTTGCCCATCAGCATGCGGGCACCGAGCGTCACGGTCAGGAGCGCACCGACCAGCAGGGTCAGCGAAACCGCAAAGGCGGCAGCGAGACCGACAAAGGCAAGGCCGGCAAGGGCGTAAACGGCGGTTCGGAAATTCTGCATGATCAGGTCCTTTCTCAGATACCAAGGTGGTCCTTATTCACAGGCATTGCAAGGCCTTTTCACCCAATTGTCATCTTGCATGGCCGGGCAAAGCTTGCCAGAACTCGGCAATGACATCAGAGGCCTCTTCCTTTCGCGCACATCATCCGTCCCGGCTCCGCCGTTCCGTGCTGACGGTCCCGGCAATCAACGATAGGGCTCTCGAAAAGGCGGCAGGCCTTGACTGCGATGCCGTGATCTTCGACCTGGAGGATTCCGTGTCCGAGGACCGAAAGGCCGATGCGCGCATCAACCTTCTGAATTTCCTCAAAGATAAAGACCTTGGCCACCGCGAGCGGATCATCAGGGTCAATGCTGCCGACACCGCATTCCATCGCGAGGATATGGCGCTTGTCCTGAACGTGCTGCCCGATGCGGTCCTGCTTCCGAAGGTCGAGGAGCCAGCGACCGTTCAGGACGTGGCAGACATGCTCAGCGAGCATGATGCGGCGGAAGGTCTCAGGATCTGGGCAATGATCGAAACGCCGCGTGGCGTCCTCAATGCTGCGGCGATTGCCTCTTCCGGGCGCACCAGCGACAGCCGGCTGGATGCCTTCGTCGTCGGGCTGAACGATCTGCGCAAGGCGACCGGCATTCCGGCAGCGCCCGGACGCACCTATCTGGTGCCCTATCTGATGCAGGTCGTGCTGGCCGCCCGGGCCTATGGGCTCGACGTGATCGACAGCGTGTCGAACGATTTTCGCGACCTCGAGGCCTTCTCGAACGAATGCGCCCAGGGCAGGGCCATGGGCTTTGACGGCAAGATGCTGATCCACCCGGCGCAGATCGAACCCGCCAATCGCCATTTCGGCCCTTCGGACACTGCCATTGCCGAGGCTCGTCTGGTAGTCGACGCCTTTTCCGACCCGGCCCATGCGGGCCTCAATGTCATCAACATCGATGGGCGGATGATCGAACGGCTGCATGCCGAGGAGGCCGCCCGCCTTCTCGCCAAGCTCGCCCTGATCGACGCCAGAAAGGACCAGCCATGAAAGTCTATCGTTTCCTTACCGGCCCCGACGATTCAAGCTTCTGCCACCGCGTGACCGACGCGCTCAACAAGGGCTGGGACCTGCACGGATCGCCGAGCCACACGTTCAACGCCGCCGAAAACCGGATGTATTGCGGTCAGGCCGTGGTGAAGACCGTGCATGGCAAGGACTATGATCCCAGCATGAAGCTCGGTGAGCAGTGAATGCTCCTCTCCCCTTTGTGGGAGTCTCATCTCCCCCTTGGTGGGGGAGAAAGCGATTTCGATGAATTAGGCGAGCGCAAGCCGCCTAAACATCTGAAATCGCAAGTGAGGGGGTCTGTTCGTCGTGCCCGCAGCACGGGTCCCCTTGTAAGCAAACTTCGACCCGTTGTGATAGAACAGTTGCAGCGGCTCCGGATGGCAGCCCGCCGCCCCTTTGGTCGATC
>JARXAK010000008.1 GCA_029865885.1 Rhizobium sp. | reverse complement strand
AATGCCGAACATGGCCTTGCCGGGCTGGTTGCCGAAGGCGACGCGGCAACGTTCTGCCCATCGCAGCGACAGTTCCATGGCGCGCTCGATCTCGCGCGGCTCATTGGGAAGCGCCACGCATTCGTCGAGCTGCATCTGGATGTCACTGTCGAGCAGGCCCTGGATCTCGATCGAGCGTTCCGGCGACATATGGTGCAGTGAGCCGTCAACATGGCTCTTGAAGGTGACGCCCTGCTCGTCGAGCTTGCGCAGGCCAGACAGCGACATGACCTGGAAGCCGCCTGAGTCGGTCAGGATCGGGCCGGGCCAGCGGATCAGTTCATGCAGTCCGCCGAGGCGGGCGACGCGTTCGGGGCCTGGGCGCAGCATCAGGTGGTAGGTATTGCCGAGGATGATATCGGCGCCGCCTTCCTTCACCTGGTCGAGATACATGGCCTTGACCGTGCCGACGGTGCCGACGGGCATGAAGGCCGGCGTGCGGATCGTGCCGCGCGGCATGGTGATTTCACCAAGGCGGGCCTTGCCGCTGGTGGCTTTCAGATTGAACGTGAAATTCTCGGTCATCGGTCAGTCGTCTTTCCGGAAGAGCAGGCTGGAATCGCCGTAAGAATAGAAGCGGTAGCCGGTTTCGATGGCGTGGGCGTAAGCCGAGCGCATCGTATCGAGACCGGCAAAGGCGGAGACCAGCATGAAGAGCGTGGATTTGGGCAGGTGGAAATTGGTCATCAGCATATCCACCGCCTTGAAGCGGTAGCCGGGCGTGATGAAGATGCCTGTCGCACCCGACCAGGCGGGGATGTGGCCACTCTCCTCGGCGGCACTTTCAAGCAGGCGCAGCGAGGTGGTGCCGACGGCGATGATGCGGTTGCCACGGGCACGCACGGCATTGAGAGCGGCGGCTGTCGCGGGTGAGATATAGCCGATTTCCTCGTGCATCTTGTGCTCGGCGGTATCGTCCGCCTTGACCGGCAGAAAGGTGCCGGCGCCGACATGCAGGGTGACGAAATGGCGCTCGATGCCGGCGGCGTCGAGTTTTGCGAAGAGATCGGGCGTGAAATGCAGGCCGGCGGTCGGGGCGGCCACGGCGCCTTCCTCGCGGGCGTAGATGGTCTGGTAGTCGGCGCGATCCTTTTCGTCCTCTGGCCGCTTGGCGGCGATATAGGGCGGAAGCGGGATATGGCCGACGGTGGCGATGGCCTGGTCGAGATCGGGGCCCGAGAGATCGAAGGCGAGATCGATTTCGCCGGCCTCGCCCTTTTCAGCCACGGTCGCGACCAGCGAACCCATGAGGCAGGTAGCGCCATCGCCCTGCCCTACACCAAAATCGATGCGGTCGCCCTGCTTGATGCGTTTGCCGGGCTTGGCGAAAGCCTTCCAGCGGTTGGCCGCGACGCGCATATGCAGCGTGCAGGAGACGGCGATTTCCTCAGCACCTTCGCGGTGGCGGATGCCTTCCAGCTGGGCGGGAATGACCTTGGTGTCGTTGAAGACCAGCGCATCGCCGGGCCGCAGGAAGGACGGGAGATCAAAGACGTGATGGTCTTCGAGCACCGGATCGGCTTCCGGCCGGACAACAAGGAAACGTGCATGGTCGCGCGGGTTTGCGGGTCTCAGCGCAATGTTTTCGTCCGGCAGGTCGAAGTCGAAGAGTTCTACACGCATCACTTTACATCAGGGGCTGGCTTAACGGGTTTAAACGCGAAAACCCGCCCAGGTGCGATGCACCAAGGCGGGCTTGCAAAGATGAAGCCGATCAGGCGTCGGCAGCGACCTTCATCGAGACGATCGAGTCGGGATCGCTGACAGGCTCGCCCTTCTTGATCTGGTCGATGACGTCCATGCCCTCGATGACCTGGCCCCAGACGGAATACTGCTTGTTGAGCCAGGGGGCATCGGTGAAGCAGACGAAGAACTGCGAGTTGGCCGAGTTCGGGTTCTGCGACCGGGCCATCGAGCAGGTGCCGCGGACATGCGGGGTGGCCGAGAATTCGGCCTTCAGGTCCGGCTTGTCGGAGCCGCCCATGCCAGCACGGCCCGGGTTGAAGTCGCTTCCGCCCTTCTTGCCGAACTTCACGTCGCCGGTCTGGGCCATGAAGTCGGGGATGACGCGGTGAAAGACGACGCCGTCATAGGCGCCTTCACGCGACAGTTCCTTGATGCGGGCGACATGGCCGGGGGCCAGATCCGGGAAGAGCGCGATGACGACCTTGCCCTTGGTGGTTTCCATCAGGATGGTGTTTTCCGGATCCTTGATCTCGGCCATGGGGTTTCTCCTTGGATTGGGGCTCTCAGCCCTTGGGATATCAGTTGCGACCGACGGTGACCTTGACCATGCGGTCGGGATCGGTGACTTCGCCGTTGCCGCCTTCGCCACGCTTGATCTTGTCGACATTTTCCATGCCGGAGACGACCTTGCCGACGACCGTATACTGGCCGTTCAGGAAGCCGCCTTCGGCGAACATGATGAAGAACTGCGAATTGGCGGAGTTCGGGTCCTGGCTGCGCGCCATGCCCACGGTGCCGCGCTCGAAGGGCACGTTCGAGAATTCAGCAGGAATATCCGGCAGGCTCGAGCCGCCGGTGCCGGCGCGACCTGGCTCAAAGCCGTTTTCCATGTCGCCGAACTGCACATCACCGGTCTGGGCCATGAAGCCCTCGATGACACGGTGGAAGGCGACGTTGTCGTATTCACCCTTGGAAGCGAGCTCCTTGATCTGGGCGACGTGCTTGGGCGCGACCTCAGGCATCAACTGGATGACGACCGGGCCGTCCTTCAGCTGGATCGTCAGGAAGTCCTCATTGGACTGGGCCTGGGCGGTGCCGAAGCCGGCAATGGCCAGCACAAATGCGGTTGCGAGTTGGACGAGCTTCATGATCACTCCCGTTTGAAAACTGCGGCTCAGCGGCCGTATCTGGAATTGAGGGCGGCAAGAACCGGGGCCGGCACGAAGGCGCTGACATCGCCACCCATGGCGGCGATCTGGCGGACCAATGTGGCGGTTATGGGCCGCGAGGCGGTTGCCGCCGGCAGGAAGACGGTCTGCAGGTCCGGCGCCATGGTGGCGTTCATCCCGGCGAGCTGCATCTCGTAGTCGAAGTCCGTTCCATCGCGCAGGCCGCGCACCATGATGCGGGCGCCATGGCGGCGGGCGGCATCAACGGCAAGGTCTGCGAAGGACACGACGTCGAGATCCCCTGCCCTGTTCGGCAGCACTTGCGTCAACGAAGCCCGTATCAAGTCGGCGCGCTGTTCAAAGGTGAACAGCGGCGTCTTTCCCGGATGCATGCCGATCGCCACCACCAGACGATCGACGATGTTGAGGGACTGGACGAGCACGTCCAGATGGCCGTTGGTCATCGGATCGAAGGAGCCAGGATAGAAAGCGGTCGCCATGGGAGCCCGTCGGTTGGTTTCGCCCGCCTTTTGTCATGGAAGGCGGCATATCGCAAGCACCCAGCGTCTTGCCTCTCGTCACGCTTTTGCCAGTCAACGCCAGGTGGCCCAAGCGCTGAACGGCAGATGAACGCTGCATTCAAGGCCGCTTCAGACGCGTTCATCTATTCCTTCATCATCAGAACCGAGACAGCCCAAGGACATTCCCATGCTCGCTCTTCTCATCGCCTCCGCCATCGCCGCATCCCTGCTCGTCGAGCTCGGCCTCATGGTCGCGCGGGACTGGATGGAAGCGTCGCAGTTCCGTCACGAAGATGAACGGGAGATGAACGGCGCGTTCAAGAGGACTTCAGGCGGGGCTTGGTAAACATCTTCCTACACTGTGCGGGAACTATTTTCGCACGCAAGCATTTTACGGCAGCGAATGCCAGCATTCAAAGGACTAAAGCAATGCATGACAAGGTTACCCTGATCAACCTCGTATGGATGATGATGATGACTGCCATGGTTGCCACCTCCGCAACCTTCTACGTCAAGGGCAGTGGTGACGCTGCTTTCTACGGCCCTCCGATGACGGCGCGCTATCACAGCTTCGGCCATTAATCGGAAATCAAATCTTCTCCGCTAGAAGCGCTAGACCACGCTGAACAAGAGAAAGGAAAAGGCCATGTTTCTGACGCTTACGGTTCTTGCCGCTCTGATCAGTGGCATGTTTGTGGCCTCGGTCGTTTCGACGATCACGGCACTCAAGCGCGAGAATGAAGATTTCCGGGCCATGATGGAGCGCCGCAAGGCCTTCTGAGACCGATCCCAAGCGGTCACAGTCGGTGGATCCACACGCCGGCCCAAACAAGACCGCATCAAAATTGATGCAGACCTCCAGCAAAAAGCCCGCTCGGATCACAAGTCCGGCGGGCTTTTCGCTTGTTCATCGGCCGACGTGAAAACCGGCCCTTGCGGGCCGGTTCACTGTCATTCCGTCGGTGCTTCACCACCAGCTTCAGATGCGGGGACAGCAGTTGCCTCGCCTTCTGCGCCTTCAACCACCTCATCCTCGCCTTCCGGCTCTGTGATGCGCTCGACCGAAACGACCTTTTCGTCCTTGGCGGTCGAGAAGATGGTCACGCCCTTCGTCGCACGGCTGGCGATACGGATACCGTTGACCGGCACGCGGATCAGCTGACCGCCGTCGGAGACAAGCATCAGCTGGTCGGTATCCTCGACCGGGAAGGCGGCGACCAGTTCGCCGATTTCTGATGTCTTCGACGTGTCGGTGGCGCGGATGCCCTTGCCGCCACGACCCGAGGTGCGGAAGTCGTAGGAGGAGGAGCGCTTGCCGAAGCCCTTTTCCGAGACCGTCAGCACGAACTGCTCGCGGGCCTTGAGCTCCTGATACAGCTCCTCCGGCAGTTCGCCTTCTGCGCCAACTTCTTCGCCAACCAGTGCGATCTCTTCCTCGTCAACGCCCATGGCGCGGCGCTCGGCAGCCGAACGCTTGAGATAGGCGGCTCTCTGCCACGGCTCGGCATCGACATGGCCGAGAATGGTCATCGAGATCAGACGGTCGCCTTCGGCCATGGTCATGCCGCGCACGCCAATCGAATTGCGGCCAGCAAAGACGCGGACCTCATCAACCGGGAAGCGGATCGCCTGGCCAAGCGCCGTCGTCAACAGCTCGTCGTCATGCTCGGTGCAGGTTTCGACGCCGAGGATCTGGTCACCCTCTTCCTCGAGCTTCATCGCGATCTTGCCGTTGCGGTTGACCTGGATGAAGTCGGAAAGCTTGTTGCGGCGAACCGTACCACGGGTTGTCGAGAACATGACGTCGAGGTTTCCCCAGCTCGTCTCGTCCTCGGGCAGCGGCATGATCGAGGTGATGCGCTCGCCGGGCTCCAGCGGGAACATGTTGATCATCGCCTTGCCGCGCGAAGTCGGCGTGCCGATCGGCAGGCGCCAGACCTTTTCCTTGTAGACGATGCCGCGCGAGGAGAAGAACAGCACCGGCGTATGGGTATTGGCAACGAAGAGGCGGGTGGCGAAATCCTCGTCCTTCATCGCCATGCCGGAGCGGCCCTTGCCGCCGCGACGCTGGGCCCGATAGGTCGTCAGCGGGACGCGCTTGATGTAGCCGGCATGCGACACTGTGACGACCATTTCTTCGCGGGCGATCAGGTCCTCGTCGTCCATATCAGGGCCGCCGTCGACGATCTGGGTGCGGCGCGGGGTGCCGAATTCATCGCGGATGGCGGTAAACTCGTCCTTGACGATGGTCTGGATGCGCAGGCGCGACGACAAGATGTCGAGATAGTCAGAAATCTCGGCACCGATCTTGTTCAGTTCCTCGTCGATTTCGTCGCGACCGAGTGCCGTCAGGCGGGCAAGACGCAGTTCGAGGATGGCACGGGCCTGCTCTTCCGAGAGGTTGTAGGTCAGGTCATCGTTGATGCGGTGGCGCGGATCGTCGATCAGGCGGATCAGTGATTCCACGTCATGGGCCGGCCAGCGGCGGGTCATCAGCTGCTCGCGGGCGGTCGCCGGATCCGGCGCCTTGCGGATGAGCGCGATGACTTCGTCGATATTGGCAACCGCGATCGCGAGACCGACCAAGACATGCGCCCGCTCGCGCGCCTTGCGCAGCAGGTATTTCGTGCGGCGGCTCACCACCTCCTCGCGGAAGGAGACGAAGGCGCGCAGCATGTCGAGCAGCGTCAGCTGTTCTGGCTTGCCGCCGTTCAGCGCCACCATATTGCAGCCGAAGGAGGTCTGCAGCGGCGTGTAGCGGTAGAGCTGGTTCAGGATGACGTCGGCATTGGCGTCGCGCTTCAGCTCGATGACGACGCGGTAGCCGTCGCGGTCCGATTCGTCGCGCAGGTCCGAGATGCCCTCGATGCGCTTTTCGCGCACCAGTTCGGCCATCTTTTCGATCATCGTCGCCTTGTTCACCTGATAGGGGATCTCGGTGATGATGATCTGCTCGCGGTCGCCGCGCATCGGTTCGACGCGGGCAACGCCGCGCATGACGACAGAGCCCCTGCCCGTCTCGTAAGCCGACTTGATGCCGGACCGACCGAGGATCATGGCGCCGGTCGGGAAGTCTGGACCGGGGATGATCTGCATGAGTTCCGGCAGTTCGATCGCCGGATTGTCGATGAGCGCCGTACAGCCGTCGAGCACTTCGACCAGATTGTGCGGCGGGATGTTGGTCGCCATACCCACGGCGATACCGCCGGCACCATTGACCAGAAGGTTCGGGAACTTGGCGGGAACGACGACCGGCTCCGACATGGTGCCGTCGTAGTTGTCGCGGAAATCGACCGTTTCCT
>JARXAK010000138.1 GCA_029865885.1 Rhizobium sp. | reverse complement strand
CGAGGCGATCTGGGCCGCTGTCACGGCCTGAAGCTGGGTCGCGCTCAGCGAAGCAAGCTGGGTCGGCGTGAAGGCGACGACCTGCTCGTTTTTCATCGCCGCGATCTGGGCGGTCGTCAATCTGGCGATCTGTTCCAGGCTCAGACTGTCGATCTTGCTGGCAGAGATGGACGAGATCGCGCTCGTCGAGATTACCGCTATCTCGGCTGGAGAAAGGGCTGCGAGCTGTGTTTCGGACATTGCACCAATCTGTGCACCGCTCATCTTTGCAATCTGCGTCGCTGTCAGGCCCTCGATCTGGCTGTCATCGAGCGCCTCGATCTGATCAGTCGTCAAGCCGGTGATGGAGGCGGGGGAAATCGCTCCGACCTGGGACGGCGACCACGCCTTGACGGCCTGCACGGAAAGGGCTGTCAGCTGTGCGGCACTGAAGGCCGCGATCTGCCCGTTGGTCATCGATTCCGTCTGAAACGCCGTCAGACCAGCGACCTGTTCGGCCTTCAGTGCCCTGATCTGGGTCGTGGTCAGTCCAGCGATCTGATCCGGCGACAACGCGCTCAGACGTTCGGCCGTGAGACCCGTAACGCCCTTGGCACTCAAGGCGGCAATCTTCCCCGGTGTCATGGAGGTGATCGCTTCAACCGGAAGCGCTGCCACCTGCACGGCATTCAGCGCGCCGATCTGGCTTGTCGAGAGCGCGTCCAACTGATCAGCCGACATCGATCCGATCTGATCAGCCGTCAGTCCGGCAATGGCCCGTGTGTTCAGTGCGGCGATCTGTTCTTCGGAGAAGCTGGCTATGGCATTTTCCGGCATGGCTGCGACCTGAGTTCCGGTCAGGCCACGAATCTGGGTCGCGGTCAGCCCGGCGATCTGGTCAGGGGTGAAAGCGGCCACCTGCGTCGTCTTCAGCGCTGAAATCTGTGTCGTTGTCATGGCCCCCACCTGGGCCAGACTGAGCGATGAGATCTGTACGCTCGTCAGCCCCGTCATGGCGGATGCGCTGAATGCGCCGATCTGGGCTGGTGAGAGAGCCGCGAGCTGCGTGGTCGAGAGGCTGGAGACCTGATTCGCCGACATGGCGGCAATCTGCGATGTGCTGAGGCTCTTCAACTGATCGACGTTCATGGCTTGAAGCTGGCCGGCGGTCAAACCTGCCACGGCTCTCGGCACAAGTGCGGCGATCTGCGTCGTGGAGAAACCAGCAACCGTGGCTGTCGGCAGTGCCGCAATCTGTGTTGCTCCGAGGGCGCGGATCTGGGTGACCGTCAGGGCAGCCAGCTGGTTTTCGGTGAAGGCCGACATCTGGCTGCCGGTCAGCGCAGCAATCTGGGACGCCGTCAGTGCTGCCGTCTGTGACGGGCTCATGCCCGCGATCTGGTCAGTGGTCAGACCGGAGATCGCCCGGGGGTTGATCGCGGCGATCTGCGTCGTCGAGAAGCCGGCGACCTGGGTGGCGGTCAGTGATCCGAGCTGCTTCGATGTCAGCCCGCCCATCTGCGCGGTCGTCAAGGCAGCGACCTTGTTGTTGCTAAGCGACGTGATCTGCGTTGTCGTCAAGCCAACGATGCCCCGGGCACTGATGGAAGCGAACTGGCTGGTCGACATTGCGCCCAGCTGGTCAGTCGAAAAGGCTGCGACCTGGGTCGCGCTGAGTGACTGGATCTGAGGCGTCGATAGAGCCGCAACCTGCTGGGTCGTCAGGCCGGCAATCTGCGTCGGCGTCAGGGCAGCGATCTGTGTGGTCTTGAGCGCTGCGACCTGCGTGGTCGAAAGACCTGCAAGCACCTGGGTCGACATGCTCCTCAACGCCGCCGTGTTGACGGCGGCAATATCGGAACCGGAGAACGTCGCCAGATCTTCGGCGCTGAAGGCCGCAAGCTGCGTCGCTGTCAGCCGTGCGATTTGACCGGAGGTGAGTGCTTCCGACTGGGCGGTGCTGAGGCTGCCGAGCTGGGTCGAGGTCATTGCGGCGATCTGGGAAGACGCCAGGCTGGAGACGTCTTCCGTGGACAGGGCCGTGATCTGGTCGAGCGTCAGGCCTGTGATGGAGCGCGGCGCAATAGCCCTCAGCTGGGACGTCGACAGACCGGCAACTGCCTCGTTCTGCAGTGCTCCGACCTGTGACGAGGTCAGGGCGCCGATCTGCGCACTTGAAAGCTGGCTCACTTCATCATCGGACCATGTGCTCACGGTCGAATTGGGAAGCGCCCGGATTTGAGCAGGGCTGAGAAGGGAAATGGACGACGTCATGTCTATCGGCCTCTTGTTTTCAAACGGATGTGCTCAAAAGGGTTTCACCGGTTGGCATGCAGCCGATCGAGGCGATGCGTCTCAACCTACTCAACGTCTTCCGGCACAAAGTTTTCCCGGCTGGCCGCAGGACACCACCCAGGACGCCCCGTTTCTAAAGTGCAAGGCTTGCCTGAGCCTGTGCAATCACACCTTTCGGTTGGTTCCCACGAACAGACGGTTTGCGGCGGCAGGCCAAGGTCGGAGCCGCCGAAACTTGTCATAGATCAAGGCATCAGCCGGGCCGCGACGACATCCTCCCGCTCGTCTGCAGCGATGCAGTGCCCTTGAGCATTGGCGAGGCAGATTATCTGGATCGTGTTAGAGATGACGAGCACCGAGGACATTGGATGACCAGCAATGCGCTTTTGACGCCATATGCCTTGCCAATGCAGGACGTTCTTCAGGCCCTGGAGACGCAGGTCGCGGGGCTTGCAATCGAGGAGGCGAAACGGAGGCTGGAGGTTCATGGGGCGAACCGTCTTCCCGCAGCACCGAAGCGCAGCCCTTTCCTTCGCTTCCTGTCTCAGTTCCACAATGTTCTGATTTACGTGCTCGTCGCCTCTGCAGCGGTGACCGGCTTCATGCAGCACTGGATCGACACAGGCGCCATCCTTGCCGTCGTCATCGGCAATGCCATCGTGGGATACTTGCAGGAAGGTCGTGCCGAAGGTGCAATGAATGCGATCCGGGTGATGTTGGCGCCGCATGCGGCCGTCCTGCGGGATGGTCGCCGGACCTCCGTCGATGCCGCAGATCTCGTTCCGGGAGATGTTGTGCTGGTCGAAGCTGGAGACCGGGTGCCGGCGGATCTCAGGTTGCTGGAAGCAAGAAGTCTGAAGGTCGAAGAGGCGGCTCTCACGGGCGAGTCCGTGCCGGTGGACAAGACCCGCGAACCGGTCTTACCGGATTCTGTTCTGGGCGATCGCAGTTCCATGCTGTTCAGCGGAACCCTCGTCGCAACGGGGACAGGCCGGGGCGTCGTGGTCGCAACAGGCATGGAAACGGAGATCGGCAAGATCAGTGGGATGCTTGATACGGTCGAATCTCTATCGACGCCGCTCGTGCGGCAGATGGATGTCTTCGCACGCTGGCTGACCCTGTTCATCCTGATCATTGCAGGACTGCTGCTCGTCTATGGGCTGGTCGTCGGGCATCTGCCGTTCAGTGAGCTGTTCATGACCATCGTCGGGCTCTCGGTTGCAGCGATCCCGGAGGGGCTCCCTGCGGTCATGACCATTACACTTGCTGTTGGTGTTCAGGCGATGGCAGCCCGGAACGCAATCGTCCGGCGTTTGCCGGCGATCGAAACGCTTGGATCCGTTTCCGTCATCTGCACGGACAAGACCGGAACGCTGACGCGAAACGAGATGGTTGTGGCCCGCCTCGTGGCGGCACGCCACGTCTATGTCGTCGATGGCGAGGGCTACGCACCGGAAGGGGCCGTCCTGTGGAACGCCGCCGTTGCCGATCCTCGTGACCACGCCATTCTCACCGGGTTCGCCCGCGTGGCCGGGCTCTGCAACGACGCCGTCCTGCATTCGGCCAATGGTGCCTGGCGTGTGGAAGGTGACCCCATGGAGGGGGCACTGATGGCGCTCGCAGGCAAGATTACCGGTGGCGGCAGCGATCCGTTCACGGCGGGATGGCAACGCGTGGATGCCATACCCTTCGATGCGGAGCATCGGTATATGGCCGTACTTCATGTCGACGATCGCAATCTGAGACATGTTCATGTCAAAGGCGCGCCGGAGGCGGTCCTTGGCCTTTGTGCGAACCAGCGCATGCCGGATGGCAGCACAGCGGCGCTCGATATGCCCTACTGGGAGCAAATGGTGGAGATGCTTGCTGCCGAGGGGCAGCGCGTGCTGGCGGTCGCCGCCGGTGCTCCGCCAAGCGGTCCCGTCCAACTTCTTCAGCATGACCTCCCCGGCACGCTCACGCTGATCGGGCTGGTCGGCCTGATTGATCCGCCGCGCCCTGAGGCGATTGTTGCGGTCGCTGATTGTCACCAGGCAGGTATCCGCGTGAAGATGATCACCGGTGATCACGCTTCGACTGCACGGGCTATTGCCGGCATGATCGGTCTGAAGAACACCGACCGCGTGCTCACCGGAGCGGATCTCGACCGCATGGATGATGCCACCTTGGCTCTTGCCGCGATCGAGACGGATATCTTCGCCCGGACGTCGCCAGCACACAAGCTGCGCCTTGTGACGGCGCTCCAGTCACAGGGCCTGACTGTCGCGATGACCGGTGATGGCGTCAACGACGCGCCGGCACTGAAGCGTGCCGATGCAGGGATCGCGATGGGCGTGAAGGGCAGCGAAGCAGCCAAGGAAGCCGCTGAACTTGTTCTCGCGGACGACAATTTCGCTTCCATTGCCGCCGCCGTGCGTGAAGGGCGCACCGTCTACGACAATATCAAGAAGGTGATCAGCTGGACTTTGCCAACAAATGCAGGCGAAGCCACGACGATCATCGTTGCGCTCTTTGCCGGGTTGGTTCTTCCGGTCACGGCCGTGCAGATTCTCTGGATCAATCTGGTTACAGCGATCACGCTCGGCCTTGCGCTTGCCTTCGAGCCATCGGAAGAGGGCACCATGCGCCGACCGCCGCGTCGACGGGACGAGCCGCTTCTGACCGGAGACCTGATCTGGCATGTCTTGCTCGTTTCCGTGCTCTTCGCCGCTGCCGTCTTTGGCATTTTCTTCTATGCGCTGGACAAGGGCCATACGCTTGAGCTCGCCCGGACGATGGCGATGAACACGCTGGTTGTGATGGAAATCTTCCATGTCTTCTTCATTCGCAACATCTACGGTACCTCACTCACATGGAAGGCGGTCCGCGGGACGAAGGCCGTCTGGATTTGCGTGATTTCGGTGACTGTCGCCCAGTTTGCCGTCACTTATGTGCCCATCATGCAGTCCCTGTTCGGAACTGAGAGCGTGCCTTTGCGCGACGGCCTGCTGGTCGTCGCGCTCGGCGTCGTATTCTTTGCCCTGGTCGAAATCGAGAAGCAGATGCGTCTCGCACTCCGCAGACGAGGCTGAGATATCGTGCGACCTGTCCGCCTATGCGATCATCGCGCAGCGGAGGGTACTTCCCGAAGGAAATGCCGGCCGAGATGACCGACGCCATCCTGGATGTCTGCTTCAATGGCTGCAGAGAGCGCATTGGGGTCGGCTTTGCGGATCGCTTCCATCGCTTCAGCGTGGCGGTCGATGCGATAGCTGTCTTCGAGTTTGGCCGTCGCCAGACGCATGAAGGGGCCGAGACGCAGCCAGATGGATTCCATCAGATCGAGCAAAACGCCGCCGGCTCCCGGCTCGTAGAGCGTGCGGTGGAACAGGAAGTTGAGTTCCGTGGAGCGCAGCAGATCGTCTGACCTGTAGGCCGTGTCGATCTCGGCATCGATGATCTGCAGTCGCTCGAGCCGCGCCTCGTCGATATGAGGCAGGGCCCTTGTTGCTGCCAGAGTTTCCAGGGCTATGCGGGCGGCGATGATCTCCTCGAATTTGGAGAGCGTCATCTCGGGAACACGAACGCGGCGATTGTCGAGATATTCGAGCGCCCCATCTGCGACCAGGCGATGAAGGGCTTCCCGCACGGGCATGGCGCTGACGCCGAGGTCTTCGGCCACGCCGTTGATGGTGATCGGCAGGCCTGGTGCCACGGCGCCGGACATCACACGGGCGCGCAGTGTCCGATAGACCTGCTGTTTCAGGGATTTTTCCGCCTTACCTCCTTCACTCGCCATGGTTCAGCCGAAATCCCCCATTCTTCTGATGTGCAACCGCTGTTCGGGCTTCCGGCCCAAAAAGCCGTTCACCCTCTTGAAATTTGATCAAACTAACATTTGGTATAGATTAACGGAGCGCAAGGCCTGAAGGCCTGTCTTTTTGCATGCTGCAGGAAATCCAAATGACCACCAAGACCATCGGCATTCTCGTCACGGGTCATTCACCGGCCGAACTTGCGAGCGAATACGGCAATTATGCCGATATGTTCGCAACACTTCTCGGCAGTTTCGACTTCTCGTTCAAACGCTATTTCGTGGTCGACGGCGAGTTTCCGCAAAGCCCGACGGAAGTCGACGGCTGGCTGCTGACCGGCTCGAAGTTCGGCGTCTACGAAGACCACGGCTGGATCCGCAAGCTTGAGGATTTCATCCGGCAGGTGCATGCGGCCAAGGTTCCGATGGTCGGGATCTGCTTCGGCCACCAGGTGATGGCGAAGGCGCTCGGCGGTCATGTCGAGAAGTTCAAGGGCGGCTGGTCCGCCGGGCCCGTGACCTACAAGCGCTCGGATACAGGTGAAGAGCAGGTTTTGCTTGCCTGGCATCAGGATCAGGTCATCAAGGTGCCTGAGGGAGCCGAAGTCGTCGGCAAGACAGAGGCCTGCGAAAATGCCGTGATCCGCTACGGTGACTGGGGCCTGTCCTACCAGCCGCATCCGGAGTTTTCGCCGCGCTTTTTCGAAGGGTTGGCCGAGGCCCGGAAGTCCGCGATCCCTGAGACCCTGTTCGAGAAGGTCAAGAAGGTCGACGCCTCGATTGCGACCGACCGGATTGCGCAGGAAATCGGCGAATTTCTCGGGCGTGACCGTTGATCACGGTCACGCTGTCCGTCCGCCGTCCCAGCTCTCCTTGATGAAGGCCTCGAAGAAGTCCGAGAAGGTGGCGACCCTGAGCGGCAGCTGCTCGTAGGGCGGATAGTAGAGCGTCAGCCAGATTTCCGGCGTGCTCCATTCGGGAAGCACCTCGACGAGCTTTCCGGCGCGCAACTCCTCCTCGACGATGAAGCGCGGCAACAGGGCAATTCCCTCGCCCGCGACTGCCAGCCGGCAGAGAAAATCACCGTTGTTGATCGAGAAACGGCCTTTGGCTTCGACAATGCGCGTCTGACCCGGGCGGCTGAGTTCCCAGGTCTCGGTCTTCGATCGGTCGTGGTAGCTCAGACATTCGAGCGTCGTCAGGTCTTCCGGTACCTTCGGGATGCCGTGGCGCGCAAGGAATGCCGAGGATGCCACCAGCAGGCGCGGGACCGGGCGGATCTTGCGCCAGATCGTCGATTTGTCGGTCGGTGGACCCGAGATGCGGATCGCGAGGTCGTAGTTTTCCTGCACAATGTCGACGAAGCGGTCCGAAAGTTCGATCGCGACGCTGGTGCGCGGGTGGATGATCGAAAACTGCGACAGCACTGATGGAAGCACCTTCATGCCGAGCGACATCGGAGCCGAGACGCGGAGCGAGCCGGCTGTCACCTTCTGCAGATCGCGTGTTTCTTCCGTGGCGCGGGCGAGGCCCTCGACGAGCGGTGCGACGCGCGCTGCGTAGGCGGCTCCCGCTGACGTCAGCGATACCTTGCGCGTCGTGCGGAGCAGAAGCTGGACCCCGAGTTCATCCTCAAGGCCTGACACCGTGCGGGTGACCGAGGCGGGTGTCATGCCAAGGAGGCGGGCGGCGGCGCTGAAACTGCTCTGGTCGGCGACGGTCAGGAAGGTTCTGATCGCTTCGAGTTCGCCCATCGGATTGTTGCTCCCAGTGAAATAATATCCGCAATATTACAACTGTTCACATGGGGAAAGCCATGGCCCATATTCCGTTCAACAGAACAAGACCGGCGCGATTGCCGGGAAAGGATCAGAGCCATGCTTACCCAGATCAAGGGCCTGCATCACGTTACCTCGATGGCCGCGGATGCCCAGGAAAACAACGACTTTTTCACGAAGACGCTCGGCCTGCGCCGGGTCAAGAAGACCGTCAACTTCGACGCTCCCGATGTCTATCACCTGTATTATGGCGACGAAGTCGGCAATGCCGGATCGGTCATGACCTATTTCCCCTTCGCCAATATGGGCAAGGGTGGTCGCGGTGCCGGTGAAGTGTCGGAGACCGTGTTCTCCGTGCCGAAGGGCACGCTCGGCTTCTGGCAGGAGCGCCTGTCGAAGCAAGGTGTGAAGGAGCTTGGCTCCTATGCGCTCTTCGGTGAAGACCGCCTGCGTTTCGCCGGTCCCGATGGTGATGGCTTTGCCCTTGCCGAAGTCGATGGCGACAGTCGCGTGCCGTTTGCCGGTGGTCCGGTCGGCGTCTCCGAAGGCATTCATGGCTTCCGCGGCGTGACCATGCGGCTGCGCGATGAAGGTGCCACGGGTGAACTCCTGACGTTCATGGGCTACCAGCCGGTCGACAAGCAGGGTGACTTCGTTCGCTACGCAGTCCCCGGCGGCAATGGCGCCGACTATATCGATCTCGAAGTCCTGCCCGGTGCATCGCGTGCCCAGCAGGGCGCCGGATCGGTCCATCACGTCGCCTTTGCCGTTGAAGACCGGGCTGCTCAGCTCGAAGTGCGCAAGGCGCTGCTCGACACTGGGTACCAGGTGACGCCGGTCATCGACCGCGATTACTTCTGGGCGATCTATTTCCGCACGCCGGGCGGCGTGCTGTTCGAGATCGCCACGAATGAACCGGGCTTCAACCGCGATGAAGACACCGCTCATCTCGGTGAGTCGCTGAAGCTGCCGACCCGTTACCAGCAGTATCGCTCGCAGATCGAAGCCCATCTGACCCCGATCAAGGACTGAACGCACAGCGAGGATGGCGCCTGAACCCTAAGGCACCGTCCCTGTTGCGGAGGAAAGCATCATGGCAATCGACAGCTACATCCATCACCATCAGGCGCCACAGGGCGCCGCACCGCTGGTCTTCACCTTCCATGGGACCGGTGGAGACGAACATCAGTTTCCGGGGCTCGTGAACCGGATCCTGCCCGAGGCCGGCATTGTCTCGCCGCGCGGTGACGTGTCGGAATACGGGGCAGCCCGCTTCTTCAAGCGCACCGGCGAAGGCGTTTACGACATGGCCGATCTCGCCGAGAGGACGGCGAAGATGGCGGCATTCATCCGGGCTCACAA
>JARXAK010000204.1 GCA_029865885.1 Rhizobium sp. | reverse complement strand
GCCAATGACCATGCCTTTGGCCCGATATCTCAAGGATTTCTCCACTGCGGCGGCGCCCCCGGCACCGCCGGCGCCAGCGTTCGAGATGCCGTCGCTCGAAGAATTCGACATGGATTTTCCAGCACTTCCCGAGCCGGAAGCTGTCGATGTCGAGACCATCAGACGCGAGGCTTACGCCGAGGGACACGAGGCCGGCGAGAAGGCTGCCATCGAGCGTTTCGAGGTGGACCGGCAGGCGATGGAAATTGCCCATGCGCAGGCGCTCGCCGAGCGAGACCAGAAGTTGCGCGACGAGTTCGCCGCCCTGCTTGCGACGAAGCTGCCGGACGTGATCGAGAAACTATCGCTTGCCGTCAGCGAACAGGCAGCGATCGCTCTCGCCCCCGTGGTCGGCGAGGCGCTGGCCGAGAAGGCGGTCAAGGATCTGGCTGATCTGCTCCGGGCCGCGATCGCAGCCGGTGAGGCGGGCACGGTCGAGGTCAAGGGACCCCGGCTGCTGTTCCAGAAACTGCAGGCGGAAATGCCTGAACAAGCAAGTTTCCTGCGCCATGTTGAGGATCCGGACCTCGACCTGACAGCCGAATTCGGCGACGCCGCGCTCGTCACACGCATTTCCGCCTTCACGGCGAGCCTGAAGAAAGTGCTGGCATGAGCGAAGACAATCATCACCACGGCAAGAACGAGATCATCATCGTCAAGCGCCACAAGGGTGACCACGACGGTGCCCATGGTGGCGCCTGGAAGATCGCCTATGCGGACTTCATGACGGCGATGATGGCCTTCTTCCTCGTCATGTGGCTGGTCAATGCCGCCAATGAGGAAACCAAGGCCTCGGTTGCCAGCTATTTCAATCCGATACAGCTCTCCGATGAGAAGCCCACTGAGAAGGGCCTTGAGAAGCCGGTCGAGACGAGCGAGGGCGAGGAAAAGAAGGAACGCTCCCAGGTCGACGAAGACCAGGATAAGGTCGGTTCCGCTGCTGCCACGGGTGACGACCAGACGGCGTCGTCGGGCGATGAGGCCAATTATTCCGAAGCAGATTTCTTCGAAAACCCCTATTCCGTTCTAGCCGAAATCGCCCAGGAAGTCGGCCAGCAGGCCAATGTCAGCGCCAAGGGTGAGGGTGGAGCATCCGACTCTGGTCCGTCGACGGGGGCGCAGGGTGGCGAAGCCTATCGTGACCCCTTTGATCCGGATTTCTGGACCCAGCAGGTCCAGACCGCCAACGGTCCGCCGGGCGAGCCAACCGATGCGCAGACACCGGCGGAACAGGCGCAGACTGCACCACAGCCAGAGACCGATCCGGCCGATCCGTCGACAGAAGCCGAGCAGCAGATAGCCCTCGTGGTTCCCGGGCAGAAACCAGACCCTGCCGCCACGCCGGCAGAGGCCATGACCGCTGACAAGCCCGCAGATGATGCGGCTTCAAAGACCGATATCGGCAAAACGGACAAGACCGAAGAGAAGCCTGAAACAGCCGAGCAGCAGCTGGAACTCCAGCTCGCCGCCGCCGACAAGCTGAAAGCCGAAATCGAACAGGCGATCGGCGGGGCGGCCGGCAAACTGGCCGAGGGTCTTCTTGTTACGCCTGCGGAAGGCGGACTGCTGGTCACCATCAGCGACCAGTCCGACGCTGCGATGTTCAATATCGGCTCCGCCGTGCCGCGTCGCGAACTGGTCCTCGCGATGGAGAAACTCGGGCAGATCCTGCAGGAAAAGCCGGGCCGCATCGTCATTCGCGGCCATACCGACGCGCGCCAGTTCAAGGGCAATGAAAACGACAACTGGCGTCTGTCCATGGCCCGCGCCCACAGCGCCTATTACATGCTGGTGCGTGGTGGCCTCAGCGAAAACCGTGTGGAACAGGTTTCCGGCTTTGCCGATCGGCGTCTCCAGGTGCCCGATGATCCGCTGGCGGACGCCAACCGCCGGATCGAGATCCTGATCGAAGCGGAGCAGGGGTGATCATGGCCATCCGGCGCCTCAGCCTCCGCCTGCTGCTATCCGGTCTGACCGTCCTTGCGGTCGGATCGCTTGGCCATGCCCAGTCGGTGGACGAGACGCTGGAACCCTATCGCATGCTGCGCTCGCTGCAATTCGTCCAGGATACCGTCATCCGCGGTGACCATTCAGCAGCCGAAATGCAGCGTTTCATGCTGAGCACGATCGACGAGCGGCTCCGCACGGCAGACCCGAAGACCTTCCAGGATCCGCGCAACGTCGATGCGGCGCTGATCTACGCGATGAGCGGCGGAAATCCGGCGACACTGGAATTCCTGGTCGCGCGCGACATCGAAGGCAATTTCGACAATCGCGTCAGTGACGCCTTGCGCAAATACCTGAGCGGCAAGGGTACGCTCATCGCCAAGTCTCTGGGCGATATGTCGATAGAGTACAAGAACGACAAGATCGGCCCCTATCTTGCATTGGTCGCAGGCAATGTGACGCTCACCAAGGATCCGGCTGGCGCGCTCAAATTCTACGACTGGGCCCGGCTGACTGCACCCGGCACCATCGTCGAAGAGGCGGCCCTGCGCCGTTCGCTCGCGGTCGCTGTTGAAGCCAAGATCGTCGACAAGGCGTCACTCTATGCGAATGGATATGCGCGTCGCTTCCTCTACTCTCCCTATGCCAGTCAGTTCGCCGATCTTTTCGTGCGCTTTGTCGTCGAGCACTACGATGTGCTGAAGCCCGAGGATATCGAAGCAACGCTCGGATATATGGATGCGGACAGGCGCCGCGAGGTCTATCTTCGGGTTGCTCGCGAGGCCGCGATCGCCGGTCGCACGCAACTGGCCACCATGGCGGCGGAACAGGCCAAGCTGCTTTCGGGCACGGAAGAGGGCGCCGACGCGCTCGCCAAGCTGTATGGCAGCCTGGTCCGCGTGCCGACCGAAAATGTCGATGATGCCATGGCGGCCCTGCTGCAGGTGCCCGAAGACGTGTTGTCGCCCCGGGACCGAGCCTTGCGCCAGGCAGCCGAGGCTGTTGCGAAGGAAGTCCTGCGCAAACCCGAACCGGTTCAACAGGCCCAGATGCCGCCTGCAGATTCAGCAAGCGTGGGCGATCCGGCCCAGCCTGGGGCGTCGGACCCGGATCTCCAGGATCCGTTCGCCCAACCCGCAGCCGATGCCGCCGCCGCTCCGAGTGCCGAGGTGCAGCCGGCAGCAGCCTATGCAGCGACACCGCCAGCCGAACAGGCCGAAATCGATCCGGAACTGCGCACCTTTGTCGAGTCCGGTCGCTCGAAGCTCGACGCAATTGACGATCTTCTCCAGAAAGAAGGCCCGTAACATGATGGACGCACTTTCAGCCCCCAGATTGCCTGTATCGGACGGCCCCGCGTCGTCGCCAGCATCAGGCCGCGCCGACAAGGCGGAAGACGGCGGCAGCTTCTCCACGGTGCTCTCGAAGTCCGGTGAGCAGGAAGCCGGCACCGCCCGGCAGGATCGCGCGGGTGACGAGGCTGCGGAGGCGGACATCCATGAGCAAACGGGAAAATCCACGACGCGCGCCGGTGAACAGCCTTTCCTGATCGCCGACGATGCTCTGCTCGCGGAAATTGAGGCCCTTCCTGTCGATATCTCGACGGGCGATCTGATGCGGGAGCTTGCCAAGATCCAGGTCAAGGGCAAGGGCAATCAGCAAGAGAGCAAAGAGCCGCAGATTGAGATCGAAGGGCTGGATCCTGAGCTCAAGGCGCAGCTCGCCAAGGCTCTGGCAGCCGTTCGAGATCGAAAGGGTGGGGACGAGGGGGAGGCGATTGCCTCCGAGAAGATATCGGGAGAGGCGACGGCGTCGGATGCGCCTGTTGTGACAGAGGCAACGGCCGCAGATCTCGCAGACGTGCTCCAGCTTCTGGCCGGCGGCAAGTCCGAACTCACCGAAAAGGGTGAAGGGATCGTCAAGAACGACAAGAACACCAAGGAAGAGCAGAAGGTGGCTGCCGGCCTCGCTGTGGCCGCGCCTTCCCAAGATGCGGGCGACGCTTCGACCTCGGATGGTGAAAAGTCCGAGGGCGATCGCGACTTCCGCTTCATCAGGGCGGATGGCAAGGGTCAACCGCTTCTTCTGCGCGGTGAATCGACCAGCGCGACGGAGCCGTCTGAGCCCAAGACCGTGGAGACGGTCACCGTGGTCGACAGCCGCCGCTACATCGCGCCGGTGTCTATGACCAATGCTGCATCCATCACGGCTGCCATGCTGGGCGACGGTGAGTGGGTCGGCGCTATGGCACCCGGGTCTGAACTCGCCAATGCCGCCGCCCAGTCCAGCCAGGGCAAGGTCGTGCATACGCTGAAGATCCAGATGACGCCGATCGAGCTCGGCAGTGTCACCGCGACCTTGCGACTGTCGGGTGAGGAACTCAGTGTCCAGCTGACCGTCGACAACCCGGCTGCTTTGCGCCAGCTTCAGAACGACCAGAGCGACATCCTGAAAGCCCTGAGGGCTCAGGGACTGGTGGTCGATCAGGTCCAGGTGAACATGCAGGTGTCATCGATCGATCGTAGCGCCGATACTGGACAGAACGGCACCCAGAGCCAGCAGTCCGGACAGCAGAGCGGTCAACAGGCATTCCAGTCCGGAAATCAGGGCAGCGAACGACAGCAGCGCGGTGAAGCGTCAGGGAATACGGTGAGGATGGCGGATGAGCGTGTGGTTCAAACGGCTGAGGTTACCGCTTCCGGCAATCGCGGCGATCGCCCTGATCAGCTTTACGTCTGAGGCGCAGGCCAGTCTCGGCGCCTGTGAGGGCGCAATTAGCGCTGCCGCTGCCAAGTATGGTGTTCCCGAGGGCATTCTTTATTCGGTTGGGCTGACCGAGACGGGTCGGAAGGGCAGCCTCGCGCCATTCGCGATGAACGTCGAAGGAAAGGCCTATTATTTCGAAAACCTGGACGAAGCTCTCGACGGTTTCCAGCGGGCGAGGGAAGGGGGCGCGGTGCTCATCGACGTCGGCTGCATGCAGATCAACCAGCACTTCCACGGCGAGCACTTCAGCTCGGTAGAGGCGATGTTCGATCCAAGACGCAACGTGGAGTATGCGGCCCGCTTCCTGAGCAATCTGCATAGCCGCCATGAAACATGGACGATGGCTGTCGCGCGCTACCATGCAGGGCCCAACAATGACCCCGCTCAGAAGCGCTATGTGTGTCGCGTGATCGCCAATCTTGTTGCCACGGGCTATGGAAACTGGACGTCCAATGCGCGACAATTTTGCGGTGAGTAACATCTCCTGGTTGATTGACAGCCATGATTGTGCCGATTTGCCAAATGTGGCGAGACTGCGTCGAAGTGGGGCTCGGCAAGACCTTGTGCGAAGCTTGCGTTAACTTTTCCACTGGAGAATAGTGTTAACATGGTTCTCAGCATACTATATCTAGTTCAAATCGGCACCAAATGGTTAATCAATCGTTAATTCCCATGGTTAAGTTTTCCTAGTTGTTCGTGAATCCCCCGATTCGTACGCATGGTGCATCGAAACACCACACTGATTCGGAGGCGGACGAATGATCGTAGTGGTTGATGAGCGCGAGCTCGTTAAGGACGGATACACATCACTCTTTGGGCGCGAGGGAATTCCCTCGACGGGGTTTGACCCCAGAGAGTTCGGGGAATGGGTCAATACGGCGGCCGATTCCGACATCGCAGCGGTTGAAGCATTCCTGCTCGGCCAGGGCGAGGCAACACTCGAATTGCCGCGTGCAATTCGGGATCGCACCCAGGCGCCAGTGATCGCGGTCAGCGATCAACCATCCCTGGAAGCTACATTAGCACTTTTCGATTGCGGCGTCGATGACGTTGTTCGCAAGCCTGTGCACCCTCGTGAGATCCTGGCACGTGCGGCGGCGATCCGCCGTCGTCTCAGGGCGATCACCAACTTCACGGAGATCGGTCCGATCAAGGTCTTTTCCGACGGTCGTGATCCCGAAATCGCCGGCGATGTCTTCCCGTTGCCGCGCCGAGAGCGCCGCATCCTTGAGTACCTAGTCGCCAACCGCGGCCGGCGCGTATCGAAGACGCAGATCTTCAATGCGATCTACGGCATCTTCGACGAGGAAGTCGAAGAGAACGTCGTCGAAAGTCACATCTCCAAGCTTCGCAAGAAGCTTCGCAAGAAGCTCGGTTTCGACCCTGTCGATTCCAAACGCTTCCTCGGTTACTGCATCGACTGGAGCTGATGAGTACATCCCGCGGCCGCCCTTGTGCGGCCGCAGTTTTTTCCTCGCCACGAGGTGAAAAAACGGCAGGGCCCTCCAGCCAGACAGCTTCACGCAAGGCCCACCTCATACTCTCAAATCGACTACCAAACGAGGATTTTGACATGAGCCTTTACGGAACCATGCGAACGGGTGTCTCCGGTATGAATGCCCAGTCTAACCGACTGAGCACCGTCGCGGACAACATCGCCAATTCCAGCACTGTCGGCTACAAAAAGGCCTCGGTGCAGTTTTCATCGATGATTTTGCCGACCACGAACGGCGCCTACAATTCCGGTGGCGTCGAAACGGATGTCCGTTACTCGATCTCCGCCCAGGGCACGTTCAGCTACACGACCTCCGAGACGGACCTCGCCATCAATGGCGACGGCTTCTTCATCGTGAAGGGCGACGACGGCACTCCGTACATGACCCGCGCGGGTTCGTTCGTCCTGCAGGATGACGGCACGCTGAAGAATACGGCCGGCTATACGCTGCAGGGTTACCCATTCGAAACGGATGTTGACCCGACGATTGTCGTCAACGGCTTTGACGGGCTCCAGGACGTGGACCTTTCGGGGGCTGGAATCTCGGCCGTTCGCTCGGAGACCGGCACCTTGGACGTCAACCTGCCGAACTCGGCCCAGGTAGGCGTTGCTGCGGATATCAAGACCACGTCGCTGAAGGTCTTTGACAGCCAGGGAACGAGCCGGCTGATCACCTTCACCTATGAGAAGCTCGCGGACAATCAGTGGCAAGTGTCCGCCGTCGAGGCGGACGGCGGTACTCAGGTGGTTGCTCCCACGGTCCTGGACTTCGACGCTGACGGTAAGCTGATCAATCCGGCCGCGCCGGCTACCGTCACCATCGATCCTTACACTGTCGGCGGTGCAGAAGTCGGTAATCCGGCTGGAACGCCGCCTGGAATTCTACTGAACATTGGCAACACGACGCAGCTGGCGTCGGCCTTCTCCGTGGAATCGGGCAAGGTCGACGGCAACGCTGCGTCCAAGGTCAAGGGCTATGAGATCGACGACAAGGGCGTCGTGTCCATCGCCTATGAAAACGGTGATCTGGTTCCGAAGTTCCGCGTGGCACTCGCCAGCGTCCAGAGCCCGGATAACCTCAATCCCGTGGCCGGCAACATGTACACCCAGTCGAACGATTCCGGTGTCGTCATCCTCGGTTATGCCGGCTCCAGCGGCTTTGGCACGATCCTGTCCGGTGCTCTCGAAGACTCCAACGTCGACGTCGCCGAAGAACTGACGGCGATGATCGAGTCCCAGCGCAACTACACTGCAAACTCCAAGGTATTCCAGACCGGCTCCGAATTGATGGAAGTCCTGGTCAACCTGAAGAGATAATCGAAAGAGTAGGTTAGTCCTATGTCGCTTGCATCGTCGCTCAACACGGCCAACTCGATATTCCGGAACACGTCGCAGCAGACGTCCGTAATCTCGACGAACATCGCCAACACCGGCAACGAGAACTATGTTCGCCGTGATGCGGTGGTCACACAGACCGTTTATGGCGCCTCGATGGTGCAGAACGAGCGCTCGCAGCAGATGGCTCTGCTGCGACAGATGGCATCGTCGACGGCGCAGCAGAGCGCGCAGTCGACCCTGCTTGAGGGACTGACCACGCTTTCCGATGCGCTCGGCGGCAATGACAAGGAACTGTCGCCGTCGGCCTATCTTGCAAACCTCCAGAGCAGTCTGCAGTCCTTTGCCGCCTCGCCGGGCGAGTATGCGCTCGCCTCGACGGTGGTCACGGATGCGATCGACGTCGTCAACTCGCTGAACAACGCGACCGCGACGACGCAGGACGTGCGCGAAGACACCGATGCCCAGATGTTCGAGCAGGTGCAGTCGCTCAACAAGCTGCTCGCCGAGTTCAAGATCGTCAACGATACTGTCGTGCGGCAGACGGCCACCGGTGGCAGCGCTGACGACTATCTCGACCGTCGTGACACGTTGCTGAAAGACATCTCGAAGATCGTCGGCGTTTCCGTGAACATGCGCGACAACAGCGACATGGTCCTCTACACCTATGACGGCACGACGCTGTTCGAGACCGATCCGCGCGAAGTCAGCTTCGTGCGCACCTACACCTACGATTCCACCGTCACCGGCAATGCGATCTATATCGACGGCACCCCCGTGCGTGCCGGCGTCGGCGGCAACACGGATGGTCAGGGCTCGCTCGCGTCGCTGGTCCAGATTCGCGATGTCATCGCGCCGACCTTCCAGACCCAGCTCGATGAAATCGCCCGTGGTCTGATCGAAGCCTTTCAGGAAGTCGATACCGGTGGCGGTGGCGAACTGCCAGGCCTCTTCACCTGGCCGGGTGGCACGATCCCGCCCACCGGCACCGTCGAGCCTGGTCTTGCAGCCCTCATCCGCGTCAACACGGCCGTACGCTCGGATGCCGGTGGGGACCCGATGCGGATCCGCGACGGCGGTATCAACGGGGCAGGCTATGTGCAGAACGTCGACGGCTCGTCCGGCTTCACCGCGCTCATCAACCAGTATGTCGACCAGCTCGCGGCCAATCGCAGCTTCTCAGCCGATGCCGACCTCAAGACGGATGCAAGCGTCCTGTCCTTTGCCAGCAACTCCATCGGCTGGCTCGAAGAACTGCGCTCGAACGCAACGACGGCGAACGAAAACAAGCAGGCGCTCTTTGAGCGCACCTTCCAGACCTATTCTTCCAAGACGGCCGTCAGCCTCGATGAAGAACTCTCGCTGCTGCTCGATGTAGAGCAGTCCTACAAGGCTGCAGCCAAGCTCGTCTCAACGGTTGATGAGATGCTGAGGGCTGTTCTCGAAATGGCGGGGTAACACCTGATGTCGACGTCAAGCGTTTCCAATCTTTCGACCCAGACTTCGATGCGACTGACCATTCGTCAGGCGCAAAATGAGCTCCTGAAGTCTCAGCAGGAAGTCAGCACCGGCTTCTACGCGGATATCGGTGCCGAACTCGGCAGCAAGACCTCCACGGTCGTTGACCTCAATCGGGAAAGCCTCCGGCTGAACTCGATGATCAGCAACAACTCGATCGCGACGCAGCGTCTCGCGGCTTCCCAGGAAGCATTGAAGCAGATCGCCACCGCCGCCGAAGAGATGAACAACTCGCTGATCACCATTTCCGGTTCGTCGAACAGCGATACGATCAACACGACCGTGACGACGGTGAACAACTCTCTGTCGACGATGATCAGCATGGCCAATCAGTCGGCCAACGGGGAATTCCTGTTCGCGGGCATCAACACGGATGTGAAGCCGCTGGCCGCATACACGGACACGTCGCCGGCGAAGACTGCATTCGATACCGCCTTCACCGCCTATTTCGGCTTCCCGCCGACCGATACGGCGAGTACGGCGACGATCGCGGCGAGCGGCGCGGCGCCGAGCATGGATGACTTCATCACCTCCACGCTTGAGCCGATGTTTACCGGCGCCGACTGGACGACGAATTGGTCGAGCGCGACAGACCAGGCCATGACCAGCCGGATCACCCAGTCGGAAACCGTGCAGACCTCCGCCTCGGCCAATGAAGATGGTTTCCGCTTCTTTGCGCTCGCATCGATCGTGACCACGGAACTGATGACCATCGGCGCCCCGCCAAATGCAGTCACCGCCGCAATCAACAAAGCGATCGATTACACGGGCCGCGCCATCACGGGCATCAACTCGACGCGCTCCGAACTCGGCCTTTCCCAGAACCGGGTTGAGAAGGCGGAGGCCTCGCTCAAGGTTCAGGTGGATATTATCGAGACCAGCCTGTCGAGCAAGATTGAAGTAGATGCGTACGAAGCGTCGACTCGCGTTAACTCTCTGCTGTCCATGGTGGAAGCATCCTACACGCTGACATCGAAGATCCAGGCGTTAAGTCTTGTAAACTACCTTTGATGAGCAAAGGGTGAAATGAACCTAAAGGGCAACTGAATGTACCAGTTCTCATATGCCGAAATCATGGAAGACGGCGTCGCTGACGCCAAGGAGCGCGAACGGCAGGCCCTTGACCGTTGCATCCAGCTTCTGAGCGCGGCCAGGGACAAGAAGGGCTACTCTCGCGAGGCGATCGAAGCTCTGTTTTATACCCGCCGGGTCTGGGTCCGGCTGATCGAAGATCTGCAAAACCCCGAGAACCAGCTAGGCGACGAAATACGCGCCAATCTGATTTCCATCGCCATCTGGATTTTGAAAGAGTGTGACCGGATCCGCAAGCGTGAGTCCGAAAATTTCCAGGGCATTATCGACGTGACAACCATCATCAGGGATGGACTTAAATGAAGAGCACTTTGCGCATTTCGCTCAAGTCGGGCGAACGTATTTTCATCAATGGAGCGGTTCTGCGCGTCGACCGCAAGGTTGCCCTCGAGTTCCTGAACGATGTGACGTTTCTGCTTGAGAACCACGTTCTGCAGCCTGAACAGGCCACCACGCCGCTGCGTCAACTCTATTTCATCGCCCAGATGATGCTGATCAACCCGGATGGCAAGGATCAGTCGCTCGCGATGTTCCGCAAGTCCGTGATCATGCTGCTGTCCTGCTTCGAGAACGAGGAAATCCTCGCTGAACTCAAGCGCATCGATGGCATGGTTTCGTCCGGACGCGCTTTCGACGCACTGAAGGCGATCCGCCAGCTTTATCCGATTGAGGACCGCATCCTGAACAATCAGGAAATGGCACCGGCAACGATCGAGCAGATCCGCAAGGAGATCGCACCATGGCGGTAGACGGCGTAACGGCCCCGAACAGTTCGACGAGCACGACCAATACGTCGTCAACGTCCAACAGCAGCACGTCCAAGACGGCGGCTGAAAAGGCATCGCTGGACTACGACAGCTTTCTGAAGCTCCTGATCGCCCAGATGAAGAACCAGGATCCGACCGATCCGATGGACGCGAGCGAGCAGATCTCCCAGCTGGCCACCTTCTCGCAGGTCGAGCAGTCGATCCAGACGAACTCGAACCTCGAGACGTTGATCACCGGCAATGCCCTGACCAATGCCTCGTCCTACATTGGCAAGCCGATCACCAGCGCCGATGAAAAGACCACCGGTACCGTTGCCTCCGTTCGCGTCTACAGCGACACGATGATCGCAACGACCACGGACGGTAAGGAAATCCCGATCGTTGTGGGTGTCCGTGTCGGTACCAAGCCGACAACAACGACGACGCCCGGCTCCTGACATGCTACGCCTTTCGGAGTGGAAGGCATGATTCGCCGCTCCGAAAGGATACCGTCTCATGAATGAGGCCGATGCTCTCGACATTCTTCAGGCCGCGATTTGGACGATCATCATCGCGTCCGGCCCTGCGGTTGCTGCTGGCATGATCGTCGGCGTCATCATCGCCCTGATCCAGGCTCTGACCCAGGTTCAGGAAATGACGCTCACCTTCGTGCCGAAGATCCTCGCGATCATGATCACGATCGGCATATCCGCGCCGTTTGTCGGGGCGCAGATCAACCTCTTCACCAATCTCGTCTTTTCGCGAATACAGTCCGGCTTCTAGCGATCGCCGGCCTGACATCCTCGCGCAAGCTTCGCCGTTTATTTCTCTTGGGCAGACTGCCGGAAGCATGGTCTTCCGGATGACTTCTCATGAAGAGATGGAACGGATATGGCGCAACCACCTGCACTGGTAATCCCGAAGGCGAACCCCAGCTTAAGGGATATCGGATTCGCATTCGGGATCGTGATGATCCTGTGCATCCTCTTCCTGCCCATACCGCCCTTCCTGATCGACGTTGGCCTCGCCTTTTCGATCGCTCTCTCCGTTCTGATCCTGATGGTCTCCCTCTGGATCCAACGGCCTCTGGATTTCTCGTCCTTCCCGACGATCCTGCTGATCGCCACCATGATCCGTCTGGCGCTCAATATTGCGACGACGCGCGTTATTCTCACCCATGGTCACGAGGGCCATGACGCGGCCGGCGGTGTCATCGCAGGCTTCTCCAATCTGGTGATGGGCGGCGATTTCGTCATCGGTTTGATCGTCTTTCTGATCCTGATCACCGTCAACTTCATCGTCATCACCAAGGGTGCCACGCGTATCGCGGAAGTCGGCGCCCGCTTCACTCTCGATGCCATCCCCGGCAAGCAGATGTCGATCGACGCCGACCTTTCGGCGGGCATTATCGACGAGAAGGAAGCGCAGCACAGGCGCCGTGAGCTGGAGCAGGAAAGCTCCTTCTTCGGGGCCATGGACGGTGCCTCGAAATTCGTTCGCGGCGATGCGATCGCCGGCCTGATCATCACCGCCATCAACGTCGTCGGCGGCATCATCATCGGCTACTTCCGCCACGGCATGGAACTCGGCGAAGCGGCCGACGTCTTCGTCAAGCTTTCCGTCGGCGATGGTATCGTCTCGCAGGTTCCGGCGCTGATCGTTTCGCTGGCCGCCGGCCTTCTGGTGTCGCGCGGCGGTACGCCGGGCTCCACCGACAAGGCCGTAGTCGATCAGTTGAGTGGCTATCCACGAGCACTCTCGGTGTCGGCCGGTCTGATGGGCGCGCTCGCCCTCGTCCCCGGTCTGCCCTTCATCCCCTTCGTCGCTCTCGGCGGCATGATGGCCTTCGGCGCCTGGTTCATTCCCCGCCAGCTCGAAGCTGAAAACCAGCTGAAGCGCGACCAGGAGGAAAAGAAGGTCATCCAGAACAAGGAAGCCGAGAAGGATTCGGTCAAATCCGTCCTCAAGACCTCCGAGATCGAGCTCGCGCTTGGCAAGCTCGTGTCGACGCGCCTGCTCGGCGCGCATCAGGAATTGGCCTTCCGTGTCGGCAAGATGCGCAAGAAGTTCGCCAGCCAGTACGGCTTCGTGGTGCCGGAAATCAAGGTCACCGACGACATCGCCATTCCGGAAAAGGCCTATCAGATCCGTATCCACGGCACGACAGTCGCATCCAACAACCTGCGCGTCGGCGAAGTCCTCGTCGTCACCGGTTCGGGCCGCAAGCCGAACGTGCCGGGCGATGACATCCGCGAACCGGCCTTCGGCATGCCCGCGGTTTCGGTCCTCGAAACCTTCACCGAAGAACTCAAGCGCGAGGGTTTCCACCCGATCGACAACGTCTCGGTCGTGCTCACGCATGTCAGCGAAGTCATCCGCAACAACCTCCCGCAGCTTCTGTCCTACAAGGACGTCAAGGTGCTGATCGATCGCCTCGATCCCGAATACAAAAAGCTCGCCGACGAAATCTGCTCGTCGCATATGTCCTATTCGGGCCTTCAGGCGGTCCTGAAGCCGCTGCTTGCCGAGCGTGTCTCGATCCGCAATCTGCATCTCATCCTCGAAGCGGTCGCGGAACTGGCGCCGCATGTGCGCAAGACCGAGCAGATCGTCGAGCATGTGCGCGTCCGCATGGCCCAGCAGCTCTGCGGCGACCTGACCGACAACGGGGTGCTGCGCGTCCTGCGCCTCGGCTCCAAGTGGGACCTCGTTTTCCACCAGGCACTCAAGCGCGACGCGAAGGGCGAAATCGTTGAATTCGACATCGATCCGCGCAGCTTGGAAGAATTCTCCGAGCAGGCAAGCCAGGTTATCCGTGAATTCATGGACCGCGGCCTGCCCTTCGTGCTTGTCACGTCGCCCGAAACGCGGTCCTATGTGCGCATGATCATCGAACGACTCTTTGCAACCTTGCCGGTCCTCTCGCATGTGGAACTCGCCAAGGGCATCGAGATCAAGATTCTGGGCTCCATTTCATGATTTCTGACCCGCAGGGGAGTGTGCTGGTGCTCTTTGCGATCTTCTGTCGCATCGGCGCTTGCATCATGACCCTGCCGGGCTTTTCATCCGCCCGCATCTCCATGACGATCCGCTTCTTTCTCGCATTCGCCGTCTCTCTGGCCATGACCCCGCTGCTCTTCGACACCGTCTATCCGCGGGTATCGGGGGGAGGGGCCTCTCTGATCGTCGTGATCGTTGCGGAACTGTTGATCGGCATGATGTTTGGCCTCGTTCCGCGCTTCTATGTGCTCGGTCTGCAGTTCGCGGGATCGGCGATATCAATGTCGATCGGCCTCAACACACCCGGCGCCTCCGATATTCTCGAAGACAGCCCGGAAAACCAGATGACCAACATGATCTCGTTCGCCGGTCTCCTGGTTCTCTTCATGCTGGATTTCCATCATGTCGTGTTTCGCGCGTTACTCGATTCCTATGCGGTGATGCCGATCGGCGGCATGCCCGACAGCCAGAAGATGCTGATCACGCTGACAGACACCCTTTCGCAGACGTTTCTGCTGATGTTGCGTCTGGCCAGCCCCTTTCTGATCTTCGGACTGATGTTCAACGTCGCCGTCGGCCTCGTCAACAAGCTCGCCCCGCAGGTGCCGGTGTTCTACATCTCGACCCCCTATCTGCTGCTGGGCGGACTGTTGTTGGTTTATTTGACCATTGCTGCCATGGTCATGCAGTTCGGCCAGTACTTCCCGATGATCTTCAACTTCTGACGAGGGCGCCTTGGGACCGCAAAAGAAATCCGACAAGCTGAAGCGTCTCGTGGCTGTCCAGCGCCATATGGAGCGGATGGCCGAAAGCGATCTCGGCCTCACCGCGCAGCGCCTCGAGGAGAATGCACGCTCGATGGATACGGTGATGGAGGCAATCGGATCGCTTGAGCCGCTGCACCGGCTCTTTGCCCAGAATTATGCGGACCGTTTCGATCGCCTGTCGAATACCGACAAGCAATTGCACAGTCTGCAGCAGGTTCAGGAAATGAAGCTGATGCGCGAGCGTGCCAAGGGCGACCGACTGGAAGAAAACATGAAGGATGCGCGCGATCATGAAGAGCGCGAGCGCGACGACGCTGCCATCTACGACCTGATTGACATCAAGTTCGCCACACCAGCCTCCAGCAAGCTTCACGAGTGATAGTCGCCTCGAACCGAAATCGAGGATGTCACCGTGGCCATTTCTCCTCCGAGCGATCTGGTGCTGGACGTTGTCCGCGCCGCTGACCCGGCACAAGTCGCTGCCGCCCAGGAACAGCTGAAAGCGAACCGTGCGAACTTTATGGCGACCAGTCTTGCCGAGAAGGGTGCCGGCTTTGGCGCCACCGTCGACATTCTGAACCGCACCGCGAACGCAGCACGCATCGAGGCGACGGCGGAAACGACCGAGGACGTCGGCAAGCCCCCGAAGATCTACCGCGATTTCGAAGCCGTTTATCTCACCAACTTCGTCCAGAGCATGCTGCCGGACGAAAGTGAGGAAGTGTACGGCAAGGGCAATGCTGGCGAAATGTGGAAGAGCATGATGGCCGAGCAGCTCGGCACGGTTCTGGCTCAATCCGGTGGCGTTGGTATCGCCCAGCAGATGTATGACCAGGCGCTGCAGCGCGCGCGCGGTGAAGACAGCGTCAATGCCGCCACCGACGAGACAGATCGCGGGCTGGCCATGAGCTGGGTGACCGATCTTGAGCGCCGGACGCTGGGTGCAGGCGCCGATACTGATACCAAGAACTGATCGATTTTTCGAAAGACAGGGTAGAATTCATGGAAGTTGTTTCGAGCGAATATCGTGTGAAGACGGTGCTGAGCCGCCTGGAGCGCATCATCGACAATGAGAACGAGCGGATCGGCAAGGACCCGGAATTCGACTTCAAGGTTTCCAACGCCCACAAGAGCCGTTGCCTCTACGAGTTGACGATGCTGTTCCGCGACACCGACCCGCGCGAATTTGCGGTCAACTATGTCGAGCAGCTTCACGTTCTCAAGGAAAAGCTGGCTTTGAATGCACGTCGCGTTGAGGCGCATCTGGCGGCTGTTCGTGCGGTTGCCGATCTCTTGAAGAACGCGGTTCGCGACGCCGATGGTGACGGCACCTATTCTCAGGAACAGTTCCAGTTCAGCGAGTTCTGATGGGCAAGATACTCGGAATCGGCCTTTGGGTCTGCATCGTCACGCTGGGGGCCGTCTATGGCTCGATCTACCTGGCGACAGCCCCTGCCGGCCCGAGCGAGGAAGAGACCAAGAAGGCAGCCCTTGAACTGATCCGCGGCGAGCCCATCACCATTCCGGTCATTGGCGGGGGTGATGTCACCGGATATTTCCTGACGCGCATCTCCTTCATGATGGACAAGGAAAAGGTCAAGGGGCAGACCCTGCCGACGACCGAGTTGATGACCGACCAGTTGTTCACGCTCCTGGTCGGCAACAAGATGGTCGACATCGGCAACGTCGGTGCCTTCGACGTCAATTCCTTCCGCGACCAGATCAAGACCGAGATGAATGCCAAGCTCGGCGAAGGCATGGTCGATCAGGTGTTGATTGAACAGCTCGACTACGTCTCGAAGGACGCCGCGCGCAAGTCCGCCGATGGCGCCTCCGGGCCGCTCGAGAAGACCACCGTGGTCGAGGGCGAAAAGGTCGAGGAGAAGCCGGCTTCGTCCGGACACTGATGACGCGGCGAGCGCGCGTATGGTGAACAAGATCTTGACGGTGGTCTGAGAATTTTAAGGCCCCGCTTTACTGGAATTTTAGCCGTGCCTGATAGGTTCAGAGGTAGTTGATCCTCGGGACCCGCCCCATGCCACTGTCATCGTCTTCAGCTTTGAGAGAACCGAATGGCCTCCCGAACGGGGCACGGCGGCCCGCTGTCCCGGTCCTGCCGATCTTGGATGTGCCGGTGCATGACATGGGCTGGAAGCCCGCTCTTGCGCTGCTGGAAGAGAAACTGGTTAAAGGCAGGGGCCTGACGCATATTGCGTTTCTCAATGCCAACAATGCCAATGTGATGATGCGCGACCCCGATTACCGCGAGGTCCTTGGTCGCTGTCTCGTCCTGCCGGATGGCATCGGTGTCGATATCGCCGCCAAGTTTCTCCATGGCGGGCCCTTCACGGCCAATCTCAACGGCACGGACTTCGTGCCCGCAGCCCTCACCTTCATCACCAAGCCGTTGCGTGTCGGACTTCTCGGCGCATCGTCCGAAGTGCTCCAGGATGCGGCCACGAACTTTCGCAAGCATACGCCCTGGCACGAATTCGTCGAGATTTCCGACGGCTATTTCGACCGGGCCGATCCGACCTTCATCCTCAAGCGCATCGAGGCCGCCCGCATCGATCTTCTGCTGGTAGCCATGGGCACACCGCTGCAGGAGAAATGGGTCGACAGGTATCTCACCGCAGACCATGCGCGGGTGGTGATCAGCGTCGGGGCATTGCTCGATTTCGTATCGGGTCGTGTCGCACGCGCACCTTATTGGATCCGGCAGCTCCGCTCCGAATGGCTGTTCCGCCTCTGGCAGGAGCCCTCGCGCCTCTGGCGTCGCTATGTTCTCGGCATTCCCGTCTTTCTGGCCCATGTGCTTCGTCACCGGCTGCGCCAACCGACGGTCCCGCTCTCCTGAGGTCGAGACCGTGAAATCCTGCCTTGCAATATGCCGCATTTTGACAGCATAGGACGGCGACAGGCAAATGGCGCCTCCGTGTTGGCGCTAGCTTGCTGCGAGTTGAAGACGGGGATTGAGCACAGTGACCACGGTAATCGACGGAAAGGCAGCCGCCGCTTCGGTGATCGAAGCGGTAACCTCAGCAGCAACGACGCTGGAAAGCTCCGGCCATCGCAAGCCCGGTCTCGCGGTCGTCATCATCGGCAATGATCCGGCAAGCCACGCCTATGTCGGCGCGAAGAGCCGCATGGCCAAGCAATGCGGCTTCAACTCGATCCAGCACACGCTGCCCGAGGAGACGTCGCAGGGCGACCTGATGGCGCTGGTCGCCTCGCTCAATGCAGATCCCGAGATCGATGGCATCCTCGTGCAGCTGCCGCTGCCCAAACATCTCGACAGCGAACCCGTCATCCAGTCGATCCTGCCGGAAAAGGATGTCGATGGCCTGCACATCGTCAATGCCGGCAAGCTTGCGACCGGCGATCTGAAGACCGGGCTGCTCTCCTGCACGCCGGCCGGCGCCATGATCCTGGTGCGCCAGATCCACGGCACGGACCTGTCCGGTCTCAATGCCCTCGTCATCGGTCGCTCCAACCTTTTCGGCAAGCCGATGGCACAGCTCCTGCTCAACGCCAATGCCACCGTCACCATCGGCCATTCGCGCAGCCGCGACCTGCCGGAACTCGCCCGTCAGGCGGATATCCTGGTTGCTGCCGTCGGTCGTGCCGAAATGGTCAAGGCCGACTGGTTGAAGCCAGGTGCGACCGTCATCGATGTCGGCATCAACCGGGTGGCCGCACCGGAAAAGGGCGAGGGCAAGTTCAAGCTGGTCGGCGACGTCGCCTTTGCCGAATGCAAGCCGGTTGCGAAAGCCATCTCGCCGGTTCCCGGCGGTGTCGGCCCGATGACGATTGCCATGCTGATGGCCAATACGGTGATCGCCGCCCATCGCCGGGCGGGTATGGCAGCCCCGCGCTTCTGATTGGCTGAATAACGGGCAACCGGGTCAGGCGGGAGCCGGCCCGGTGGACGCCCTGACCACCAGCTCCACCTTCCACAATTCCTGCTCCGGCGGTGCAGGCTCACTCTGGTTGATCATCGCGATCAACCGGTCGCCGATCCGCTTGCCGGCGGCGCGCAGCGAAGAGCGTGTCGTGGTGAGCGGGATCGAGAAATTCTCTGGTTTCAGCAGTGGCAATTCGTCGTCATGGGCAATCAGCGAGATATCGACGCCGAGCTTCAGGCCGAGTTCGTTCATCGCACGCACCGCCCCGAGCGCCAGCACGGTACTGGCGCAGAGCACGGCGGTCGGTCGGTCCGGTGAGGCCAGGATCTCCTTCATGCCGCGATACCCCTGCTCGTCGCTCATGAAGCTGTGCCGCGTCTGCTGCGGGTCAAGCAACAAGCCCTTTTCCGCCAGTGCTTTCTCTGTGCCCAGCCGTCGTCGATGGGCGAAATCGAGATCTGCCTGGCCGTTCAGGAGCGCGATCCGCTTGTGCCCGAGCTGCAGCAGGAACCGTGTGGCGTCGTAAAATGCGCCTTCATTGTCGACATCAAGGAAGGGATAGTCGAGATCGAGCCCAGAGGAACGGCCGTGGACGATGAAGGGCAGGGAGAGCGACTGGGCCATCGCAATCCGCGGGTCCTTCTCACGCACATAGGCGAGATAGTAGCCATCGACGCTGCCGCTCGAAACAAGCCAGCGGATCGCCTGTTCCTCGTCTTCTGCCTTGGACGGCATGATGACGAAATGGAAGTCATGGGCGATCGACGCCTCGGCGAGTCCGCTCTGGAATTCGGCGAAATGCATGTCCGAGCTGTGGTCCGGCGAAATCGGCATGATCAGGCCAATCGATCCCGCCTTGCCGGTCGCAAGCCGCTGCGCCGCGCGGTTTGGCCGATAGCCGGTTTCCTTGGCGGCCTTCTGCACCCGTAGGCGCGTCTCCTCGTTGACCTCCGGATAACCGTTGAGTGCCCGGCTGATCGTCGTTTGCGATAGGCCGAGCAGCTGTGACAATTCTTTCAGATTCACTGCGGAATTCCTCTCCTCACCTGACCGTGGGCCTCCCTCGCCAATGGCCAAAGCGCTTCGAATATGACGCAGACCCGAGCCCGGCGACAAGAAGAATCTGACTATCACGAAGGCATTTGCACGGGAACGGTCAGGGCCTTGCGATGAATTACAGCAAAAGCAGAAAAACCCTTGACTCAGGATGGAGCGCAATGTGATGAAATAGGGGCCAAAGCGCTTTGAGGAAAATGCGCTGACCAAGGACGATTGGCCGTCCGATGTGATGGGAGGTAAATCACATGAAGAAGATGTTTTTGATGACCGTGGCTGCTGCCGCGCTCGTGGCCGGCTCGGTCAGCGCGCAGGAGTTGAAGTTCGCTCCGGGTGAGGACGCCAAGTTCAGCTGGTCGACGTTCGAAGAGTTCAAGAAGGCGCATGGGGATCTCAAGGGGCAGACGCTGAAGATCTTCGGACCGTGGCGCGGTGACGACCAGGTTCTGGTTGAATCCATGCTCTCCTATTTCGAAAATGCCACCGGCATCGACGTCAGCTACTCTTCCTCTGAAAACTATGAGCAGCAGATTGTCATCGACACGCAGGCCGGCAGCCCGCCGGATATCGCAGTTCTGCCGCAGCCTGGTCTGCTCGCCGACCTCGCATCCAAGGGTTTCCTCGTTCCGCTCGGCACTGAATCGGCCGACTGGATGAAGACCAACTACGCCGCCGGCGATAGCTGGGTCAGCCTCGGCACCTACAAGGACAAGGCTGGCGCCGAACAGTTCTTCGCATTCCCCTACAAGGCCGACCTGAAGTCGCTCGTCTGGTACTCGCCGGAAAACTTCGAGGACGCTGGCTACGAAGTGCCGAAGACCATGGAAGAGCTCAAGGCTCTGACCGAGAAGATCGTTGCCGACGGCGGCACGCCCTGGTGCATCGGTCTCGGTTCGGGTGGTGCAACCGGCTGGCCGGCCACCGACTGGGTCGAAGACATGATGCTGCGCACGCAGGCGCCTGACGTCTACGACAAGTGGGTCACCAACGAGATCAAGTTCAACGATCCGGCCGTTGTCGGTGCGATCGAAGAATTCGGCTGGTTCGCCCGCAACGACAAGTTCGTTGACGGCGGCTCCAAGGCCGTAGCCTCGACCGACTTCCGCGACAGCCCGAAGGGTCTCTTCTCCTCGCCGCCGAAGTGCTTCATGCACCGCCAGGCATCGTTCATCCCGTCCTTCTTCCCGGAAGGCACTGAACTGGGCGTGGACGCAGACTTCTTCTACTTCCCGGCCTATGCCGAAAAGAACCTCGGCACTCCGGTTCTCGGTGCCGGCACGCTGGTGTCGATCACCAAGGACACGCCTGCAGCCCGCGCCTTCATCGAGTGGCTGAAGACCCCGATCGCCCATGAAGTCTGGATGGCCCAGTCGGGCTTCCTGACGCCCTTCAAGTCCGCCAAGCCGGAAACCTACGCCAACGACGCGCTGCGCAAGCAGGGCGAGATCCTGACAAACGCGACCACCTTCCGCTTCGACGGCTCTGACCTGATGCCGGGCAAGATCGGTGCTGGTGCATTCTGGACGGGTATGGTTGACTATTCCGGTGGCAAGGCTGCGGCTGATGTCGCAGGCGACATCCAGAAGGCTTGGGATGGCTTGAAGTAAGCCCTTCCCGCATTGCATGCCGGGCCGCATCCGCAAAGGATGCGGTCCGGACGTCGATCAAGAAGAATAATGCATCCGGCGCTTATTCGTGATCCGGAGCAATCGACAGGGAGGGGACGTCTTTGGAGCAGTTATTCTTTGCCTTGCTGACGATCGTCGTCGGCGTTGCGGCAGCGATCGGATATTTTTTCGGCTCGAACCTTTTGCTGGACGTGATCTTTCCGTCTCGCATCGCTGATACCGAAAAGGCCTCGAAAAACCTCAGGCGTGCGGCCCTGATCCGCCCCTGGCTTTTTCTCGGCCCCGCCCTGATATCGCTGACAATCTACCTGATCTACCCGCTCTTCTCCTCGGTCCTCTATTCCGTGATGGACCGCAGCGGCGAAAACTACGTCGGGCTCGCGAATTATCGCTGGATGCTCAGTGACGCGGAATTCCGCCAGTCGATCTTCAACAACATGTTGTGGCTGATCGTGGTGCCTGCGGCCTCCACCTTCTTCGGTCTGATCATCGCAGCTCTCACCGATCGCATCTGGTGGGGCAATATCGCTAAATCGCTGATCTTCATGCCGATGGCGATCTCCTTCGTCGGTGCCTCCGTCATCTGGAAATTCGTCTACGACTACCGCGACGCCGGCTCCGAGCAGATCGGCATCCTCAATGCGCTCGTCGTCTCCCTTGGCGGCGACCCGCAGATCTGGATTGCGCTGCCCTTCTGGAACAACTTCTTCCTGATGGTCATCCTCATCTGGATCCAGACCGGTTTCGCCATGGTCCTCCTGTCGGCGGCCCTGCGCGGCATTCCGGAAGAGACCATCGAGGCAGCCGTCATCGATGGCGCCAATCCGTGGCAGATCTTCATCAAGATCAAGGTGCCGCAGATCTGGAACACCATTGCGGTGGTCTGGACCACCATCACCATCCTCGTCCTCAAGGTCTTCGACATCGTTCTGGCGATGACCAACGGCCAGTGGCAGAGCCAGGTTCTCGCGAACCTGATGTTCGACTGGATGTTCCGCGGCGGCGGTGACTTTGGCCGTGGCGCGGCGATTGCCGTCGTCATCATGGTCATGGTCATCCCGATCATGATCTGGAACATCCGCAATGCCCGCCGGGAAATGGAAGGACGCTGACATGACGCGCAAGCTTTCTCCGCTGACGATCGTCGTCAACCTGACCGTCCTCGTTCTGGTCGCCGCCTGGACGCTTCCGACTGCCGGCCTGTTGATCTCGTCCCTGCGTGACAAGGACCAGATCGTCGCTTCCGGCTGGTGGACGGCCCTATCGTCCTCGACCCGCAACGAGATCTACCGTGCCCCCGGACCTGAAGCTCAGGTTCAGGAAAACGGTGGCTTTGTCATCAAGGGAAACGTCTTTGAAGGCGGCCCCGGCGCGGTTTCGGCCTTCGGGGCAACCAGCCAGGAACCTGCGGCTTTCGCAGCCGGTGCAACCGCCGATATCCGCGACGGCCAGAAGCTGACCGTTGAGGAAAACGGCGACTTCCGCCTGGAATCGCCGACAGCCTTCGAGGGATCACGCGGCCAGCGCATCTTCTTCACCGCCGAGACGCCGCCGCGCTTCACGCTGGAGAACTACCAGACCGTGATGACGGCCGAAGGCATCGGCCAGTCCTTCATCAACTCGCTGACGGTTGCGATCCCCTCCACGATCATCCCGATCCTGGTGGCGGCCTTTGCGGCCTATGCGCTTGCCTGGATGAAGTTTCCGGGGCGCTCGATCCTGATCGCGGTGATCGTCGGCCTGCTCGTCGTGCCGCTGCAGATGTCGCTGATCCCGCTTCTGAAGATGTACAACGATGTCGGAACCTTCTTCGGCGTTCCGGCAAAGGGTTATGTCGGCATCTGGCTTGCGCATATGGGTTTCGGCCTGCCGCTCGCCATATACCTGCTGCGCAATTACATCGCCGGCCTGCCGCGCGAGATCATGGAATCGGCCCGCGTCGATGGCGCCTCCGATTTCGAGATCTTCATCAAGATCGTCCTGCCGCTCTCTTATCCGGCGCTTGCCTCCTTCGCCATCTTCCAGTTCCTCTGGACCTGGAACGACCTGCTCGTGGCCATGGTCTTCCTCGGCACCGGCAATGACGAACTGGTCCTGACCGGTCGCCTGGTCAACCTGCTGGGTTCGCGCGGCGGCAACTGGGAAATCCTGACGGCGTCCGCCTTCATCACCATCATCGTTCCGCTCCTCGTCTTCTTCGGTCTCCAGCGCTACCTCGTCCGGGGTCTGCTGGCTGGCTCGGTCAAGGGTGGTTGAGCGGAGCTTTTCGACAACTGACATCTACGAGGATTGAGAATGAGTTCCACGACGCAATCGATGCTGGCCGCCGACAAGGACTGGTGGCGCGGCGCGGTGATCTACCAGATCTACCCGCGCTCCTATCAGGATTCCAATGGCGATGGCGTCGGTGACCTGAAGGGCATCACTGCTCGTCTGTCGCATATCGCAGACCTCGGCGCCGATGCGATCTGGATCTCGCCCTTCTTCGCCTCGCCGATGAAGGACTTCGGCTATGACGTCTCCAACTATGTCGACGTCGATCCGATGTTCGGTTCGCTTGCCGATTTCGACGGCCTGATCGCCGAAGCCCATCGCCTCGGCATCCGGGTTATGATCGACCTCGTGATCTCACACTCGTCGGACCAGCATGCCTGGTTCGTCGAAAGCCGCTCGAGCCGCGTCAACCCGAAGGCCGACTGGTATGTCTGGGCCGATTCGAAGCCGGACGGCACGCCGCCGAACAACTGGTTGTCGATCTTCGGCGGTTCTGCCTGGCAGTGGGATCCGACCCGCATGCAGTACTACATGCATAACTTCCTGACCTCGCAGCCGGACATGAACCTGCACAATCCGGAAGTGCAGGATGCGCTGCTTTCCGCCACCCGCTTCTGGCTGGAGCGCGGTGTCGATGGTTTCCGCCTCGACACGATCAACTTCTACTTCCACGACAAGGAACTCAGGGACAATCCGCCGCTCGCACCCGAGCGCCGCAACGCCTCGACCGCACCGGCCGTCAATCCGTACAACTTCCAGGAACACATCTACGACAAGAACCGCCCGGAAAACATCGCCTTCCTCAAGCGCTTCCGTGCGCTTCTGGACGAGTATCCGGCGATCGCGGCCGTCGGTGAAGTCGGCGACAGCCAGCGCGGTCTGGAGATCGTCGGAGAATACACCTCCGGCAACGACAAGATGCAGATGTGCTATGCCTTCGAATTCCTGGCGCCCGAGCCGCTGACCCCGGCTGTCGTACAGAACACCCAGAACGCCTTCGCCGCAGCGGCACCCGAAGGCTGGGCTTGCTGGGCCTTCTCGAACCATGACGTCGTGCGCCACGTGTCCCGCTGGGGTGCAACGGTTCTCGACCGCGACGCCTATGCCAAGATGAGCTCTGCCCTGCTGCTCACCCAGCGCGGCTCGGTCTGCATCTATCAGGGCGAAGAGCTTGGCCTCACGGAGGCCGAGATTGCATTCGAAGATCTGCAGGACCCTTACGGCATCCAGTTCTGGCCGGAATTCAAGGGCCGCGATGGCTGCCGCACGCCGATGGTCTGGGATGATCACGCGACCCAGGCGGGGTTCTCGACAGCGCAGAAGACATGGTTGCCGATCCCGGTCGAACATGGGCTTCGCGCGGTCAATACCCAGGTCGGCAGAGAAGAGTCGGTGCTCGAGCACTACCGTCGCTTCCTCGCCTTCCGCCGCCAGTATCCGGCCTTTGCCAAGGGCGACATCACGTTCCACGACGCTGGCGACGACCAGCTGGTCTATACGCGCGCCTTCGGCAACGAAAAGCTGCTCTGCGTCTTCAACATGAGCGCAGAACCGACCTCGATCGCCTTGCCGACCGGGGAGTGGATCGCGCTTGAAGGCCATGGATTTGAGAGTGCAGTCAACGATAACAAGGTAGAGTTGCCGGCTTGGGGCGCCTATTTCGCGCGTCACGCCTGACAGGGGAGGAAAGCATGACGGGTCTGGTTCTCAAGGACATCCGCAAGGCATACGGGCAGGTCAAGGTCCTGCACGGCATCGATCTGGAGATCAAGGAAGGCGAGTTCGTGGTCTTCGTCGGCCCCTCGGGCTGCGGCAAGTCCACGCTCTTGCGCATGATCGCCGGTCTTGAGGATATCACCAGCGGCGAGATGTATATCGACGGCCAGCTCGTCAACGATGTGCCGCCTTCCAAGCGCGGTATCGCCATGGTCTTCCAGTCCTACGCGCTCTATCCGCATATGACGGTCTATGACAACATGGCCTTCGGCATGCGCATCGCGGGCGAAAACAAGGAAGAGATCGACCGCCGCGTCCGCTCGGCCGCCAACATTCTGCAGCTCGGCCCCTATCTCGACCGCCTGCCGAAGGCGCTGTCCGGTGGCCAGCGTCAGCGTGTCGCCATCGGTCGCGCCATCTGCCGCGACCCCAAGGTCTTCCTTTTCGACGAACCCCTGTCGAACCTCGATGCAGCCCTGCGCGTGGCAACCCGCATCGAGATCTCCAAGCTCAACGACAGCATGCCCGACACCACGATGATCTACGTCACGCATGACCAGGTCGAGGCCATGACGCTGGCGGACCGGATCGTTGTGCTCTCGGCAGGGCGTATCGAACAGGTCGGCCCGCCGCTCGAACTCTATGAGCGCCCCGCCAACCTCTTCGTCGCCCGCTTCATCGGTTCGCCGGCGATGAACATCATGCCGGTCACCGTCATCGGCACGGGCGACGCGACACGGATCAAGTTGAAGGACGGTTCGGAAGTCACGGTGGATGTGCCGACGGCAACCGCCGAGCAGGGCAAGGCCGCAAGCTTCGGCGTGCGCCCGGAAGACCTGGCAATCGCCACCGGCGATGACTTCCTCTTCGAGGGCGATGTCGAGATCGTCGAAGCGCTGGGTGAAGTCACCCTGCTTTACGTCAACGGGCCGGTCGAGGAAGAGCCTGTTGTCGTCAAGCTTCCAGGCATCGTCGACGTGAAGAAGGGCCAGACTCTGCGCTTCTCAGCCGACAAGACCAAGCTTCACCTCTTCGATGCTGCAGGCCAGACCTACCGCCGTTGAATACAATTCGATCAATCTGCTTAAGGCCCTGTTATCCCTAGCGATAACGGGGCTTTTTTACTGCCAGGAATGGCCCCTTTGCCAACACCGACTGTTAAGCTGTGACTGCTAGCCTTTTGTGCATAACAACAGACAAAAGACGAGGGCATGAATGATGAGAACGGCTGGTGGCGGATCTCATTTCCTGAAGAAGGAGGAATCCTTCATGTATGACCGGGAGAACCGGTATCGCATGGAGGATACGATGAATGCCGGGCGCCTTGAATACGCCGAAAACGGCATGACCCATATGGCGGCACGTCGCTGCGATGTCATCCGAATTTCCATGAGTGGTGCAGTCGTCGCACTGATCACGCAGGTCAATCTTCCCAAGCAATTCTATCTCGACATCCCGGACGCCCGCATCAACAAGGTGGGCGCCGTGCTGATGAAGACCTTTGCGAACAACACCGCCGAGATCCGTTTTCTGCGCCTGCTGACGCAGAAGGAACTCGACCGCATCTTCGTCTTCTCCACCCATCCGGCGCATAAGGACCGCGTGCTCGACGTCCGCAGCTGGTGACGGTTGACATCCCTGCTTCGGAAGGCCGGTGTGGCGCAAGCTGCACCGGCCTTCAGCATTTCTGACTGGACATCTCGGGCAGGACCTCTGATCTTCCCGACACATCAGAAGGAGAACACGCATGTCCGATCAAAAGGTTGCCATCGTCACGGGAGGGGGAAGCGGAATGGGAGCGGCGGCGGCAAGACGTCTCGCCGCCGATGGCTTCAAGGTCGCCATCCTCTCCTCCTCCGGCAAGGGCGAGGCGCTGGCAGCCGAACTCGATGGTTTCGGGATCACCGGCTCGAACCAGTCTCCGGAAGACCTCGCACGCCTGGTCGAGGGTACGATGGAGCGCTATGGCCGTATCGACGTTCTCGTCAACAGCGCCGGCCATGGGCCCCGCGCGCAGATCCTCGAGATCACCGACGAGCAGTGGGTGAAGGGCATGGATGTCTACCTGCTCAACGTCATTCGCCCGACCCGTCTCGTCACCCCGATCATGCAGGCGCAGAAGTCAGGCGTCATCATCAACATCTCCACCGCCTGGGCCTTCGAGCCTTCCTCGATGTTCCCGACATCGGCCGTCTTCCGCGCGGGCCTCGCCTCCTTCACCAAGATCTTTGCTGACACCTACGCGGCAGAGAATATCCGGATGAACAATGTCCTGCCTGGTTGGATCGATAGCCTGCCGGCGATCGAGGAACGGCGGGATGGTGTGCCGATGAAGCGTTACGGTACGAGTGAGGAGATTGCTGCCACCATCGCCTTCCTCGCCTCCGATGGCGCCGCCTATATCACGGGCCAGAACCTTAAGGTCGATGGTGGACTGACCCGGCACGTGTGAACCAATTTCAGCCCTTCGCCCGGAATGTGACAACAAACCTCCGGGCGTAAACCTCTTGGTTACCAAACTTCTTCATTCTTTAGGACAGTCGACAGGACCGCTGCTGCGGTTTCTGTCCCAGTAAAGCCGGCTTCCGCTGCTAGGCGGCCGGTTCTGAAGAGTTTTGGTAAGCGAGTTCAAGTATCATGGCGTCCTCGACCCTGAAGGTCACCGGTGGCGATCGTGCCTCCGTTCAAACGATGAAGTCGCGCAGAAAGACGCGCGGCTCCAGCCTGCCGACGGTCTTGGGCATTGGACTGGCCTGCCTCTTCTGGGGCACAGCGAGCCTCGCCGTCTTCAAGGGCCTTTCCTCTTCCCCCATCCAAGCACCGACAATGGCGGGCCACAGCCTGCCGAAGCCGGATCTTGCTTTGTCGAAGCCGCTCGCGCTGCGCATGGCACAGGCGCCATCGGTCGATTTCGCAGCCCTCGACGACATGCGCAACCGTTTCGCCGAGGCGATTGCCGCGACCGACCATCTCGGTCTGCTGATGCTGCCGGCCGCCATGCGGCTCGCAGAGGTCGACAAGTCCGACCGTCTGCTGCTCGCTCGTGTCGAGAGCGTGACGGATTCCCAGGCGCTGGCCGTCTTGCGCGACGCCCTGGTTCAGGCCGAGGCAGGTCGCCAGCAGGCAGCCCTTGCAACGGCCGCCCATGAGCAACGCAGCGGTGCCGACGACGTCGATCCGGTCGTCACGGCATCGATTGCCCGGGAGACGGTGGCAGCCACGCCGGTAGCCCTCGGTTATGCCGCAACCCCAGGCGCGTCTGAGATAATGGCGGCGACCGATCCGCGCGAAGAGCCCTTCGAAGAGCTTCTCTCGGAACCGCAAGGTGAGGATCACGGCGCGCTTCCCGATGACGGACCGCTTCCCGGCGCAAAGCCCAGCGCGAAGCCGCGCGTCGAACGCGTGCCGGCCCCCGAAGCGCCCGCTGTCGTCCAGGCGCCGGAAAAGCCGAAGAAGAAGACACTCCTCAATATGCTGGCCTATGCCAAGCCGGACAATCCGATCACCACGGATGACGGGGCAGGGGGCATCTTCAATCGCAAGAACAGCCTCCCCGGTCCAGGCAGCCGCATCGCGGTCTATGTCATCGAGGATGCGGTCGTGCACATGCCGAATGGCGAGAAGCTGCGTGCCCATTCCGGTCGCGGCAACATGCGTGACAATCCGAAATATGTGCACGTCAAGAACATGGGCCCGACGCCGCCCAACGTCTACAAGCTGCGTATGCGCGAAGCCCGTTTCCACGGCGTCGAGGCGATCCGCATGAACCCGGTCGGCGATGCCAAGATGTACAATCGCGACGGCTTCCTGACCCATACATTCCTGCTGCGCCGTCGCGGCGACAGCTCCGGCTGTGTGGTCTTCGAAGACTACAATCGCTTCCTGAACGCCTATAAACGCGGGCATGTGCAGACCCTGATCGTTGTGCCCAGCATGCGCGATCTGCCGAAATACATGGCGATGCTCTGATAAGAAGGCCTCCGCGACAATGTCCCGGAGGCCTTCTTGTTTTCAGTGCCTGGCCCAGAGAGGCGAGGCCCCGCTGTAACCCTCGGCTTACATTGCCGGGATCACGGTGATCGACGTGATGGCAGCAGGAGCACCGCTGATGTCGCCGGCCTTGGTGGCAGCACCCGTTTCCAGGTTCACGGTGTAAAGCGTGCTGTCGGCGACCAGCCAGGCCGTGTTCTTGCCGTCGGCGCCCGCTTCGATGTCGAAGGCGTAGGATTTCGGCATGCCTTCTATGCCAAGCTTGCCGATTGCCTTCAGCGTGCCGTCATTCGGCTTGGTCTGCTGGATCAGCGCGCCGATCGTTGCATCGATGTTGTACATCGCCGTCTTCTCCGGTTTGCCGACAGAATTGGTATAGGCGGCTGCGACGATGTTGGGGGTCTCGCCCTTGTGCATGTCGCCGTCTTCGAAGACGAGGCTGCCGTCGACGGTCACGGCACCTGTATCCGGATGGACGCGGTGGTTGGTCGTGCCGGTCATGTAGCGCAGGCGGTCGGCTACCGGGTTGAAGTTGACGATGACCGGCGCGTCGCCGATCGTCAGCGGTTTGTCCATCTTGGCAAGCTCTGTGGCCGCACCGGTGGCCTGGTCGATGGTAACAATCGCGTTCTCCGCGGTCACGCCGACAATCGTCTTGTTGCCCGGACGATAATCGATGCCCACGAGGCGATCGACGCCGGTGACCTCCATCGACTTTACGGCATCGGGCTTGGCGGTATCGAACATGACGAGGGTCTTGTCGCCTGCGAGACCGACGACCTGAGCGGCCTGGGCTCCGAAGGCCGTAAGGGCGGTGGCCGCAGCAAGGCTGAGGATACGGATGCTGGTCATGAAAACTCTCCCGGTTGAATGGTGGCGACACCGATCTGGTGCCTCCTGATCTCACGACACGCGGCCAATGCCGTTTGGATGCACTCGTCTCAGATTTTTTTGCATCCGTTTTCCGCCCTGCCGTGTCCTCCTTTCAAGGGAGATCAAGATGGATGGCCTGATGGAGAATGGCGCAGTCAGGGAACGGCGCGATGGCGCCCGTTGCAAAACCGACGCGAAGGCCTACTTCCGAGCCATGACAAGCGAAGGAGCCCGGATGGGGGACGAGCAGGAGAAACTGGCTGCGGCGCTCAAGGCCTGTGCTGCGGGAGACCGCAAGGCGCTCGCACTGATTTATGAAAGCGAGGCCGCCCGCCTGGTGACGGTGGCTGAGCGTATTCTGCGTCGTCATGATCTGGCGGAAGAGATCGTCCAGGAAGCCTTCCTGCAGATCTGGAACAAGGCCTGGCAATACGATCCCTTGCGGGGCTCGGCGCGGGGCTGGATCTTCGCAATCGTCCGCTCTCGATCGATCAATGCATTGCGTGACGGCGGGCGCGAGGACCTGATGGAAACCGACAGTCTGGAGCGCTTGCAGGATGAAGGCGCGGATGCGCTCTACCACGATCTCTTCGACCAGTTGGATACTGCCAGCCGCCTGCGGGCCTGCCTGAACCGGCTTGACGGTTTGCGCCGCAAGACGGTGATGATGGCTTATGTCTCCGGCTACAGCCACGGCGAGATCGCTGGCCGCCTGAAACTGCCGCTCGGAACCGCCAAGGCCTGGATCCGCCGGTCGCTGGTGGCCCTGAGGGAGTGCATGGCATGAGCCCCTGGCAAAACTCCGCCGAACGCGCAGACGCCTATGTCCTCGGCCTGATGGACGAAGACGAGCGCCGGGCGATCGAAGCCGGCATGGAAACCGATCAGGATCTCGCCCGCGCAGTCGGCGAAGCGCGCGACCGCTTCCTCGAGCTCGACCTCGTCGGCCCGACGGCGACGGTGTCGGCCGATCTCTGGACCCGGATCGAGGCGAAGCTCGGGCCGCAGGAGCGTGCGGACCGAAAGCCGGCTGAAAGAGCGGCCGTCAATGATAACAGCCTCGCCCGGTGGCGCGGCGTCGGCATCTCGGCGGCGGTGGCGTCGCTGTTGCTCGTCGCAGCCCTGTCCTACACCCTTTTGCGGCAGGCGGAGCCTCTGGTGGTCGCCATCTTGATGAATGCCGAAGGCGAGCCGGTCGTGATGATCGAGGATTTCGGCAACGACACGGCAAAGGTGATCCCGCTCTCCGATGTTTCCATCGCTGCGGATCGGTCGCTGCAGCTCTGGACGCTGCCGTCCCGTGACACCGGACCCGTTTCGCTCGGCGTTCTAGACGGCTGGCGGACAGCAACGATCGAAGGTCCCGACCTGCCTGGCCCGAACGAGCAGCAACTTTATGAGATCACCGTGGAGCCCCTCGGTGGCTCGCCCACCGGCAAGCCGACCGGTCCGATCCTGGGCAAGGGCTTTGCAAAGATGCCGAGGCCCTGAACGCATTGGGGCCGCGCTTGCGCGCGGCCCCAATCAGAGACGGTCTGCTCTGGTCCCGTGGATCAGAACAGGACGCTGGCACCCTCGTCTGCCGGTCCCGCGATGCGCCGGAAGCTGGCGAAGAGTTCGCGGCCCATGCCGAACTCGTTGTCGTCAAGGTTGGTGGTGGCGAGCGGACGCGCATTGAACTCGGCTGCGTCCACCAACACTTCGAGCGTCCCGGCCACGGCATCCAGACGAACCATGTCACCGTCCTTGATCTTGGCAATCGCGCCGCCATCGACCGCCTCGGGCGTCAGGTGGATCGCCGCCGGGATCTTGCCCGATGCACCCGACATGCGCCCATCGGTGACGAGTGCCACCTTGAAGCCGCGGTCCTGGAGAACGCCAAGCGGCGGGGTGAGGCGATGCAGTTCCGGCATGCCGTTGGCCTTCGGGCCCTGGAAGCGGACGACGGCGACAAAGTCCTTCTCCAGCTTGCCGGCCTTGAAGGCGTCCTGCAGGGACTGCTGATCGTTGAAGACGATCGCGGGGGCTTCGACAACATGGCGCTCCGGCTTGACGGCCGAGATCTTGATGACCGCCTTGCCGAGATTTCCGGTCAGCATCTTCAAGCCGCCATTGGCCTGGAACGGCTTGTCGATGGTCGTCAGAACCTTGGGATCGCCGCTCACCTCCGCTGCCGGCTCGCGATGAACGGTGCCATCGTCGGCCAGCTTGGGGTCGATCGTGTAGGCGGCAAGACCCTGGCCGAAGACCGTGCGCACATCGTCATGCACATAGCCGGCCTTGAGCAACTGCTTGATCAGGAAGCCCATGCCGCCGGCCGCGTGGAAGTGGTTCACGTCGGCAAGCCCGTTCGGATAGACGCGGGCGAGCAGCGGCACGATGTCGGAGAGTTCCGAGATATCCTGCCAGGTGAGCTGGATGCCGCCGGCACGCGCCATGGCGATCAGGTGGATCGTGTGGTTGGTCGAGCCGCCCGTCGCGTGCAGTCCAACGACGCCATTGACGATCGAACGCTCGTCGATCATCTCGCCGGCAGGCGTGAATTCGTTGCCGAGCGCGGTGATGGCGAGCGCCCGCTTCGTTGCTTCCTTGGTGAGAGCATCGCGCAGCGGCGTGCCCGGATTGATGAAGGAGGCACCCGGCAGGTGGAAGCCCATGATCTCCATCAGCATCTGGTTGGAGTTGGCCGTCCCGTAGAAGGTGCAGGTGCCGGGGCCGTGATAGGACTTCGATTCCGCTTCGAGCAGTTCGGCGCGGCCGACCTTGCCCTCGGCATAGAGCTGGCGGATGCGCGACTTCTCGTCGTTCGGCAGGCCTGTGGTCATCGGCCCAGCCGGCACGAAGATCGACGGCAGATGACCGAAGGTCAGGGCTGCGATCATCAGGCCCGGCACGATCTTGTCGCAGACGCCGAGATAGACGGCCGCATCGAACATGTTG
>JARXAK010000080.1 GCA_029865885.1 Rhizobium sp. | reverse complement strand
ATGCGGCCAATGTCTCGATGTCGTCGACCAAGTCGGCGATCGGCCACCTTCTCGGTGCGGCCGGTGCCGTCGAAGCGATCTTCTCGACGCTTGCGATCCGCGACAACATCGCGCCGCCGACCCTCAATCTCGACAATCCCGATGTCGAGACCAAGATCGATCTGGTTCCGCACAAGGCGCGGAAGCGGGACATCAACGTCGCCCTGTCGAACTCCTTCGGTTTCGGCGGAACCAATGCCTCGCTGGTGCTGAAGCGCTACGAGGCGTGAGGGCAGCGCGGGCGGTCGCTGCGCCGCCGTTCGTGATTGCACGGGATGACGGCGGCATGCTCTTGCCCGCCGCCACTGTCTGCGGGTAGAAATCATGCCAACGCCCGGCGCTGCTGCGCCGGACGACGACCCGGATTTTTGCCGCATTGCTGGATGAAACAGCCGCGAGTGCGAAACAAAGAAGGATTGCCGGTGACCGACAACAGCCAGAACGGCGGTAGCCAGAACAACGGTGTCTCCTTCGGCCGCGATGCCGAACCCCAGCCGGGCAAGGGGCCCTTCATTCCGAAGTCGCCGAACGAGGCGCTGCGCCCCGAGCGCGTGCCCCAGCCGCCGCGCCGCTCGCGCAAGGCGCGCAGCCAGCTGGTGATCTTCCTGAACTTCCTGATGACCATGGCGGTTTTCGTCTGCGTCGTCGCCGTCGCCGGCTTCTTCTACGTGATGGACACCTACCAGAAACCGGGCCCGCTCGCCGCCAACACCAATTTCGTCGTGCGCAGTGGCGCGGGCCTGTCCGAAATCGCCAACAACCTGGAACGCAACAACATCGTCTCGGATGCGCGCATCTACCGCTACGTCACCACCACCTATCTCCAGGACGGCCAGACGCTGAAGGCCGGCGAATACGAGATCAAGGCCGGCTCCTCGATGAAGGAGATCACAGCACTTCTCGAATCCGGCAAGTCGATCCTCTATTCGGTTTCTTTCCCCGAAGGCCTGACGGTCAAGCAGATGTTCCAGCGGCTCGCCGCCGACCCGGTTCTGGAAGGCGACCTGCCGACGGAGCTTCCGCCGGAAGGCAGCCTGCGTCCGGACACCTACAAATTCACACGTGGTACCAACCGTGCCGAGATCGTCACCCAGATGCGCGCCGCCCAGGACCGGCTGATCGACCAGATCTGGGAGAAGCGCGATCCGGATCTGCCGGTCAAGACCAAGGAAGAGTTCGTCACGCTCGCCTCGATCGTCGAGAAGGAAACCGGCAAGGACGACGAACGTGCCCACGTCGCTTCCGTCTTCATCAACAGACTGAACAAGGGCATGCGCCTGCAGTCCGATCCGACCATCATCTACGGCCTGTTCGGCGGTGATGGCAAACCGGCGGATCGTCCGATCTTCCAGTCGGACATCAAGAAGGAAACCCCCTACAACACCTATGTGATCAAGGGGCTTCCTCCGGGACCGATCGCCAATCCCGGCCGCGCTGCACTCGAAGCGGTTGCCCATCCGTGGAAGACCGAAGACCTCTACTTCGTCGCCGATGGCACGGGTGGTCACGCCTTTGCTACCACCTTGCAGGAACACAATGCCAATGTGCGCCGCTGGCGCAAGATCGAGGCCGAACGCGCCCAGACGACGCCGGCGACGCTCGACGTCGAGCCGGAAGTCGATCCGACGGCCAACAACTAAGACCGGCATTAAGGGGCGGGGACATGACACTGCAATCCATGACGGGCTTCGCCCGGGTCGAGGGCTCGTCCGGTCGTTACCGTTGGGCCTGGGAACTGCGTTCGGTGAATGGCAAGGGGCTGGACCTGCGCTCGCGTCTGCCGCAGGGGCACGAGGCGCTTGAAACGGATATCCGCCGGCTTGCGGGCGAGCGCCTGACACGCGGCAACATCCAGATCGGGCTCAACGTGACCGTCAGCGAAAACCGCGTGGAGGCCGTGCTGAACCGCGATGCGCTGGCCGCCGTGCTGGCATTGCGCGACGAACTCGGCCCCGCGATTCTCGATCCCGCACCGCTAAGGCTCGATGCGCTCCTCTCCATCCGGGGGCTCGTCGACATGCGCGAGGCGAGCGACGATGCCGAGGCAATCGCCGCCCGTGACGCCGATATCCTTGATGGCCTCGAGCGCGCCATCTTGGCCCTTGCCGATATGCGCACAACCGAAGGTGCCGCACTTCGCCGTATCCTCGAAGAGCATATCGCAAGGATCGAGGAGCTCGCCCAGCAGATCGAGTGCGACCCGTCCCGCTCGGCGGAAGAGATTGCCCGTCGGCTGGAGGCTCAGGTCGCCACGCTGATGGACATGACCAGCGGTGGTCTGGATCGTGACCGCCTGCATCAGGAAATCGCCCTGATCGCCACCAAGGCGGATCTGCGCGAGGAGATCGACCGGCTGAAGGCGCATGTGACGGCGGCCCGGGAATTGCTGGCGGCAGGCGGACCTGTCGGCCGCAAACTCGATTTCCTGGCGCAGGAATTTAACCGAGAATCAAATACTATCTGTTCCAAATCCAATGCCGTCGCGGTGACTGCCGCCGGTATCGAATTGAAGGTCGTCATCGACCAGTTCCGCGAACAGGTTCAGAATCTGGAGTAGTCCATGGCCGCTGCCGCCCCCACATCCGTCAAGATCGCAAGGCGCGGCCTGATGCTCGTGATCTCCTCGCCCTCGGGCGCCGGAAAGTCCACCATTGCCCGCACCCTGATGGACAAGGACAAGCAGATCGGCCTGTCGGTCAGCGTCACCACGCGTCAGCGTCGTCAGAGCGAAATCGAAGGCGTGCACTACCAGTTCGTGTCGCAACGTGAATTCGAGCGCCTGCGCGACAGCGACTCGCTGCTCGAATGGGCGCAGGTCCACGGCAATTATTATGGCACGCCGCGCGAGGCCGTCGAAACGGCCATGGGTGAGGGCCGCGACATGCTCTTCGACATCGACTGGCAGGGCGCCCAGCAGCTGCAGGAAAAGATGTCGGCCGATGTCGTCTCGATCTTCATCCTGCCGCCGACCATGGCCGAGCTCCAGTCGCGCCTGCACCGCCGCGCCGAGGACACCGAAGAGGTGATCCAGACCCGGCTCAACAATTCCCGCGCCGAGATCGCCCATTGGCGCGAATATGACTATGTCATCGTCAACGACGATCTGAACTCCGCTTTCGATGCTGTCCAGTCGATCGTCAAGGCCGAGCGCTTGCGCCGCGACCGTCGCCATGGGCTCTTCGATTTCGTCGAAGGTCTGATCGCCTGAGACGATCGCTTCGATAAAGTGAAAACAAGGGCGGCACGATCATCTCGTCCGCCCTTTTCCGTTTCTCATTCGCCTCTCGGGAAGCGCTGGCTTTCCTCAAGGATGTTCAGGTCCATGTGGTTGCGCATATAGCGCTCCGAGGCCTTTTGCAGCGGCTGGTAATCCCAGGGGAAATAGGCGCCATTCCTGAGTGCCGAGTAGACGATGTGCCGCCGCGCCTGGCTTTCGCGCACCGCCGCATCGAAGCGGGAAAGATCCCAGCGATTTGCCGCTTCATCACTGAGCGCCGCAAATATCTCGGCTGCAGCCGGGTCGTTTGCGAGATTGTTGAGCTCGTCAGGATCCGCTTCGAGATCGGTGAGGATCGGCGGGTCCGCCTCGCAGAGCGTCAGCTTGTAGCGATTGTCCCGAAGCCCGACCATCGGGCTGACCGTACCCTCGGCGGCATACTCCATCGGCACGATGCCGCGGCTGCCCGTACCTGTTGCAAGCGGCATCAGGTCCTCGCCATCCGTCCAGTCGAGAATGGTCGAGATATCGATGCCGGCGAGCCCGGCAAGCGTCGGTGTGACGTCGAGTGTGGAGACAGGCACCGTCACCAGCCGTCCCTCGACGCCTGGGACTGCCATCATCATAGGGACCCGGGCCGAGCCCTCGAAGAAGTTCATCTTGAACCAGAGACCGCGCTCGCCGAGCATGTCGCCGTGGTCGGAGACGAAGAGAATGACAGTGTTGTCCGCCATGCGCGTGCGATCGAGCACGTCGAGGATCTCGCCGATCTTGTCGTCGACATAGGAGATGTTGGCGAAATAGCCTTGCCGAGCACGGCGTATGTGCTCGTCCGTGATGTCGAATTCGGTGTGATCGCATGCATCCATCAGACGCTGCGAGTGCGGATCCTGCGTGTCATAGGGAATGGCCGCTACGCCCGGATCGAGGGCCTTGCAGCCCTCGTAGAGATCCCAGTATTTCCGCCGCGCGACGTAAGGGTCGTGCGGATGGGTGAAACTCACCGTCAGACACCACGGCCGTTCGTCATGGCCGCGCGAGAGATCGTAGAGGCGACGCGTGGCGTTGTAGGCGACCTCGTCGTCATACTCCATCTGGTTGGTGATCTCGGCGACCCCGGCACCCGTGACGGAGCCGAGATTGTGATACCACCAGTCGATACGCTCGCCGGGCTTGCGATAGTCGGGGGTCCAGCCGAAATCGGCGGGATAGATGTCGGTCGTCAGCCGCTCTTCGAAACCGTGCAACTGGTCCGGCCCGACGAAATGCATCTTGCCGGAGAGGCTGGTCTGGTATCCCGCCGCCCGAAGATGATGCGCGAAGGTCGGGATATCAGAGGCGAATTCAGCGGCATTGTCGTAGACGCGTGTGCGGCTCGGCAATTGCCCGGACATGAAGGAAGCGCGTGCCGGTGCGCAGAGCGGACTTGCGGTATAGGTGTTGGCGAAGCGCACGGAGCGCTTCGCCAGGTCCGCCAGATGCGGCGCATGCAGGAAATCAGCGGGACCGTCCGGAAAGAAGGTCCCATTGAACTGATCCACCATCAGAATCAGGATATTGGGGCGTGATGTCACGGGTTTCAGACCTCAGAGACCAAGAGCCGACTTGACGGCCGCATCACCCGGCTGGCCGTCCAGGGTGGTGACCCCCTTGAGCCAGACGTCAAGGACAGCAGGATTGGCCTTGAGCCATGTCGATGCGGCTTCCTTGGAATCCTTGCCGCCAAGGATCTCGCCCATCAGCACGTTTTCCATCGAGACGTCGAAGGTCATCTGCTTGAAAAGATTTGCGGCATTGGGGCAGCTTTCGCTCCAGCCGGTTCGCGCCAGCGTGTAGACCTCGGCCCCACCATAGTTTGCGCCGAAATAGGCGTCGCCGCCCGAAAGATAGGTGAGGGGGAAGCGCTCGTTCATCGGATGCGGTGCCCAGGCGAGGAAGACGACGCCCTTGCCTTCCTTTGTGGCCCGCTCGACCTGGGCCAGCATGGCCTGTTCACCCGACTCGACCAGTTCCCAGCCCTTCAGGCCAAATTCGCCGGCATCGATCATCTTTTGGATATTGGCGTTTGCCGGTGCGCCCGGCTCGATGCCGTAGATCTTGCTGTCGAATTCCTCAGGGTTCTTGCCGAGATCGGCAAAATCCTTGATGCCTTTTTCCGCCGTTGCGGTCGGAACGGCGAGGGTGAACTTGGCACCTTCGAGGTTCTTCGCCAGGATTTCGATTGCCTTTGCGCCATTCAAGTCGTCGATGAAGGACTGCTGCGCCGGCATCCAGTTGCCGAGAAAAACGTCGATCTCACCGTTCTTCATCGACTGGTAGCCGATCGGCACGGAGAGCGTCTTGACGTCGGGCTGGTAGCCCAAGGCCTCAAGAACGACCGAGGCGACACCGTTGGTAGCGGTGATGTCAGTCCAGCCTGGATCCGAGAGGCGAACCACCTTGCAGGTGTCCGCATCCGCTGCAGCTGCCGTCGTGGCGATGAGGATCAGTGCGAGACCGGTAAGACCGCCGAGACCCGTGCGATTAACAAATGTCATGCCCATAGTGGTTCCCTCTTGTTGTGGTATTGTCTGTGATTATTGAAGAGGTGCAGAACGTGCCTGTGAAGCAGGAGATTTTTGATGTTTGACATAAAGAGGATCTATGTCTGAGCCATTGGTGGATCTCGCCTGGATGCGCCTCCTTGTCGAAGTGGGCAGGAAGGGCTCGCTGTCCGCTGCCGCCGAGGCGCTCGGTCTCTCGCAACCAGCCGTCAGCTACCAGATCCGCCTGCTGGAGCAGAGTTTCGGTTTGCCGCTCCTTCAGCGACTGCACCGGGGTGTACGCTTTACGGAAGAGGGGCAACGCTTGCTGGCAATTGCCGAGCGCACCGTGTCCGAGGTCGACAGCCTGCAGCGCAGCTTGCGGGCCGCGCATCGTCGCCCGACCGTGCGGCTGGCCACGGACTACGCTTTCTCGAGCCTCTGGCTCATCCCGCGGATGCATGCCTTTCGACAGCGGTATCCCGATATTGATTTGCAGATCGTCGCCACCCAGCGCCTCGGCCACCATTGGCGCGAGGATGCAGATCTTGCGGTGGCCTTCGGTTCGGCGAGCGAGTTTGGCAAAGGCGCCATCTTGCTGATGCCCGAGCGGGTGGTTCCCGTTTGCACACCAGGGCAGGCCCGGCGCCTTCCTTCTTCGGTCTCTTCGGTCGAACAGGAACCGCTGATCCACCTTGAGGCCGAAAGCATCTCCCCCTGGTTGGACTGGCCAACTTATCTCGCGCGGCTGGGACTGGCCGGGAACGATCAGGAGCGGCCTGGGGACCTGCATTTCAACACCTATACCCTTGTCGTTCAGGCAGCTATGGCAGGCCAGGGGGTTGCGCTTGGATGGCTCGGCCTGGTCGATCATCTGCTGGAGGCCAACCTGCTCGTGGTCGCAGGCGAGATGGTCCAGGTGCCCGAACGTGGATACTGGCTGGTATCAGGCGGAAAGAGCGATGCGGTATACAGTCTCGCCGGATGGCTGGTTCATGAGGCGGCAATCCCCGGCAGCGATCGGTTCACCAACTGACGTCGCGGAGAAATTTCACGATCATTCAACTTGAGTAATTCAAGAAAGACTAATGTTTAACCATTGTATCGCATGCTTCCCGATACGCTATGGTTGCGGAATATTTTGATCCGCTCATGAGGTGCTGGGGATAGATATGCGATTGACGGACGTTTCAGTGACTTGGCGCCTTGCTGTGGCGCTCGCCATACCGCTCGTGGCGCTGGCCGGTCTGGCCTATGTCGAGATCAACACGACTTTCACCGCCTATCAGCATGCACGCCACTTGAACATCGTCAGCGCCGATCTCGGCGTGATCGGTGATCTCGTGCATGTGCTGCAAGGGGAACGCGCCGAAGCTGTGGGCCTGCTTGCGTCGAAGGGCAAGGAGCATGGTCCCGAACTCGAAGCGATGCGGAGCAAGGCTGCGCCCGCGCTGGGAAAGATGGATCAGGTTCTCGCGGATATGAAAGCCGAAGGCGATCCAACGCTTCTTCGTCACGAAGAGGAACTGGCTGCGGT
>JARXAK010000047.1 GCA_029865885.1 Rhizobium sp. | reverse complement strand
CGAGCGACCTTCTGTTCCTCATTGCCCTTGCCGAACATATCGCGCCCAATCGTTCCTTCCGGCTTCGCACAGACCTTGCAAACGCGTGCCGCAGGAGGTCAAATTCAGAATACCCTAACTTAGCGGGCTAAAGAAACCATGTATTGCGATGATCAGGATTTTATCGATGCGGGCCGCAGCAAGTGGGGGATCGTGGTTCGGGGCGGCGCATCTTTCGACGCCCCGCCCCGCCGGACCTTGCGGTCCATCCTCCCCCCGGAGATCTCTTTTGGTATTTCTTGCGAAAAGGGCGGCGCCGTCAAGGCTCTATCCTTTTGTTTTTACGCACTTGCAGACGCAAAGCCGCTTCGCACTTATGCTGCAATACTCTAGCTCGCCCTGGCGACTTTCATGACCTCGGGGTCGTAAACCCGACCGAAGCGGTTGGCAAGGAAGGCGGGAAGGTCGATCTCCTCCTGGCGCACGAAACCGGCCCCAGGCAGCGTGCCATCGGCGAGCAGGTCAAGCACCGTGCAGATGCCGGCGGCCGTGGTGATCTGGATGGCGCTCATCTTCTTTCCCGCAACCACGCCGGCATAGACCTTGTTGGCATAGGTTTCCTGCAGGTAACGACCGTCCTTCCAGCCGCAGACGGTGACGAAGATGACGACGACGTCCTGCATGGTGGCGGGCAGGGCGTTTTCGAAGAGGTCTTTCAGCACGTCCCGGCGGTTCTTCAGATTGAAGTCGTTGAGAAGCGCCTTGATGATCGCCTGATGGCCGGGATAGCGGATGGTGCGGTAGTTCATCGTGCGCACCCGGCCTTCCAGCGTTTTCGCCAGCGTGCCGAGGCCGCCCGAGGTGTTGAAGGCCTCGTAGGTGACGCCGTCGAGCGAGAATTCCTCGCGCTCTTCCATGGCGGGGACGACGGCGAGCTTACCCTCGACGATCGCCTCGCAGGGCTCGATATATTCGTTGATCAACCCGTCGGTCGACCAGGTGAGGTTATAGTTCAGCGCGTTGGAGGGATATTGCGGAAGCGCGCCGACGCGCATGCGCACCGTGTCCAGCGTGTCGAAATGCTTGGTCAGGTCGTTGGCGACGATCGAGATGAAGCCGGGGGCCAGGCCGCATTGGGGAATGAAGGCGGATCGGGCGCCTTCTGCCAGCTGCTCGACCTTGCGGGTGGTGGCCACGTCCTCCGTCAAGTCGAGATAATGCGTCGCGGTGCGGGCCGCACTTTCGGCAATCGCGCCGGTCAGGTGGAAGGGCGCGGCGGAGAGCACGGCGAACTGGCCGGACAGCAGGGCATCGAGGGCGGCGGCATCGCTAATGTCGACTTCCGCCGTGGTCACCGCCGGATGGGCGTCGAGCTTGGCGAGCTGCTCGGCGCTGCGGTCGGCGACGGTAACCTTGTAGTCGCCGGTCTCGGCCAGCATGCGCGCAATCGCGCCGCCAATCTTGCCCGCGCCGATGATGGTAACGTTTTTCATGGATTTGCCCCTCGCATGCATGAGCGCCCGCTGAAAGGCGGGCTCGATATCATTTGTCAAACCAGTGTGGCTGCGGTCGATGTCGATTCCAAGTGACGATATGAGCGAAATGCGGTATCACTTTAGACGAAAAGACGATTGGAATGGGCGATATGCAAATCAACGACAAGGACCGGGAGTTGCTTTCTCTGCTCTCCGAGAATGCCCGGATGCCGGTGGCCGAACTGGCGCGGCGTCTCGATCTGTCGCGCACCACGGTGCAGGCGCGTCTGGAGCGGCTGGAGGGGCAGGGGGTGATCGCCGGTTATCAGGTGCGGCTGTCGGATGCCTATCAGAGCGGGTTGATCCGGGCGCATGTTATGATCACGATTGCGCCCAAGGCGCTTGCTGCGGTGACCGCTGAATTGAACGCGATCCGCGAGGTCTCGGCGCTTTATTCGGTCAACGGACCCTATGACCTGATCGCCATCGTCGCGGCACCGTCGATCTCCGAACTCGACCGGATCATCGACCGGATCGGCGACTTGTCGGGGGTTGAACGGACGCTGTCGTCGATCATCCTGTCAACGCGGATTGCGCGATGAGCCGCACACGAAAAGATTGCATCTTCTCACCTTCATTTATGGATGTGTAATCAACGTAGTGTTGAAGTAGTGATGGCGAATACTCCGAGGGGTTGGCATGAGAGTGACAGCATTCCTGTTGGCGTTCGGTCTTTTTCCGACATTCCTTTCAGCGCAGCCTGTCGGCAGGGGTGATGCGAGCGCGCATCCGCTTCCCGGCGCGTCCAATTGGGTGAGCCGACAGGGTTCGGTGATGATGCTGGATGTCGGTCCGGATGGTAGGGTCCAGGGCTATTTCCTCAACAACGCGCCTGGAAAAGGATGTCGGGGCATTCCCTATACGGTGCGTGGCCGGATGCAGGGCGAGGCGATCTCGTTCCAGGTCAGGTGGCGAAACGGGGTGGCCGATTGCATGAGCGAAACGCAATGGCGCGGCCACATGCAGCCATCCCGCAACGGTGGTTTCGAAATCGTCGCCGAATGGCAGCGTTCCTCGACTGTCGCGACGACGTCGCAAGAGGTTGTTCCTGAAAGAGGCGTGGATGTCTTTACACATCGGGCCGACGCTGCACCCTCGACCCCGTAAGCCGTCGGAAAGCTAAGCAGCTAAATCGCGAAATACCTGTCAGGCTGCCTTGAGCTCTGCCTTGCCCAATGCCCGCTCCAGTGCCGCGATGCAGGTTTCGTCATGGTGGCGGCCGGCACCTTCCCAGAGGATGGCGAGGGCTTTTTTGACCGGCATGGCGGCGCGGTAGGGGCGGTCGGCGGTCAAGGCGTCGAAGACATCGGCGGTTGCGACGATGCGGGTCTCAAACGAAATCTCCTCGCCTTTCAGGCCGCGCGGATAGCCGGAGCCATCGAGCTTTTCGTGATGGGCGCCACCGATCAGGGCGAGATCGGCGAAGGCTTTGATGCGCGACAGGATCATCTCGGAGAATTCCGCATGCCGTTTCATCTGTTCCCATTCGGCGCCTTCCAGACGGCCGGGCTTATCGAGCACGTTGTTGGAGACGCCAAGCTTGCCGATGTCGTGCAGGAGGGCGGCGCGTTTCAGGCGGCGACGCTCGGGGAGGGCCATGCCAAGCTCTTCGGCGATCAGGTCGGTGAAGAGCGCAACGCGGTCGCTGTGGCCTGAGGTGTAGGGGCTCTTGGCGTCGATGACGCGGGCAAAGCCGGCGGCGATGTCGTCGAGGTAGTCTTCGTCGGCCAGCACGGCCTGGCGGCCCGGCTCCATGGCCAGCACATAGGCTTCGAGATCCTTCGAGCCGAGTTCGGCGAAGAAGGCGGATGTCGCGAGCCTTTCGAAGGCGGCGACGAGTTCAGGATCGAACCAGCCGCCAGCGCGCTTCTTCACTTCCGCCAGAGCCGCCTCTCCGCCCTGATGGACGAAGAAGACGTCGATCACCTGCGCCATCAGCGCGATGCGGGCATAGAGGTGGATGTCCGCGCCCTTCAAGCCCTGAGGCTTGCCGCCGCCATCGACATGTTCGTCGAGATCGAGGATGCCTCTTGCGACCTCTTCGGAGAAGCGCATCTGGCGGGCGATTTCAGCCCCACGCTGGCAGCGGGTCTGGATGAGGCTGGTGGAGATCTCGCCGCCATTCTTGAAGATGTTGAGGATGCTGCGGAAGCGTTCGGCAAGCCCCGCCTCCATGCCGGTGTGGGAGAGGACGAATTTGAGGATCTGCGGGAATGAACCGTCGACCAGCTTGAAGTCGCCTTTGAACTTCAGGTCATCGGCCAGATAGAGCGCGCAGATGCGGGCGGCATTGGAGGAGCATCCGAGATCCTTGAGAAGCAGCGTGTAATAGAGATCGCGCAGGGCGTCGTCCCCAAGGCCGAGTGCCTGACCGATGCGCGTGCCGATGAAGCAGCAGCGCACGCAATGGCCGGCGGGTTGCCCCTCGGTCATGTCAAGGGCGTGGCTGAGTGCCTCGATCAGTTCGGCAAGCCGGATGGTTTGGGTCATGGCGCCTTCTCCTTGCGCTAGACCATTTCGGCAGAAAACGGTGTAGCGTCCATGCTCTATCCTTTTGTTTTCACGCAATTCCGAAGGCAAAACCGCTTCGCGCTTTTGCTTTGGCTGCTCCAGTCTGACTGAACGGGATTAAGAACGGGTATCGCTGTGGCGGTCGCGCGATCACGCAGCCGCGAGGGCGTTGTCCCGGGCGACGGCGCGTTCGAGGGCGTCGACGCAGAGCGGGTCGTGATGCACGCCGGCTGTCTTGCGGATGACGGCGAGCGCTTCTGCCGGGGTGATCGGAGCCCGGTAGGGTCTTTCGGCCGTCAGGGCATCGAAGACATCGGCGGTGGCGACGATGCGGGTTGCGAGCGAGAGCTGGTCGCCGGTCAGCCCACGCGGATAGCCCCTGCCGTCGAGCCGCTCGTGATGGGCGCCGCCGACCTCCGCCAGTTCCGCGAAGGCGGGGATTTGCGAGAGGATGCGCTCGGAATGCGCTGCATGGGCCTGCATTTCCGTCCATTCCTCGGGATCGAGACCGGAGGGCTTGTTCAACACCCGGGCCGAGACGCCGAGCTTGCCGATGTCGTGCAGCAGGGCCGCCCGACGCAGGCCCCGGCATTCGGACGCAGAAAGGCCGAGTTCTTCGGCGATCTTCACGGTGATTTCCGCCACCCGGTCGCTATGGCCGGCGGTGTAGGGGCTCTTGGCGTCGATGACGCGGGCAAAGCCCCCGACGATATCGTCGAGATAGTCTTCGTCTGCCAGGATGATCTTCTGGCCGGGCTCTTCTGCCAGCACCTTCTGCTGGAGATCCGGCGCCTTCAAATCGTCCCAGGCGCCAGCTTCTGCCAAAACGGCGAGACAGGCATCGACGACTTCAGGATCGAGCCAGGTTCCCCGGCGGGCGCTCAGCTGACGCAGGGCTTGTTCCGGGCTGCCATGGCTGGAATGAACATCGACCACCTGGGCTGCCAGTGCGATGCGGGCGAAAAGATGGATCTCTTGCCCTTTGAGGCCGTCTGGTCGCCCGGTGCCGTCATAATGCTCGTCGAGCTCGCGGATTCCCGCCGCGACATCCTCGGAGAACCGCATCTGGCGCGCGATTTCCGCCCCCCTGCGGCAGCGGATGTCGACGAGTTCTGCCGCATGTTTGCCTGAACGCAGCGCCTTGAAGACGGCCTTCACCTTGCCTCCAAAACCGCGGCGGGCGCCGGCATGGCGGAATATCTGTCGCAGGAGGCTGGGAAGCGTGCCATCGACGCGGCGGAAGTCGCCCTTGAAGCTGGTATCGTCCGTATCGAAGATTTCACACATGCGCACCGCATTGGCCGAGCAACCGAGATCCTTCAGCATCAGGGTGTAATAGAGATCGTGCAGGGCGGATTCGGCAAGGCCAAGACGGACACCGATGGCTGTGCCGATATGGGCGGTGCGAATGCAATGGCCGGCCTGTTGGCCGCCTGTCAGGTCGAGGGCGTGGCTCAAGGCGCCGATAAGTTCAGCAAGGCGTATCTGTGCAGGCATTAGGGATCTCCGATGCCGCGATTTTAACCCCTAAGAGTTAAGGGGTAGTAGACTTTTCGCATATTCGCATGTTCTGCTGTGTTCGACGGCAACCTCCTGTTCACTGCTTCCATGCTTGTCTTTTTCCCGCATTGTCTTAGGACATGAGACGCACTATGTGCGGATGAGCCAAACACAACGAGGACTATCCCCTGTGATGAACGAAGACGAAGACGACAAGAGCAAGGAACTGCCGATCGGCAAGGAAACGGAAGCGAACCTCTTCAAGTCGCGTTCGATCTTCATCTATGGCGGCATCACCATGGAACTGGCGCAGAAGGTCTGCACGCAGCTCGTGGCGCTTGCGGCTGCTTCTGACGAAGACATCCGCGTGTTCGTCTGCTCGCCGGGCGGCCATGTGGAAGCCGGTGACGCGATCCATGACATGATCAAGTTCATCAAGCCGAAGGTCTGGATCATCGCGACCGGCTGGGCGGCTTCCGCCGGCTCGCTGATTTTCGTCGCGGTTCCCAAGGAGCGTCGCTTGGCGCTGCCGAACACCCGCTTCCTGATGCACCAGCCGTCTGGCGGCACGCGCGGCATGGCGTCCGACATCGAGATCCAGGCCCGCGAAATCATCAAGATGAACGAGCGCCTGATCAAGATCTACGCCAAGGCCACCGGCCAGAGCCAGGAGAAGATCGCCAAGGATATCGACCGCGATTACTGGCTGTCGGCTGAAGATGCCGTAACCTACGGTCTGGTTGGTAAGATCATCGACAGCCACGCCGACATCGGCTGAGGTTGATTGCCGAGACATCCAAAAGCCGCCGGAGCGATCCGGCGGCTTTTTGCATTCATGGCATTGTCGATCAGAGGATCGGGCAGCCGCGACGGTTGGCGAAGCGGATAAGCTCCGGGCCACGGCGGGTCATGCCTTCGACGGTCACCGTGCGGTCGGTGACGCGCACGACCTGCGGGCGGCGCAGCCCCTCATCAAGGGCAGCGGCGCGGGCCTCGCTTGGGCTGCAGCCGCGATCGCGGATGCGACGTTCGCCGTCACGGTCGCGGTCGCGGATGATCGGGCGCAGGCCGTCCGGTCCGATGCGGAGCTCGAGGTCCTGGGCGTAGGCGGGGGCGGCAAACGGGGCGGCCAGCGGCAGGCTGGCAAGCGTGAGCGTGAAAACGAGCGCGGCGCGCAATAGTCTAGCGGACATGATGTCCTCCTTGGTTGTCTTGGCGGAGAAAGCCCGGACGAGGCCAAAAGTTCCCGCTTGCGGCAATTGCAGCAAGTGCGGTCGAGGTCGCATGCGGGGTTTGCCAGTGAACCGGTGCGGAAATGCGGGTTTGCGCCATAAGGCTGCGCCGAGCGCATCCTGCGGCCCGCCGCAAATGAGGAGCGCCCTCCCTCAAGGGGTGTGGTTATGTTGATATTTCTTCCTATGCGAGCATAACTGAAGTTGACATGGCGGACGTCGTTGACGGCGGGCTACTAGGGGATGGGGATTCCAAGTGCAGCGATGGGTGCAATCACCGGTTAACCTTGATAGGTTTCTCTTGTGCACCGCGTTGTTTGAACATCGTTTGGAAAGGACTTGCAGGTGATGCTTGTCTAATGCCATTGAACCGTTGATTGCACCGGCAATCTGATCAGGTCAGGACTCTATTGCTGTTGACGACTTTCGAGACCTTTCACGCTGCGGCGATATCGTGCCGTTCGAGCTCACGGTGGTGACGGATGATCTGGTTCATATCCCCTGATCGCCCCTTGCTGGCTTCGTTGCTGCGCCTGCCGATGCGGACCGACCTGTCGCGCTGGACGACAGAGGGGCGGCACAACAGGCGGGTGAAGAATCTGGTTCTGTTCGGCGGCATGATCGTCATGGTTGTTAGCGCTGTCTGGGTTGTCGGGTCGCTCACCTTCCTTCCCGAAGCGGTCCTGTTCAGCGCCTTCATTTCGTTTGTGCTGGGGATCACGATGGTGGCGCTCGCCCTTGCCGACCGGATCAGGGCCGGTGCGCTTGTCATGGCACATGGACTGTTTCTCGCCATTCTGCTCGCTGCACTCGGGGAAGATCCGGGACCAGGAATCCCGGCCTCGGTTCACTTCAACTTCCTGCCGGTGCTCGCCGCCACCTATCTCGTCTTCCGCCGCGAAGGCTTCTACCTCAAGGTTTTCCTTCCCTGCCTGGCGCTTGCCGCGTTTCTCGGCTTTTCCCTGGAAATCATGCCGCATCTGGCGATTGCCGGGATGCCGCGGGGCACGGGCATGATCGAGGTCTTCGCCCATCAGATTACCGGCACGGTGGCGACCTGCGGGGTCGTTCTGATCATGCAGGCCGACGTCGATGCCCGCCGGGCGCTTGAAGGCGATATCCGCCGGGCGATCGCGCGGGGGGAATTCCAGCTGCATTATCAGCCGCAGGTCAACAGGCGCGGGCGGATCATCGGCGTCGAGGCCCTGCTGCGCTGGCAACATCCGACACGCGGCATGATCCCGCCGAATGCCTTCATTCCGCAGGCGGAGGAGACGGGCCTGATCATTCCCATCGGCGAATGGGTGCTGCGGACGGCGACGGCGCAATTGCAAGCCTGGGCCGGTTCTCCGGAGACGCGGGAGCTGACGATTGCCGTCAATGTCAGCGCTACCCAGTTCCGCCAGCCGGATTTCGTCGAGCAGGTGCGCTCGATCGTCAGCCTGTCCGGCGCCCGGCCGGAAGCGCTGAAGCTGGAGCTGACGGAAAGCGTCTTGTGCGACGACATGGATGTCGTTCAGGCCAAGATGCAGGCGCTGAAGGCGTTTGGCATCGCCTGGTCGCTCGATGATTTCGGCACCGGCTATTCCTCGCTGAGTTCGCTGAAAAACCTGCCTTTCGCGCAGATCAAGATCGACCAGTCCTTTGTGCGCGATCTGCTCGCCGATCGCCGCAACATGGCGATCGTCGAGACGATCGTTCGGCTGAGCGACAGTCTGGGGCTTTCGGTAATTGCCGAGGGGGTGGAGACGGAGGCGCAGCGTGTGGCGCTGGAAAATGCCGGCTGCACCAACTTCCAGGGCTATTTCTTCGGCCGGCCGATGCCGGTCGGCGAGCTTCTGCCGAAGCTGTCGGCAGCGGCTTGAGGCGCCGTCAGCGCCATTCGTGGAGTTTTTCGCCCGCGAGCGGCCTTAATGTGACCAGCGGCAGGCCGGGGAAACGCTCGGCATAGGCGAGCGCATCCGCCTCGTCGTTGAAGCCGATGAAGATCATCGACAGCACCTTCGCCTTCGGCGCGCCCTTCTTGCGATAGGAGAATTTCACCGCGCAGTGGGGAAAAGCTTCGTCGAGCACCGCACCTTCAGTGAGCGCATCCGACAGCGCCAGATGGGCGCCGAGGCCGAGGAAACGGTCGATGGCGGCAAAGGCGGTCGCCTCGGGCAGTTGCTTGTTCTCGGTCGAGCCAGGCGCACGGCCCCAGAACAGGCTGTCGACCAGCCCCTTCGCTCGCTTCGACTTCACCACCACCAGACCGCCGGCCGCGACAAGCTCCAGATGGGCGTCCCAGGTCTGGAAGATATCAGGGGTCTGGTGGAGTTCGGTGAGGAGGGGGCGCAGCGTGGTGGTGAGGTCGGTGTGGAGGGCAGGGGGCATCGAGGTCTCGGGGTCAAGTGGGTGGCGTGTGGCGGCCTCGTAGCATGGTGGGGGCGGGGTGGATATGGGGGCGTTGTGGATCAGGGGGCTAAGACGTGTATTGTGGTCTCTGGTGGTCACTTTATGAGGTGTCGCGATGTCCAGCATCGGTGTGAAGGAAGCCAAGGCCGGTTTGTCGGGACTGGTCGATGACGCGGCCTCCGGCGAATTCGTCACCATCACCAAAGATGGCAAGCCGGCGGCGGTGCTGGTCAGCGTCGAGGCGGCGGAGGCGGCCAAGCGGGCGCTCGCCAAGGACCGGCCCAGCCTTGTGGCGCATCTCAAACTGTTTCCCGCCGATGTGGATCTTGATGACGAGGTCTTTGCGCGGAACCGTCAGCCGTCGCGCGAGATCGAATTGTGAGCGGCTATCTCTTCGATACGGATTTAATTCGGTGTCCTAAGCCGCTTATATTTATGTGAAGAACAGGCTGCTGTCTGCGACTTTAACTTGATTGTTTCCCCGCATCGCGTCTCAGTTGCTCTTGCGTCTTTGATTGGGCGTACCATTACGGCAGGGAGGTAGAGCAAATGGCGGTACAGATCAGCCAAGAAACCGCAGATCGCCTGGTAAATGCTCCCTCAGAAGGCCTGAATGTAGAGATAAAGCGTTGGATTGATCCAGCTCATGATGCAGCTGTTGCGAAAATTGCGATCGCGTGCATGGCCCTCCGCAATCGTAACGGGGGGTACATGGTCATCGGGCTAGATGATGAAACTCTTGAGCCAGTGCAGGAAGGCAGGCCCGATGATGTGAGGGCCTCGTTCCACTTAGATATAGTTCAGCAGATAGTCTCGAAGTACGCGTCGGTGCCGTTTGAGGTCGCTGTTGGCTTTGGTGCGCGAGACAACCAAGAGTTCCCCGTCATTGCCGTAGGTAGCGGGGTACGTTCACCTGTTGCAGCATCCAAGGAGCTGACGCTTGCAGGTAAGACGCTTATACGAAAAGACGCCGTCTATTTTCGAACGCTTAACGCTAGTGGAATACCAAGTTCGTCTGCAGCGCGTCATTCAGATTGGGCAGATATTGTAGATATCTGCTTTGAAAACAGAGAGGCCGACATCGGTCGCTTCTTGAGGCGCCATCTCGGCGTCGAAGGCGCAGGGGCGTTTAGTGAGCTACTACAAGGGAAATCTAATCCAGCTCTTCGCGAAAGAACTTTTGAGGCCGCGGATAAAAACTTGCAGCGCATGAGTGAGGCCTTAGCTGCTCGTGGTCGAGGTGAACTTCAAGCTGAAAGAGGCTCGTGGAATGTATTGCTCAAATTCGATCCACCTTTGCCGCAAGATAGCTCTGCAAAAGACTTTCTGCGAATAATCGGGTCCGCAAATCCTCAATATACTGGTTGGCCCGCATGGCTTGATTCAAGTGGCTTTCGAAACAAAAGCGATTGTCCTGTTTTGATCGACAAGGTGTGGGAGGCTACCGTCATTGATACAGGAAGTGGCTGGGGGAGACACGCTGACTTCTATCGATATGATAGGAATGGCGAGTTCTTTCTTTGGCGAGTTCTTGAGGATGATCTGACCGATAAGGTTGAGCTTGGAAAGTATTTGGACCCAGGCCTTATGATGTATCGCGTGCTTGAGGTTCTAGCTGTGGGGTTGGCTTTCAGCAAAGCATTCGATCGTGGAGAGGAAACCACTTTGGCTTTCGCCTTCCGATGGTCAAACCTACAGCCTAGGCAACTCGATTCCTGGGCGGACCGCAGCCGCTATGTCTCATCTCGCGGGATTGCGATGGGCAATTCCGCGGATGGATATGTTGAAATGTCTGCTGACACTCCACCTGAGGCAATTGCATCCTACGCCTACGCAGCCACAAGGGACTTGTTTGAGCTCTGGGATGGTTGGCAATACCCAATGAAAGCGATAGAACAGCAACTTGAGCGCTTGCTTAAACGTAATCTTTAGAAGCAGCCATGTTGAGGTTTGCCAAGATTTTTGTGTACCCTGGCTTGCTTTCCGTATCATCGACCTCAGCGCCTGCCGCTGGCGGCAGCAGATCCTCGGGGCTGCGCCCGAGGATGACGGCGGTGGGCCTTGTTGCAACGGAAAACCCCGCCGAATTTCTCCGGCGGGGTCCTCAATTGCCTCAATCCTCAAGCGCTAGCCCGCGCTCTCAGAACGCCACAGCGCGACCGCCATCGTCGTCCTGAACGTGCGTAAGGCGTCGCTCTTGTCGCACCATCTTCACCACATCCTCTGCCCCCACAACCCGCGCAATCTTCCCATCCAAATATCGCAGCGTGACCCGTGCGTGTTCGTCATCATAGGAGCCGATACATTCCCTGGGCAGCAGAACACGATAGTCGCGTTGGTAGGCGTCGATGGCGGCGGTTCGGATGCAGGCGTGGGTGTTGATGCCGCAGAGGACGAGATGATCGACCTTCTGCTCCTGCAGGTGCTGATCGAGCGTGGTGCCGAAGAAGGCGCTGTAGCGCTTCTTGATGATGGTCACGTCGTTTTCAGAGACTTCGAGGTCTGGATGGAGCTGTGCTCCCTCGGTTCCCTCGATCACGCCGGCAATGTTTTTGTCGCGCATTTCCAGAAAGGCATCGCTCAGGTCGGCGCGGAATTCCTGCCGTATCCAGACAATGGGCAGAGTCTCTGCGCGAAAGGTGCGGACGAGGCGGTTCGTGTTGGCGACCAGAGGGGTGACGATGCTGGCAGCCAGCGACGCGAGGAAGTCATTCTGGAGATCGATGATCAGAAGGCAGGGTTTCATGTCGCTGATCGTTATGGGCTTGGTACGACAGGCATGTGACGGGATGGGTTGCCAAGGGTAGGTCGTCATGCTCGGCCTTGTGCCGAGCATCTGCCGAGGCGTCCGCACCTTCGACCGTGCCGCCTGCCGTTGACAGCAGTGGATCCTCGGGACTTCGCCCGAGGATGACGACCGTCGAGGCTTTTGGTTCAACGAAAAACCCCGCCAGATCGCTCCGGCGGGGTCCGCATTCCCTCAATCCTCAAGCGCTATCCGCGCTCTTAGAACTCCACAGCCCGATCGCCATCCTCGTCCTGAATGCGGGTCGGCAGGCCGATTTTGTTCAGGAGGTTGATGAACGGTTTCGGCGGCAGTTCTTCGACGTTGGCCATCTTCTTCACGTCCCATTCGCCTGTCGCGACGAGCATGGCCGCAGCAACCGGCGGGACACCCGCCGTGTAGGAGATGCCCTGGCTGCCCACTTCGTTATAGGCTTCCTTGTGGTCGGCGACGTTGTAGATAAAGACGGTCTTTTCCTTGCCGTCCTTCAAACCCTTCACGTAATCGCCGATGCAGGTCTTGCCTTCGTAATTGGGGGCAAGCGATGCCGGGTCGGGCAGGCAGGCCTTGACGACCTTGAGCGGCACGACTTCAGAACCGTCTGCGAGCTTGACCGGCTGTTCGGAGAGGAGGCCGATCGACTTCAGGACGGTGAAGACGTTGATGTAATGATCGCCAAAGCCCATCCAGAAGCGCACGTCGGCGCCGTCCATGTGTCTGGCCAATGAGTGCACTTCGTCATGGCCGCAGAGATAGGCGCGGCGGGTGCCGACGACCGGCAGGTCGTAGTCCTTGCCGATCTCGAACATCTTGTTGACCTTCCATTCGCCACCCTGCCAGGAATAGACGACGCCGGTGAACTCGCGGAAGTTGATTTCCGGGTCGAAATTGGTGGCGAAGTATTTGCCGTGGCTGCCGGCATTGATGTCGACGATGTCGACGTCGGTCACCTTGTCGAGATATTCGTCCTTGGCAAGACGGGCATAGGCGTTGACGACGCCCGGATCGAAGCCGGCGCCGAGGATGGCGGTGATGCCTTTCTCAGCGCATTCTTCCGCACGCTTCCACTCGTAGTTTCCGTACCACGGCGGGGTTTCACAGATCTTGTTCGGCTCTTCATGGATCGCGGTGTCGATATAGGCCACACCGGTGTCCATGCAGGCGCGCAGCACCGACATGTTGAGGAAGGCGGTGCCGACATTGATGACGATCTCAGTGCCGAGTTGTCTGATCAGGGCCTTGGTGGCTTCGATGTCCAGCGCGTCAAGCGCATGGGCTTCGAGAACGCCCGGCTGCTTCATCGCCTTCTTTTCGTGCACGGAAGCGATGATGGCGTCGCACTTCGCCTTGGTGCGCGAGGCGATATGGATGTCGCCGAGCACGTCATTGTTCTGCGCACATTTGTGGGCGACCACCTGGGCGACGCCGCCGGCGCCGATGATGAGCACGTTCTTTTTCATAATGGGACCAACTCCTTGCGTCCAATCGTCAGAACCCGTTCCTGAGGGAGTTCAGGACAGGCTTGTTTCGTAGTCCGTGTAGTCGAACTCACGGACCGTCCTGAGGCTGCCATCCAGTTCGCGGATGGCGATTGCCGGCATTTGCACGCCGTTAAACCAGTTTTTCTTGACCATCGTGTAGCCGGCGGTGTCCTGCAGCGAGATGCGGTCGCCGATGTTCAATTCAGTTTCAAAATTGAACTCGCCGAAGATATCGCCCGCGAGGCAGGACTTGCCGCAGACCTGGTACCGGTGCGGTCCCTGGTTGGGGTGGACCTTCGCGCTTTCCCGGTAGATCAGGAGATCGAGGAGATGCGCTTCGATGGAGGAATCCACCACGACAAGATCCTTGCCGTTGTAAAGCCTGTCGAGCACGGTGACTTCGAGCGTGGTCGACTTGGTGATCGAGGCTTCGCCGGGCTCCAGATAGACCTGGACGCCGAACTCGCCGGAGAAGCGCTTGAGGCGCTCGGCGAATTTCTCCAGCGGATAGTTCTCGCCGGTGAAATGGATGCCGCCGCCAAGCGAGACCCAGTCCGCCTTCTTCAACAGGGGGCCGAACTTCTGTTCGATGTCACCCAGCATGCGGTCGAAGAGGTCGAAATCGCCGTTTTCGCAGTTGTTGTGGATCATGAAGCCGGAGATCAGCTCCATGACCGGCTCGACCTTTTTCAGATCCCATTCGCCCAGCCGCGAGAAGGGGCGGGCGGGATCGGCGAGGTCGAAGCTCGACGACGAGATGCCGGGGTTCAGACGCAGGCCGCGGATGATGCCGGACGACTGTTTTTCGAAGCGGGTCAGCTGGCCGATTGAATTGAAGATGATCTTGTCGGCATGGCTGACGACTTCGTCGATCTCGTAATCGGCATAGGCCACGGAATAGGCGTGCGTCTCCTTGCCGAAACGCTCATGGCCGAGGCGGACTTCGTTGAGCGAGGAGGAGGTCGTGCCGTCCATATAGTCGCGCATGAAATCGAAGACCGACCAGGTGGCGAAGCATTTCAGCGCCAGAAGCGCCTTTGCGCCGGAGAGTTCGCGCAGGGTCGCGATCTTCTCCATGTTCTGGAGGAGCTTCGATTTGTCGATCAGGTAATAGGGAGTCTGGATCAAGGCTCTATCCTTCGTGAACCCAGCCATATCTGGCGGAAGTGAACGGGACGCCCCGAATGCGTCGGAGGGGGTCCATAGGCAAACGGGGGTAAAAAGGCAAGCGGAAGCTGGGGTTTCGTGTTTTCAGGGCTGTTTGACCGTGTTTCGTGAAAGCCCGATGACGGAGCCCCGCCGCGTGCGATGTCTGCCCTGCGCTGAGGCGATTGCAGCCATGCGCTTGGCAGCTGGCTTTGTTCAGCAATCGGCAAGCTTTGCCTTGGTAATTGCAGTTGCAACGGTATTGTCCTGGACGCCTCATGCATCTCGACCTCGCCACGATCCTGATCCTGCATCCGCTGTCGCTGACGGTCGGGGCGCTGTGTTTTCTCTATCTGCGCTACCGATCGCGACGCAGCCGCGGGCTCGGAACGATGGCGGTGTCCTTCCTGGTGCTGGCGGTTGCGGCGCTGGCAGCAGGGGCTGGCGAACAGGGCGTGATCGATTACGCGACCTGGACTTTTGGCACGACGATCGCGGCGCCGCTCGCCTATGCGCTGCTGTTTGTCGGGCTGACCCATGTCATGACCGAGCGGCGGGCCGGGCGAATCTGGTGGGTGATGGCGATACCGGCTTGCATCACCTTGATCGCGGTCTTCACGCAGTTTCCCATGGTCAAGCTTTGCCGCGCGATCGTCTTTCTCACCGCCATGGGCGGGTTTTCCGCTGCCAGCGCAGTTCTGGCCCTGTGGGACCCACAAAAGGAGAGGCTGGAAAGCCGTTACGGCCTGGCGATCACCTTCGCCTTCAAGGCACTGCTCGCTTTCGCGACCCTCGGCGGCGTGTTCAATCCGGAGATCGTTCGGCTGACGCCGGCAGCGACCTTCCTGATCCTCATCCTCTGTCAATTCGTCATCGCCATGTTCGTGCTGATCCTGGTCCAGGAGCGCGCGGAACGGCGGCTGATCGAACTCACCGAGACCGACAGCCTGACCCGGATTCACAATCGACACTGGATGATGGACCGGCTGCCGCGCCGGGCGCCACCCGGAAGCGCCTCCGTCGTCATCGATATCGACCATTTCAAGCGGGTCAACGACGTTCACGTGCATGCGGCCGGCGATATGGTGTTGACGATGGTCGCCCAGGCCATGGCGGGCCGCCTCGGCGAGGAGGCGATCTTTGCCCGCGTGGGCGGCGAGGAGTTCGGGCTGTTTCTGCCGAAGACGTCGGAAATCGAGGCGATCGCGATTGCCGAGATGCTGCGGCAGACGGTCGAATCCCTGTCGATTGTCCATGACGGAATGCAGATCCCGGTGACGCTCAGTGCCGGTATTGCAGTGGCCCGCGAGGACATGTCGACCAAACGGCTCGCCGGGCGGGCAGACGAGGCGCTCTATGTTGCCAAACGTGCCGGCCGAAACCGCGTGCGGCTGCATGAGGAAGATGCCATGGTCGGGCGCATCCCGCAGGGGCCGTCCAGCGCCGTTCCCGTCGGCGCCTAAGCGGTCTGCGCAGGTCTTTCAGCGGGGTGTGCTGCCTTGTCAGGGCGGCCGAAATTTGTTTCGCCTTGCATATCCCCTGGCCGACGCTGTGAGTCCATCATGCTGAAAGACTTTTCTCCCCAGGCCGCCTTCATGGGCGTGCTCGTTGCCTTTGTCGGTTTTGCCAGTTCCTTTGCCGTCGTCCTGCAGGGGCTGAAGGGGGTGGGCGCCACCGATTACGAGGCAGCCTCCGGGCTGATGGCGCTGTCGGTTGCCATGGGCATTTGCGGGATCGTGTTGAGCGTGTGGACGAAGCTGCCGGTCTCGGTTGCCTGGTCGACGCCGGGGGCAGCGCTGATGGCGACGGCGGGCATCCCGGTCGGTGGTTTTCCGGCGGCCGTCGGGGCGTTTTTCGTCTGCGCGGCGCTGATCGTGCTTGCGGGGCTCATCCGGCCCTTCGGGCGGGCGGTGGCGGCGATCCCGGCGCCAGTTGCCAATGCCATGTTGGCGGGCGTCATCCTCAATCTGTGTTTTGCGCCGTTCAAGGCGGTCGCCTTCGATTCGGCTCTCGGCCTGCCGATCCTCGTGGTCTGGGCGGTGGTGGCGGCCTTCAAGCGGCTTTATGCGGTGCCGGCGGCGCTTTTGACCTTCGTTATCGTCATCGTCTTCGGGGTCGATCTGCCTGATGGTGCCATGGCGAGCTGGGCGGCGTCGCTTGCGCCGCCGGTGGAGCTGGTTGTTCCGGCCTTCACGCTGCCGGCGCTGGTGTCGATCGCGCTGCCGCTTTTTATCGTCACCATGGCCTCGCAGAACATTCCTGGTATCGCGATCCTCAAGGTCAACAAATACGAGCCGAATCCGGGGCCGATGTTTGCGGTGACGGGTGTGTTTTCGGCGCTCTCTGCACCGTTTGGCGGCCATGCGGTCAATCTGGCGGCGATCACGGCGGCGATGTGTGCGGGTGAGGATGCGCATGCCGATCCGAAGCGGCGCTACTGGGCGGCGATCGTGGCCGGCATCGGCTATGTGCTGCTCGGGCTTGCGGCCGGTGCCGTCACCGGCTTTGTGTCGCTTGCGCCGCCGATCCTCATTCAGTCGGTCGCGGGTCTGGCGCTGATCGGGGCGTTTTCCGGATCTGCTGTTGCGGCGTTTCAGGTTGCGGAGACGCGGGAGGCGGCGGCGGTGACGTTTCTGGTGACGGCGTCCGGAATTTCCATTCTCGGGATATCGGGAGCCTTCTGGGGGCTGATTGCCGGGGTGGCGATGCTGGGGCTGGTGAAGGCTGCACGGCGGGGTTGAGTGGTGGCTGTTCTCCATGCTTTGATGCGGCATGGAGTTCGAATTCGATCCTGTGAAAAGCGAGGCGAACAAAGCGAAGCACGGAATCGATTTCGTGGCGGCGCAGGAGTTATGGCGTCCAGGAAATGGGTTGACCGTCGACGCTCGCTCGCAGGACGAGGTTCGATATGGTATTGTGGGCGTCATTGAAGGTAAATTCTGGGTGGGATACTTCACGCTCCGGCGCGCCAAGATCCGGATCATTTCTGTTCGCAGGGCCAGAAAAGCGGAGATTCAGTATTATGAAGTCCATAACAGCAGCCGAGCTCGACCAGAAATTCGATAACGGTGAGGACGTAAGCGAGTATTTCGACTGGGCCAATGCACGACATATCAATTGGGAGCACGAGGTCATCGAACTCGAGTTGCTGAAGGAGGAGCTTTCCGCGCTCGACGCCGAGGCCGCTCGTTTGAATACCTCTCGGCACGAGCTTGTTTCTCTGTGGATTCGCGAACGTCTCAAACAGTCGCCGAAATCCGCCGCCGAATAACACCCTTGCGCGATTCAGTTCGGCGCGTTATTCCTCATCCCATGAAGATCATCGGCACGTCCATTGCTGCGACTGAAATGACGGCCCGCTCTGCGGCCGGCTTCGTCGCGTCGGTGCCAAACTCGCTTCTTCTTCTCGGCCTTATCCGCGGTTGCCGGGTCCATTGAGGAGCGCCCGGCGGCCGGGTCAGCCGTTTGGCGATTGCTCCTCGAAAACTCCCCTATCGATATCAGTAATTCCCTGAACAGGGTGCGTTCGGACGTGTCAAAGCCACGCTGATTTGCTATCAGCCGGTCACGCCGACGAGGACGAGAAGAGACGAAGACGATGATTTTGAAGACCCATACCGTGAAGCAGGGCATGCCGGACGCTTCGCAGAAGTACCGCGCCTATCCGCAAATCGCCATTCCGGACCGCACCTGGCCGTCGAAGGTGATCGACAAGGCGCCGATCTGGTGCTCGGTCGATCTGCGCGACGGCAATCAGTCGCTGGTCAACCCGATGGGCCATGACCGCAAGGCGCGCATGTTCCAGCTCTTGCTCGACATGGGCTTCAAGGAAATCGAGATCGGTTTCCCGTCTGCGTCCCAGACCGATTTCGACTTTGCCCGGTGGTGCGTGGAAGAGGGCGGTGTGCCGGCCGATGTGTCGCTGCAGGTGCTGGTGCAGTGCCGGCCGGAGCTGATCACGCGCACCTTCGAGGCCCTGGAAGGGGCCACCAAGCCGATCATCCATTTCTACAATTCGACCTCGGAACTGCAGCGTCGCGTGGTGTTCGGCAAGGATGTCGCCGGCATCAAGCAGATTGCCGTCGATGCCGCCAAGATGATCATGGACATGGCGGCCAAGGCCTCCAATCGGGACAATGGCGGCTATCGTTTCGAATATTCGCCGGAGAGCTTTACCGGCACAGAGCTCGAAGTGGCGCTGGAAATCTGCAACGCCGTCATCGCCGAGGTGAAGCCGACGGCTGACAACAAGCTGATCCTGAACCTCCCGTCGACCGTCGAGATGGCGACGCCGAACATCTATGCCGACCAGATCGAATGGATGTGCCGCAACATCGACAATCGCGAGAATGTGCTGATTTCGCTGCATCCGCACAATGACCGCGGCACGGGGATTGCGGCCACCGAACTCGGGTTGATGGCCGGCGCTGACCGCGTCGAGGGCACGCTGTTCGGCAATGGCGAGCGCACCGGCAATGTCGACATCGTGACGCTGGCGCTCAACATGTTCACGCAAGGCGTTGATCCCGAGCTCGACTGCTCCGACATCGAGCGGATCAAGGCGGTCTATGAATATTCCAACGAGATGGTCATTCCTGAGCGCCACCCTTATGTCGGCGAGCTGGTCTATACCGCCTTTTCCGGCTCGCACCAGGATGCGATCAACAAGGGCATGAAGGCGATCAAGACCGCCAATCACCCGGTTTGGGAAGTGCCCTATCTGCCGATCGATCCGCAGGATGTCGGCCGCACCTATGAGGCCATCATCCGCATCAATTCGCAGTCGGGCAAGGGCGGCATCGCCTATATCCTGCAGGAAGACTACGGCATCAACCTGCCGCGCAACCTGCAGATCGAGTTCCGCGAGGACATCCAGCGGATCACCGACGAGGAAGGCAAGGAACTGCCGTCGAAGAAGATCTACGAACGCTTCATCGAGCGTTATGTCGACCAGACCGGCGCACGGCTGAAATTCGTCGACCACCATACCTATCCGGCGGGCACGGATCAGAAGGGCATCCGCGTGGTGGCCGCCGAGATTACCGATAATGGCGAGGTGAAGCGGATCGAGGGCAAGGGTACGGGCCCGATCGACGGGTTCGTCAATGCGCTCTCGACCTATCTCGGCGTGGATCTCTCGGTGCAGGATTATTCCGAGCACTCGCTGCAGCACGGTTCGAACGCAGCGGCCATCGCCTATGTCGAGATGGCGCATAAGGGCGGCAAGCTCTTCGGTGCCGGCATCAACACCAACATCGTGACGGCTTCGCTGGAAGCCATCGTGTCGGCTGCCAACCGCGTGCTCGACGAGCAGAAGAAGGCTTGAAGCCATGACGCTCTTCGCCGAGGTTCGACATTCGTCCTCGGCGAAGGCGCCCCTCGTGCTGCTGCATGGGTTTGGCGGGATCGGGGCCGTGTGGGAGCCGGTTATCCGTCGGCTCGATCCAGACCTGCCGCTCGTCCTCTATGATCTCCCCGGGCACGGGCGCTCGCTCGACGCCGAGGGTGTCGGGAATGCCGGCGTGATGGCCAGGGCCATTCTTGACGATCTCGACCGGCGCGGCATTTCGAGCTTTCATCTTTGCGGTCATTCGATGGGCGGGGCGATTGCCGGCCTGATCGCGCTGAAGGCGGCAGATCGCGTTCGCTCGCTGACGCTGGTGGCGCCAGGTGGTTTCGGGCCCGATATCAATCATGAGGCGCTCAGGCGTTATGGGTCGGCTGACGACCTCGATGCCCTCTCGGCGGCGATTGCGGCAATGGTGGCGCCGGGCCATGCGCCGGAGCGATCTGGTCTCTCCGGCCTCGTCCAGGCACGGCGTCTGCCTGGAGCCGTTGATCGCCTGATGACGATCCTCAAATCATTTCTCATCGAGCGAGACGGCCTGATGGGGCAGGGGACATTGCCATTTTCCGCCTTTGCCGGCTGCGCCGTTCCGACGCGGTTGTTGTGGGGCACCGAGGACCCGATCCTGCCGGTTCTCCAAGCGCAGAATATCTGGGCTGGGGCGGAGTTGACGCTGATCGAAGACGCCGGGCACATGCTGATCGAGGAGGCGCCGGATCAGGTCGCCTCGGCGATCCATGCGCTGCTGGCGAAAGACTGAGCGTCAGCCGCCCAGCAGGCGTTCGCTGTGGTCGAGCTTCAGGGGCATGTCTTCGCTCTCGATTTTGTAGCGCAGCCAGTCGAGCTGCCAGTTTCCGGCTTCGCCATCCACCGAGAAGAGATTGTAGCCGGCAGCCGGTTTCTTGGCGCCGGGGCCCTGGCTCGCCGAGGCGATGCCGACAACGGGGACCTTCTTTTCGCGGTCTGCCAGCCAGTAGAGCGTGTTGAGATGCGTGTGGCCATGCAGCACGAGTTCGGCGCCGCCGGTGCGGATGGCGGCGGCAAAACGACGGATGCCGATCATGCGCTTGTGCTGGGGGGCAGCGCCCCGGATCGGCGGATGGTGGATCATCACCACGCGGAACAGACCCTCTTCGCCGGCAGCCTTCAACAGGCTTGCGGTTTCGCGCGCCTGGCGGCCGCTGAAATAGCCCTGTGCGGAAAAGGGCGGGGTGGCGATCGAGGTGGAGCAGCCGATCAGGGCAACCGGACCGCGGCGGCGAATATAGGGGAAGAGCTTGTGGTCGTCCTGGAAGATCAGCGGATCGTCGTCGCCGCGCATATAGTCGTACCAGGCCTGGACCACGCGTTCATGGGCACCCGGCACATAGGCATCATGATTGCCGGGCACGACGGAGGTGTCGAGCGGCGCGCCTGCTTCCTTCAGCCATTCCGAGACGAGCTTGACCTCGAGCTTGGAGGCGAGGTTGACGAGATCGCCTGTGATCGCGAGATGATCCGGATTTTGCGCGCGCAGCGCGTCGAGAACCATTTCGAGCGCATTGGGAAAAAGATGCTTGCGGCGGTTGCGATGCCAGTTCACATAGCCCGTAATCCGCTTCGAGGCCAGTTCCCGGATCGTCAGGTTCGGCAGCGGGCCGAGATGCACGTCGGAGATATGGGCGAGCTTGAACATGGCGCTTCTCTTAGCGGCGCTGAAACCGAGGGGCAAGGAAAATGAAGCCAGCGGGTGGTGCCGGACCGGGCCCCGATAGCGAAAGGCTCGGATGGCCGAAGAGGTTCCTCATTCGCGTTCTGCATGTCTATTTTGCCATCAGTCGGGGCATGACGCTCGGCGTGCGTGCGGCCTGTTTCGACGAGGCAGGGCGGATCTTTCTCGTGCGCCACACCTATGTGCCGGGCTGGCATATGCCGGGCGGGGGCGTGGAGCGCGGCGAAACGGCGATCCAGGCGCTGCTGAAGGAGATGCGGGAAGAGGGCAACCTGGAGCCGGTCGATACGCCAGAACTCTTCCATGTCTATTTCAACGCCCGGATCAGCCGGCGCGACCATGTGCTGCTCTACCGCGTCACGGTGCGGCAGACGGTCGAGCGGCCGGCGGACCGGGAGATTGCCGAGGCCGGCTTTTTTGACCTTGATGCGCTGCCCGAGACGACCACACAGGCGACGCGCTTGCGGATCGCGGAACTGCGCGGGGGGGTCTCCCCCGCGCATCATTGGTAGGCTCAGGCCCCGAGCTTTTCTCGGCCATGCGGGGCCATCAGGTCCTCTTCCGGTCCAACAGGCACCACACCGGTCGGATTGATCATGCCGTGGCTGCGATAATAGTGATGCTTGATGTGGCGCATCTCGAGTGTCTCGGCGATGCCAGGCGTCTGGTGGAGGTCGCGCAGGTAGCCTGATAGAGCCGGATAATCGGCGATGCGGCGGATATTGCACTTGAAATGGCCGACATAGACGGGGTCGAAGCGCACCAGCGTGGTGAAGAGACGCCAGTCGGCTTCGGTCATGCGCGTGCCGAAGAGATAGCGCTTGTTTGTCAACCGTTCCTCCAGCCAGTCGAGCGTCTCGAACAGCGGGTAGACGGCACTTTCATAGGCGTCCTGGGTGGTGGCGAAGCCCGATTTGTAGACGCCGTTGTTGACGGTGTCATAGATGCGCCTGTTGATCTCGTCGATCTCGGAATGCAGATCTTCCGGGTGCAAGTCGAGGGTCGAACCGGTCAGATGATCGAAGGCCGAATTGAACATGCGGATGATCTCGGAGCTTTCGTTCGAGACGATCGTGCCCGTCTGCTTGTCCCAGAGCACCGGGACCGTGACGCGGCCGGAAAAACTCGGGTCCGCCTTCACATAGACCTGCCAGAGATAGTCGGAGCCGAAGAGATGGTCGGGCGTCGCGCCATCGCGGTCGTGGAATTCCCAGCCGTTCGACAGCATCAAGGGATCGACCACCGAGACCGAGATCAGATCGTCAAGGCCCTTCAGCGCCCGGAAGATCAGCGTGCGATGCGCCCAGGGGCAGGCATAGGAGACGTAAAGGTGGTATCGACCGGCCTCGGCCTTGAAACCGCCCTTGCCCGAAGGACCGGCGGCGCCGTCTGCCGTCACCCAGTTGCGGAAGCTTGAATCGGCGCGCTTGAAGTGCCCGGAGGTCGATTTCGTGTCGTACCAGACGTCCTGCCAGACGCCGTCCACCAGTCTGCCCATGGTCGCTTCCTTCTCGTTTGAACTTGATCCGGAAAATACGGCTGTTGGCTGGGATTGCGAGAGGCTGACGATTGAACAGTGCGTTTTCCGTTGGACGAGCAGAAATTTTGCTGCTATCGGAACAAAACTCAAGATTTGAAGGCCCCGATGACCATCGCACGGAACCCACGACGACGCTGAAGCTCTCGAACGCACATAGCCTGTGCGCGTGAACCCTATTGCTGTCTGTCTACTGGTTTCGGTCATCCATGTTTCACTCTGGCCTTGTCTACCTCACCGAGGATGCGTCGCACGACGCCGTCATCGAACTCATCAATGAAGAAGCTTTCGGTCCCGGCCGGCACACACGTGCGGCAGCCCGCATTCGCGAGCAGGGGCCGCATGACCGGTCTCTTTCCTTCATCTGCGCCGACAATGGCGAGACCATTGCCTCGGTGCGCATGACGCCGGTTCTGGCAGGGGATGTGAAGGGGCATCTGCTCGGGCCGCTGGCTGTTCGGCCCTCCCACAAGAACCGGGGCATCGGCCGCGAACTGGTGCGGATCGCGATCGAGGCGGCCCGGCGCAAGGGCTCGGAAGGTGTGATCCTGATTGGCGACCCGCCCTATTACATGCCGCTCGGCTTCGAGAAGGTGGCCTGGAAGGCGCTGGATTTTCCAGGTCCCGTCGATCCGAACCGGGTGCTGATCGTGCCGCTCGCCGACGATGTGCATGCGCGGCTGAAGGGCGTGATTGCCTGGCGGGACTGCAAGGCGGTCATTGCCGAGCCCGTTTCCGCAACGGAAGAGGCGCCTGTCCGGGCCTATGCCTCTGTCTGAGGTTTTGAGTCAGGTGCTTCCCCGAAGCGCTTGATCAGCCAGCAGATATCGTAACTCTTGGTGAAATCCTCGATGCGTCCGAAGACGCTGTAGCCAGCCCGCTCATACGTGCGGCAGGCAACCGGATTGATCGTGTCGATATAGGCGCCGATGCAGCCGCGCGTCCTGGCTTCCTCCTCTGCCAGCGCCAGAAGTTTTGCCGCGATCCCCTGACCGCGCAGGCGGTCGGGGACGAAGAGCAATTCCACGTAAAGCCAGCCCCGACCGGTATAACCGATCAGTCCACCATCGACGCTGCCGTCTTCGGCAGTGATCGGGATGAAGACGTCCCTGCGGTCGGTCGGGCCGAGCAGGGTGTCGTTATGGGCCCTGATGCCGGCAAGGATGGCATCGCGGGCGGTTTCGGGGACGGTGTCGGAGAGGGAGAGGGGCGGGGTCATGGCGAATAGGTTAAGCGAGTATGGCCCACCTGTCGATCCGAACTGGATCACGATTCCTGTCGATTTCCTTGCAGGTTCGGCTTCTCAGAATGATGGAACCTACCGCCCCTCGCGCCACCACATGGCGGATACCGCGAGCAGCAAGATCCCCAATCCGGCAAAACCGGCAAACAGCGGCATTGTGTTGACGCCCTTGAGCACCGTTTCGTCGGTGAGGCGGATCAGCATGCGGCGGTCGTCGGCGACGCGGACTTCGCCGCGCACTGGCAGGATGTCGGGGATGCGAATGGTCTCGTCGCCGTCGTCGAGGCGGGTGGTGAGGCCGCGGGTCTCCTGGCTGATCGGCGAGAGCGTATCCGTCGTCGAGATCATCGCGCGGAATTCGGGGGCGTCGACGGCGCCGACATGGACGAGGGTGGAGAAGTCGCCGTTGGTGACGGTGAAGAGGCCGGTCTCGGTCATGCGGCGCTCGCCGCGATAGAGGCCGGGCTGGATTTCCGAGAGATCAAGCGCGATGGTTTCGCCCGAGGGCGTGGTGATCGTGGCGGGGCCGGGGGCGTCGCCGATGGTCTGGCGGGTGACTTCCAGCGTGCGGCCGGTGGCGCGGGCCTTCAGCGCCTCTTCCTCAAGCTCCGGCTCCTTCATCAGCCAGTGGGCGATGCGGCGATAGAGCGAGACATGCGGGCCACCGCCTTCAAAGCCGCGCGCCCAGAGCCAGCCCTGATCGGAGAGCAGCATGGCAACGCGGCCTTCATTGGCGCGGTTCAGCACGAGCAGCGGGCGGTCGCCATCGGCGGTCATCACGGTTTCGCCATCGGTGCGGCCCACATCGACGCTGCGGAACCAGCGGCCCCATTGCGGCGGCTCGACGGCCGAGCCATCGAGGCCGCGCGTCACGGGGTGGCGTTTGCCCTGATCGGAGAGGCGCGGATAGAAGCCGGCCTGATGCACGTCGCCGGTCGGCGTGGCGGGCAGGACCGACGATAGAGGGGTGAGCGCGATCGAATCCTGGCCGGCATGTTCGGGGCCGGCTGCGATCAGAAGCGCACCGCCGTTTTTCACGTATTCGGCGATGTAGTCGTAATAGAGGATCGGCAGGACGCCGCGATGCTGGTAGCGGTCGAAGATGATCAGATCGAAATCATTGATCTTTTCGACAAAGAGCTCGCGGGTCGGGAAGGCAATCAGCGAGAGTTCGTTGATCGGCGTGCCGTCCTGCTTTTCCGGCGGGCGCAGGATGGTGAAGTGCACGAGGTCGACCGAGGCGTCTGATTTCAAGAGGTTGCGCCAGGCGCGCTCGCCGGCATGCGGCTCGCCCGAAACGAGCAGTACGCGCAGGTTCTGGCGGATGCCCTCGATCAGATGGATGGCGCGGTTGTTGACGTCGGTGACTTCGCCCGGGGTCGCGGCGACCGAGAACTCCAGCACATTGTTGCCGCCACGGGGCACGCGGAAGGCAAAGGAGGTCTCGGCGCCGGGAACGGCCGGGACGATGCCCAAATCTTCGCCGTTCATCTTGACCGAAACATCCGCCGGCTGGCTCGAGGCTTCGCCGTCGTCGAAGACGCGGAAGGTCAGTTCCTGCTCCTCATCGACGATGCCGAAGCGCGGGGCACGCAGGATCTCGATGCGGCGGTCGAACTCGTCGGCCTTGCCGGTGATCAGGGAATGCACGGGCGCATTGAAGGGCAGCGGCTGGTTTTCGCCGGGGATGTCATGCACCTGACCGTCGGTGATGAAGATCGCACCGCCGACGCGGGCCGGCGGCACGTCTGTCGTTGCGGCTGCCAGGGCTTCGAAAAGCTTGGTGGAGGGCGCGTCGCTGTCGCCGGGGTCGGTGACCTCGACGATGCGCGGCTCGATATTGGCGAAACGGCCGAGGCGGTCGCGGATGCCCTGCAGGGCCTCATCAGTCTGTTCGGCGCGGCCGGCGATCTGCTGGCTCTGGCTGCGGTCGACGATGACGGGCACGACGGTGGTGAGCGGATCGCGCTCTTCCTGCAGGAGGAGCGGGTTTGCAAGGGCTGCGAGCACGGCAATCGAGGCGGCGAGACGGATGGCCGTGCCGCGCACGCCGCGCAGGAAGCCGAGGGTGGAAAGACCGACGGCGAGCACGGCGAGGGCTGCGATCACGATCCAGGGAATGAAGGGGGCGAATTCGAGCGTCATGGTCTCACTGCCCCAGTCGTTCGAGCAAAGCAGGCACGTGGACCTGGTCGGCCTTGTAGTTGCCGGTCAGCATATACATCATGATGTTGACGCCGGAGCGGAAGGACATTTCGCGCTGCATCTCGTCGGCGGGCACGACGGGCAACACGCTCGCACCATTGGCATCGACAGCCCAGGCGCCCATCAAATCATTGCCGGTGATCATGATCGGCGTCACGCCATCGCCGGAGGAGGCGACGCCGCTGCTGCTTGACTGGGCCTCCTGGCGGGATTCAACCCAGAGAGGGCTTCCGCTGTAGCGGCCGGGGAAACCCTGCAACAGGTAGAAGGCGCGGGTCAGAACGTGGTCTGATGGCACCGGCTCCAGCGGCGGGATGTCGATATTGGCCAGGATCGCCTGCAGGCGTTCGCCATTCGGCGAGGCGCCGGCCTCGTTGCCCAGCGTCGAGCCCTGGTCGCGCGTGTCGAAGAGCACGGTGCCGCCCGCACGCATATAGGCGTCGATGCGGCTGATGGCGGCAGCCGTGGGCATGGGGGCGGAGGCCGAGATCGGCCAGAAGATGATCGGGTAGAAGGAGAGCTCGTCCTTGGAGATGTCGACGCCGACAGGCGGTGCCGGTTCGAGCGTCGTGCGATAGGTCAGGAAGTCGGTGAGACCGATCAGTCCCTGTTCCGAGAGGCGGTCGACCTCGGCCTCGCCGGTGATCACATAGGCGAGATGGGTGTTGTCGAGGCGTTCGAGGATCTGCTCGTCGCCGGGCTTTGCATCTGCGGATTGGGCGAGCGCCGGGCCAGACGGTAAGGCGGCGGCAAAGCCCACGGCGAGCGCCAGGATGGAGGCTGCCGCCGCCGGCGCGCGCTTCGGCAGGCGGGAGAAGGCGCCGCCCATGAAGAGCACGATCAGGCTGTCGACCACCAGAAGCAGGAAGGCGAGCGTCAGCAGGCCGGGCTTCAGCGGCGTGGCTGCGGTGCCTGCCATGGGGTCGCGGGCGACGGTCATGCCTGCCGGCGAAGGGAGCGGGCGGAGCGTCGCATCGGATGGCAGGAGGTTCAGCGCCGTGAAGCCGTCTTCGGTGCCGTATAGGCCAGGCGGGTTGTCGAAGGTTGCGGCATCCGGGCGATCCGGCCCGAGCGACAGTGGCTTGGCTGCGCCGGCTTCGGCGGTGAGCGCGCCGCGTTCGGTCAGCAGGCGGAAGGGCGGCAGCGAGGGCGCGGTCGCCTGGCCGGTCTGAGCCTCGGCTGCTCCAACGCGGGTCAGCTGGACGACACGGCGCAGCATTTCGACGAAGGTGCCCGAGATCGGCAGGTCCGACCAGGTGGCCTCGGCGCTGACATGGAAGAGCACGATACGGCCAGCGCCGGTTTCCTCGACGGTGACCAGCGGCGTGCCGTCGGCAAGGCTTGCCCAGGTGCGCGCGGCGAGATCGGGCGTCGGTTCGGCGAGCACCTGGCGCTTGACGAGAATGCCTTCGGGACGCGGCATGCCGGCAAAGGGGCCGAAATCAGGGAAATCGGCAAGCGGCTGCGGCTCGGCCCAGGAAAGCGCACCGCCCAGCGCGCGTTCGCCCTGACGCAGGATGACGGGGACCAGCGGGTCGTCCGAGGGGGCGGCGGCAAGGCGGGGGCCCGCAAAGCGGATCAGCGTGCCGCCCCTGGCAATCCAGGCCTGCAGCGGATCATAGACGTCGGCGGGCAGGCGCCCGACATCGGCGAGCACGAGGGCAGACGGGTTCTGCGCGAGGATTTCCGGGATCGCGACGGCAAGATCGGTCTGGCCGGGTTTCACGACGTCGGCATAGGGGCCGAGGGCCCGCTCGATGTAATAGAGCGGCGAGAGGAGCGGCTGGAAACCGTCACCGCTGTCACCGGAAACAAGCGCCACCTTGCGGCGGCGGAAGCCATCATCGAGCAGGTGGGTGGCGCCGGCGGAGGCGACGCCCGCGATCGAGAGGCGGGCGAAGTCATTGCGCAGTTCGAAGGGTGCTGCGATCTCGCCGGAGGCTTCGGTGGTGCCGGGGACGAAATCGACCTGGCCGGAGGCAATCACGCGGCCTTGGCGATCCTGGGCATCCACAACAAGGCTGCGGGCTTCGGATGCGTTGAGGCGCGAGAGGGTTACGGTCAGTGCATCGGAGCCGTTGTTGGCGCCGGTGATCGCGACGCTCGTTGCGCCATCGCCCTCGACGATGCGGAATTCGGCGGGCGAGAGGCTGGCGAGATCGGACAGGAAGGGGTCTTCGGCATCACGGGCGATGCCATCGGAGACATAGGCGAGCGTGCCGGGGCGGTCCGAGGAGAAGGTGGTGCGGAGCGCTTCGACGGTCCTGATACGATCCGGGCGCTGCGGATGGGGTGTGGCGGCGGCGAGCTTTTCCAGCGCCACGGCTGCAGTGCCGGGGATGGCGTCATGGGTCGGATCGGCGGTGAAGACGATCGACACGGGCAGGCTGCGGTCTGCTGCATCGCCGATCAGGGCGGTCGCGGTTTCGACGCGGCGATCCCAGTCGCCGACGGTTGCCCAGCCGTTGTCGACGACGAGCAGCAGAGGACCGTCGCCGGAGAGGGTGGCGTTGCGCGGGTTGAGTACCGGATCCGCGAGCGCGAAGATCACGATCGCGGCCATCAGCATGCGCAGCAGCGTCAGCCACCAGGGGCTTTTCGAGGGCGTTTCCTCGCGCTTCAACACGCCGGCAAGGATCTTCAGCGGCGGGAAAACTTCCGCCTTGGGGCGCGGCGGGGTGAGCTTCAGCAGCCACCAGATCAGTGGCAGCGCGAGCAGGGCACCGAGTATCGCGGGGGCGCCGAAGGCCAAGGGGATACCGAACATCAGCCCGCACTCCTGTTGACGGCGGGCGGCATGCCCGACAGGTGCATGTGGACGGCGACGAGGGCCTCGGAGGCGAGGCGATCGGTGCGGTTATGGGTGAAGCTCCAGCCCATGCGGCGCAGCTGATCCGACATCGAGTCACGGCGGGCAAGATAGGCCTGCTGGTAGTCTTCGCGCAGCGTCTCGGCGCGACCGGAGGTGAGCTTTTCGCCGGTCTCGGGGTCGGTGAATTCGGTGCGGCCGGTATAGGGGAAGGTTTCTTCGGCGGGATCGGCAACCTCGACCACATGGCCGCGCAGGCCGCGACGGGCAAGCGGCGTGATGCGTTCCATCACCCGGTCGGCATCATCGAGGAAATCGCCGATCAGCACGATATCGCTCGATCCCCGGATCATGCGGGTGTCGGGCAGGCCTTCGGTGATGGGGGCGTGCATGATGGCCGTTGCGAGCCGTTCGGCAGCATTGCGGGCGGAGATCGGCTCCATGATGCCGGGGCAGCCGATGCGTTCGCCGGAGCGGGCGAGGATTTCGGCGAGTGCGAGCATCAGGACGAGTGCGCGGCTTTCCTTGGAGACGGAGGCGAGCGTCGACTTGTACATCATCGACGGCGACATGTCGGCCCAGAGCCAGACGGTGTGGGCGGCCTCCCATTCGCGGTCACGGATATACATGTGGTCGTCGCGGGCCGAGCGGCGCCAGTCGATGCGGGCGTAGCTCTCGCCATCGGCATAGGGGCGGAACTGCCAGAAGTTTTCGCCAATGCCGCGTTTGCGGCGACCATGCCAGCCGGCAATCACGGTGTTGGCGATGCGACGGGCCTCGACCATACAGTCGGGCACTAGCACGGCGCGCTGGCGGGCGCGCTTCAGCACTTCGCTTCCGGGTGTCTGCTCGACGATCTGGCCGATCAATGCCACGCGGTGTGAGCCTCCCTTACTTGCGCAGGTCGGAAACGAGGCCCGCGATGACGTCGCGGACGGTCATGCCCTCGGCGCGAGCCGGGAAGGTCAGCGCCATGCGGTGTTCGAGCACCGGTTCGGCGAGCGCATGCACGTCGTCGATGGAGGGAGCAAGGCGGCCTTCATAAAGCGCGCGGGCACGGGCGCAGAGCATCAGGGCCTGGCCGGCGCGGGGGCCTGGACCCCAGGCGACATTTTTGTCGGTGGATGCATTGCCATGGCCCGGGCGGGCAGAGCGTACGAGCGAGAGGATCGCATCGACGACCGTGTCTGAGACCGGCATCTGGCGGATGAGCTTCTGGATTTCCATCAGCCGTTCGCTGGAGATCACGGCAGTGGCGCGGCGGTCGCTGACCCCTGTCGTTTCCAAAAGGATCTGCCGCTCGGCGGCGAGTTCGGGATAGAGAACGTCAACCTGCAGCAGGAAACGGTCAAGCTGGGCTTCCGGCAGCGGATAGGTGCCTTCCTGCTCCAGCGGGTTCTGGGTCGCGAGCACGTGGAAGGGGGCGGGCAGCTGGTAGGGCTGGCCGGCGATGGTGACGTGATATTCCTGCATCGACTGCAAAAGGGCCGACTGGGTGCGCGGGCTGGCGCGGTTGATCTCGTCGGCCATCAGCAGCTGGGCGAAGACGGGGCCCTTGACGAAGCGGAAGGAGCGGCGACCGGTCTCGTCCTGGTCCATGACTTCGGTGCCGAGGATGTCCGAGGGCATGAGGTCGGGCGTGAACTGGATGCGGTTGGCATCGAGGCCGAGAACCGTGCCCAGCGTCGTCACCAGCTTGGTCTTGGCAAGGCCGGGTACACCGACGAGCAGCGCATGGCCGCCGGAGAGGATCGCGAGCAGCGTGTTTTCGACGACCTTTTCCTGGCCGAAGATCACCTTGGCCACTTCCTGGCGGATCGTTGCGATGTCGGCGAGCGCCTTTTCGGCCTCAGCGACGATCGCCTTCTCATCCAGTGCGACATCGGGATTTGGCATCATGCCCATGGTCTGCTCCAATTGGTGTTGGCCTGGTCCGGCGAATCGAACGGACGCGCGAGGTGCATGTTACTGAAACTAACTTATTGGCGAGAGGGCGGCTGACAAGGACGTTTCGAATGACTATCTCGTGACTGTTATGGTCTAAAGACAAAACCGGGACGCAAAGATGGCAGGCGACACGCTGAAGGCGACGACGGATGCGGCGGGACTGGCCGCGCTGATTTCCCGCGCGTCAGCGCAAACATCGGGCGGGAAGCCGACGCTCCCCCCGCTGGAACGCTGGGAACCGCCGTTCTGTGGGGATCTCGACATGGAAATCCGGGCCGACGGGACCTGGTTCTATATGGGCACGCCGATCGGTCGGGAGCCTCTGGTGAGGCTGTTTTCGACCGTTTTGCGCAAGGATGAGGACGGCAAGACCTATCTCGTCACACCTGTGGAAAAGGTCGGTATTCGGGTCGAGGACGCGCATTTCATCGC